>NZ_CP028365.1:2410800-2712150 GCF_003033925.1 Tannerella serpentiformis
CACAGCTGCGCCTACTCCACACACGTCTCCACTTACAACGACCTGATTGTCTTCTCCGTTTGGGGCGATAAGGAGACGGGCTTCTACACCTACGACCCGAAGACGGGTAAGGCCAGCGACGGCGCCGTGATCAAAATGCCCGGCTTCCCCTTCTGGTTCTACCAGTTCAAGTAGGCGACCGATAGCGCCATCCTCTGGCACATAATCGCAAGCCCCGATCCTCCGCTCTTTGGATGAGCAAGGGTCGGGGCTTTGTCATAGGGTTGTTGGGGGCTTCGCCCTCTGTTGATTTGTTTAGGTGTTTGTTTACCTGAGTCGCTGTCAACTACGGGTACATCAACAGATAAACAAACCAACGACTAAACGGGGCTTCAGCCCCCAACAACCACCTCTATTCCTCCGGCAGCTTGATGTCAGGATTGCCGTCGTCGGGTTTCTTCGGATCCTTCGGCTTCTCGGGCTGCTTAGGCTGTTCCGGTTGCTTCGGGTCGGGCGCTGGCTTGGGATCCTTAGGTTGCTTAGGTTCCTTGGGCTGTTTGGGTTCCTTGGGTTGCTTGTCCCCGGCGGCCTTACGCTGGGCGAGGCTCTGGCGATACTCCGTATCTGTCCTATCCACCAAATTGTTCAGGTCGTGAATCAAAGTCTTGATTACAGCCCGATCCACGGGGGTGGCGCCGGAGAGATAGGCGGCGCGGATCATAAAGATGATGCGGTCATAGGCGGCGTCGGTCTTGGGACGTACCTCGGCGGCCGTGGGTAGGTTGCTGCGGCGATCCTTCTTCACGTTCTGCATAAAGAGGTTGCGGAAAGCTGTGTTGGCGGCCTCCAATTTCGTCACGATCGGCGTGAGCCGTAGGGTGGTGATGAGCGCCGCATTTTCCGGCTTCTTCAGGTCTGTGATCAGGCCGTCGATGTGATCCGTTTCGCGGCGGAGCGATTCGCGCTGTAGCTTGCTGTAAGGCTTGATGAGGAGGACCAGCTTTTCGGCAGCGATAGCCTCGTCGTTCTCGGGCGACAGCCGATAATCGCGGATCATGGCAAAGAGGAAGGAGATGAGCTTGTCGCGCGCCTCGTCCTTTTTGTCGATCTCTTTGGTGATGTAATCAGCCGTTGACTCTTGGTTGATGTCGCCTTCGAGGTCGAGATTCTCTTTCCATTCCTGTTTCCTGGCTTCCGTGATGCCGATTTTGGCGACCTCACAGGCGTTGACCAAATCGTACGCGTCTCTGTGGAAACCCACGTGCAGCCCGTTGTCGAGCTTTTTCTTTCCTAAGGAATTGACTTCGATAAATTCTTCCATACTGATTCTGTAAGTGATTGGTTGATTGAAAAGTGAATTGGTTATATGTCGTTGCTGATCCATGACGGGCGCCTTTTAACTGTGTTTTACCCCTTGCACGGCGTGCGAGTACCAAAACTCACCGGGTTTTGCCCTTTGCACGGCATGCGAGTACCAAAACTCGCCGGGTTTTGCCCTTTGCACGGCATGCGAGTACCAAAACTCGCCGGGTTTTGCCCTTTGCATGCCGTGCGAGTACCAAAACTCACCGGGTTTTGCCCTTTGCACGGCATGCGAGTACCAAAACTCACCGGGTTTTGCCCTTTGCACGGCATGCGAGTACCAAAACTCGCCGGGTTTTGCCCTTTGCACGGCGTGCGAGTACCGAAACTCACCGGGTTTTACCCCTTGCACGGCGTGCGAGTACCAAAACTCACCGGGTTTTGCCCTTTGCACGGCGTGCGAGCATTCAAACGTGATTCAAATAGCGATTAAACGAGCCTCTGCCCGCGTCAGCGGCGACAAATGTAGAACGATTCGGCTACCCCCACACCCGCCCCCGGTCGCCTGATCATTCATCCCTGCGGGATGTCTGGAGGGCGTATTCGATACGCCCCTACATGAGGTACCAGGCCAAACTTCCTTGCCCCGGCAGGGGCCGCCCCTACACGGGTACCAGGAAAACTTGGCAGGCATCCCTGATGCCCCCATCCGGTCGGGGCATAAAAAAAGCCGGACGTGCTTCACAGCAGATCCGGCGTACCTAAATAAAAATGAAATCTCCTCCGGTAAAAAGAGGGGCTTCTTCTTTGTGTATCGTTTATGCCTTGTAATCCGAGAGCGACTCGGGGCGGAAGTCCTCGATGAAGCTGCGGATCTGGGCGATCTCGGCGGCGCCGTAGCGGACGTAGACGCGCGCCGAGGGCGTGAACGAGTCGTCCGTGTTGGCGCTCTGGAGGAGCAGGTAGCCGAAGACGCAATGCGTGGCGGCCTCGACTAAGCGGCGCGCCATGAAGTCGAGCAGCTCCGCATCCTTAGGCTCCGTGACGCGGGCCACAAGCCCTTCGTACGTGTCGGTCATCTCCCGGAGCTGCGCGTGCAGGTCGGAGAGCTCGGGGCGATAGGTCTCGGCTTCGTATTCGCGCAGGCGGGCGAGGTAGGTGCCGGTGGTGACGTGGCGGATGGCGGCCACGACTTGCAGCTGCGTGGTGCCCTCGTAGATGTTCGTGATGCGGGCGTCGCGGTAGAGGCGTTCGCAGGTGTAGTCCTTCATAAAGCCCGATCCGCCGTGCACCTGGATGGCGTCGTACGTGTTGCGGTTGGCGAACTCGGTCGACATGCCCTTGCCCATCGGCGTGAAGGCGTCGGCCAGCTTGGCGTAGCGCTTCTGCTCCTTGCGCTCGTCGGGCGTCAGCTTGCGTTCGCGGGCGATGTCGTCGAGGGCCTTGTAGATGTCCACGTAGCGGGCCGTCTCGTAGAGCATGGCGCGGGTGGCGTCGGCGCGGGCACGCATGAGGGCGAGCATCTCGTAGACGGCGGGGAACTCGATGATGGCGCGGCCGAACTGCCGGCGTTCGTGGGCGTACTTGTCGGCTTCGCGCCAGGCGGCCTCGCAGAGGCCCACGGCCTGCGCCATGATGCCGAGGCGGGCGCCGTTCATGAGCGCCATGACGTATTTAATCAGGCCCAGGCGACGCTCGCCGCACAGCTCGGCGGGGGCGTTGTTGAAGACCAGCTCGCAGGTGGGCGATCCCTTGATGCCCATCTTATTCTCGATGCGGCGGACATTGACGCCGCCGTTGCGCTTGTCGTAGATGAACATGGAGAGGCCGCGGCCGTCGCGGGTGCCCTCTTCGGAGCGGGCCAGGACGAGGTGGATGTCCGAGTCGCCGTTGGTGATGAAGCGCTTCACGCCGTTCAGTCGCCAGCACTGCGAGGCCTCGTCGTAGGTGGCCTTGAGCATGACGGACTGCAGGTCGCTGCCGGCGTCGGGCTCGGTGAGGTCCATCGACATCGTTTCGCCGGCGCAGACGCGCGGGATGTAGCGGCTGTGCTGATCCTCGTTGCCGAACTCGTAGAGCGTCTCGGCGCAGTCCTGCAAGCCCCAGAGGTTCTCGAAGCCTGCGTCGGCGCGCGAGACGATGTCGGCGGCCATGATGTAGGGCACGATGGGGAAGTTCAGCCCGCCGTAGCGGCGCGGCATGGCCATGCCCATGAGTCCGGCACGGCGCACGGCGTCGAGGTTCTCCTGCGTGCCTGGGGCGTACGTCACGCGACCGCCTGCCACCGTCGGGCCGTCGTGGTCGACGCCCTCGGCGTTCGGCGCGATGACGTCGGCGCTGATCTCGCCGACCATCTCCAGGACGCGCTCGTAGCTGTCCATCGCGTCGTCAAAGTCGACCGGCGCGTAGTCGTACGTGTCTTTATCTCTGAAATTACGCTCCTTCAGCTCCACGATGCGGCGCATGAGTGGGTGGTGCAGGTGGTGGCGGAGCGAGGGCGTATCGGTATAAAAGTTTGCCATGATGCTTCCTTATTATTTGCTGTTCTTCTTGTAATACTTGATCATGCGCGGCAGGACGCTCTCCACGGTGCCCGTGATCACGTAGTCCGCGATGGCATTGATCGGCGCCTCGGGGTCGCTGTTGATGGAGATGATGATGGCGCTCTCTTGCATGCCGGCGATGTGCTGGATCTGGCCCGAGATGCCGCAGGCGATGTAGAGCTTGGGTCGCACGGTGACGCCCGTCTGTCCGATCTGCCGGTCGTGGTCGGTGAAGCCCGCGTCGACGGCGGCGCGTGAGGCGCCCACCTCGGCGTGCAGCTCCTTGGCCAGGTCGAAGAGCAGCTGGAAGTTCTCCTTCGATCCCACGCCGTAGCCGCCGGCCACAACGATGGGCGAGCCCTTGAGGTTGTTCTTCGCCTTCTCCACGTGTCGCTCGATGACCTTCACCACGCAGTCCTCGTCGGTGATGTAGTCGCTCGTGTTGTGACGGATGACTTCGCCGCGATAGTTCGCGTCGCGCACCTCCTTCTTCATCACGCCCTCGCGTACGGTGGCCATCTGTGGCCGGTGGTCGGGGTTGATGATGGTGGCGACGATGTTGCCGCCGAATGCGGGGCGGATTTGGTAGAGCAGATTCTCGTAGGTGCGGCCGGCCTTGCGGTCTTCGTACGTGCCGATCTCCAGGGCCGTACAGTCGGCGGTAAGTCCGCTGGTGAGGGCCGACGAGACGCGTGGCCCGAGGTCGCGACCGATGACGGTGGCGCCCATCAGGGCGATCTGCGGTTGTTCTTCCTTGAAGAGCTTGATGAGCACGGCCGTGTGAGGCAGTGAGGTGTAGGGGGCCAGACGCGGGTCGTCAAAGACGTGCAACACGTCGACGCCGTAAGGCACGATCTGTCGTTCGATGCCATCCAGTCCGCTCCCGGCGGCCACGGCCTCGAGCTTACAACCCAGCTGATCAGCCAGCGCGCGCCCCTTGGTGAGCAGCTCCTGACTGACGTCGGCTACGGTTCCTTCTTCTATTTCGCAGTAGACAAAAACGTTATTCATAGTGCTATTTCTCTTTATGGATTATGGAATCCTCTCATCGGTCATCCGGCACATTCGATTTCGTATCCGGCCAAGTTGGCCGGCCTCCCTGAGGCCTTGATTTTCTTTTCGCTTCCTTTTCTTGCATCAAGGCAAGAAAAGGAAGAAAGGAATGCACCATAGACCGAAAGGGCGTCATCCGATGGTGTGATTACTAATTAATTCCTTCATCAACGCTTCAATGTCAGCGTCCGAGTCCGTCAGCGAGCGACTCTCTTTGGCTTGGAAGACGATGTTTTCGATCGTTTTCACCTTCGTCGGTGAGCCTGAGAGGCCGCACTGGGAGACGTCGCCATTGACGTCTGCCACGGACCACTCGACGAGGTTCAGGTACGGGCGCGATTCGTAGAGCTCGGCGTAGGGGAGGGAGGCACCCTTTGTGCGCTCGGCTTTCTCTTGCGCACCCAGCGCGTGCTTGTACTTCTGCACGAGTCGCGCGTTACGCGGCCTGCATGCTGCGGCCGATCCGTTCACCGTGACTACGATGGGCAGCGGCCCTTCGACCGTCTCCACGCCTCCGGGGATCTTGCGTCGCACCGTGATGCGTCCGTCCGTGACGCCGACAATCTCCTCTGCATACGTGATCTGTGACAGCCCGAGCTTCTCCGCCACTTGCGGACCCACCTGGGCCGTGTCGCCGTCGATAGCCTGCCGTCCGCCGACGATCAGGTCGAAGTCGCCGATCTTGCGGATCGCCATGGCCAAGGCATACGAGGTGGCCAGGGTGTCGGCGCCGGCGAAGGCGCGATCGGTGAGGAGCACCCCGTCGTCCGCCCCGCGATAAAGCCCCTCGCGGATGATCTCGGCGGCGCGTCCCGGCCCCATGGTGAGGAGCGTGACGGTCGATCCGGGGTAGCGTTCTTTCAGTCGCAGCGCCTGCTCCAGCGCGCTGAGGTCTTCGGGGTTGAAGATGGCCGGCAGCGCTGCGCGATTGATGGTGCCGTCCGCCTTCATCGCGTCCTTCCCGACGTTACGCGTGTCCGGCACCTGCTTAGCTAATACAATAATTCTCATCTGTCAGAATATTATGGTTTGGCGGCAAAAGTAGGCGCAAGAATGAGATGGCGCCAGCCGGCTGTATATATAAGGTATGCCCCTGAGGTCTGCGTGCGGATGATGCAAGATTGCCCATTGCCCGCGATGGCTTAGGAAGGCTTCCGAGAAGGAATGCACCCCCCAGTGTGCGCGCTATGCGAGGGGCAGGCGCTGGGCGTCCATGACGCGCATGAAGTTACCGCCCCAGATGTTGGCGATGTCGGCGTCGGAGAGACCCTCGGCAAGGAGACGGAGGGTGATTTGGAGCATCTCGCCGGCCGATTGGCAGCCGATGAGCCCGCCGCCGCCGTCGAAGTCGGAGCCGATGCCGACGTGATTCGGGCCGACGAGCCGGACGACGTGCAGGATGTGGCGGACGGCATCGCTGAGGGTGGCGCCGTCGGGATGGTCGTGGTTGATGAATCCGCCATAAAGGCAGATCTGCATCACGCCGCCCGTTGCGGCCAGGGCGCGGATGCGGTCGTCGTCTAAGTTGCGGCGATGGTCACAGAGGGCGCGGCAGGAGGAATGGGTGGCGACGATGGGGCGCCGGCTGAGGCGAATAACATCGTCGAAAGTGGCATCAGCAGCGTGCGATACGTCGATCATCATGCCGATGCGGTTCATCTCTGCCACCACCTCGCGCCCGAAGGGACTGAGGCCGCCCCACTCGCCTTGTCCGGCGGCAGAGTCGCAGAGTTCGTTGTCTCCGTTGTGACAGAGTGTCATGTACGCCACGCCCATACGCTTGAATGCGTGCAGTCGGGAGAGGTCGCGGCCGATGGCGTAACCGTTTTCGACGGCGGGGATGATGGCGCGTCGGCCCTCGCGCTTGAGGCGGCGGAGGTCGTCCGTAGAGCGAGCGATGTCGAGGAGGTTAGGGTAGCGGATGGCCTGCTCCTCAACGTGTGTGAGTCGCTCGACGGCATAGTCGAAAGCGCGGCGGTGCGCCTCGTCGTTGCGCTCGTCTTGGGGGAGGTAGGCGGCCATGACGACAGCGTCGAGCCGTCCCTCGCGCATGAGCGGCAGGTTGACCCGGCCACCCTCTTTGCGTCCGAGGTCGAAGGCGTCGAAGAGCATGGGCGTGTCGGTGTGCGAGTCGAGGGTGATCATGGTGTGGTGCAGGCGTCGGGCGTGGGCGTAGCGGCGTGCACGGCTGACAAGATGACGGAAGAGGTTGAGCATCGCCTCGTGGCCGGTGGTGGCGAGCCATTCGGGGTGCCACTGGACGCTGAGGATGGGGTATTCGGGGTGCTCCATCGCCTCGTTGACGCCGTCGGGCGCCTCGGCCGTGGCGATGAAACCGGGGGCCAGGTCGCGGACGGCTTGGTGGTGGAGCGAGTTGACGGGGATGGGTGCGGTACGCGTCGTGGCGTCGAGCCCCATTGCGCGTTGCAGCTCGGAATCTGGGGCAGTGAGAGTGACAGACTGCGTGATAACATCGCGTGCTTCCGCCTGACTATGTGGCAATACGGGGCTTGGAAACTGCGAGGGAAGGTCTTGGTAGAGCGTGCCGCCAAAGGCCACATTGATGAGCTGATGGCCGCGACAGATGCCGAAGATGGGGAGGCCGCGTTGGTGGGCCAAGCGGATCAGTTGCAGCTCGCTGGTGTCGCGGATCGGATCGACGTCCTCGATCGACGGGTGGGGCGTCTCGCCAAGCAGGTCGGGACTGATGTCGCCGCCGCCAGTCAGAAGCAGGCCGTCGAGACCTTCGACAATCGTGGTGAGGACGCTCAGCTCGGTTGTTGCGGGCACGAGTACGGGGGCACCACCGGCCAGGATGACAGACTGGAAATAGGGGTCGGCGAGCATCTCTTTGCCGTCTCGTCGGTTCACGGAAATACCTATGCGTGGGCGTGTGGGGGTGGCAGTGTCGACAGCTGAGGCGCGGTCAACCTGCGCAAATAGTTCTTTTAAAGTGAGTGACATGTTGGGTTTGAATGGGAGAAAAAGAAGAGGGCACCTCGCATGGCGATTGCCCTCTGTCGTTTGATGGTTTATGTAAAAGACTCCGCAGCGTGGTGCTATGCGAAGTCGGTGTTATGCGTCGATGTTTGCGTACGTCGCATTTTCCTCGATGAACTCGCGGCGTGGCCCGACGTCCTCGCCCATGAGCATGGAGAAGATGGCGTCGGCCTCGATAGCGTTGTCAATGGTGATCTGCTTGAGGGTACGGTTTTCGGGGTTCATCGTCGTATCCCAAAGCTGGTGATCGTTCATCTCACCGAGACCTTTGTAGCGCTGCGTATGGATTTGGTTCTCGTTGCCGCCGCCGTAGGCGTCGATGAACTTCTGGCGCTGCTGTTCAGTCCAGCAATACTCCTCCACCTTGCCCTTCTTGCAGAGGTAAAGCGGCGGGGTGGCGAGGTAGACGTACCCTTTCTCGATCAGTCCGCGCATGCGACGGAAGAAGAAGGTGAGGATCAGGGTGGCAATGTGGCTACCGTCCACGTCGGCATCGGTCATGATGATCACCTTGTGGTAACGGAGCTTCGATAGGTTCAGCTCCTTCGGGTCGTCCTCGGTGCCGATTGAAACGCCCATTGCCTTGAAGATGTTTTGGATCTCCTCGCTCTCGAACACACGGTGCTCCATGGCCTTCTCCACGTTGAGGATCTTACCGCGGAGCGGCAGGATGGCTTGGAAGTTTCTGTCGCGTCCTTGCTTGGCTGTGCCACCGGCGGAGTCTCCCTCGACGAGGAACAGCTCGCAGATGGCAGCGTCTTTCGAAGAGCAGTCGGCCAGCTTACCGGGCAGTCCACCGCCCGAGAGGGGCGACTTACGTTGCACCATCTCGCGCGCCTTGCGTGCCGCTTGACGTGCTGTGGCAGCGAGGATCACCTTGTCGACGATCGTTTTGGCCTCTTTCGGGTGCTCCTCCAAATAGTTGCCGAGCGCCTCGCCTACAGCCATATCGACAGCGCCCATCACCTCGTTGTTTCCGAGCTTCGTCTTGGTCTGCCCCTCGAACTGTGGCTCGGCCACCTTGATCGAAATCACGGCTGTGAGGCCTTCGCGGAAGTCGTCGCCTTGGATCTCCACCTTGGCCTTCTCCAGCAGCTTAGAGTCTTCGGCATATTTCTTCAGCGTACGTGTTAGTCCGCGTCGGAAGCCAGAGAGGTGTGTGCCGCCCTCGATCGTGTTGATGTCGTTCACGTAGGAGAAGACGCTTTCGTTGTACGACGTGTTGTAGGTCATGGCCACTTCGACGGGGATGCCTTGTTTCTCAGTGACGATATGGATCACATCGTGGATCAGCGCCTCTTTCGACTTGTCGATGTAGCGCACAAACTCCTTCAGTCCTTCGTGCGAATAGAAGACTTCGGATTTATACGTCCCGTCCGGCTTCACCTCGCGGCGATCGGTCAATGTCAGTCGGATGCCAGCGTTCAGGAAGGCCAGCTCGCGGAGTCGGTTGGCGAGGATGTCGTATTTGTATTCGGTCACGGTAAAGATTGACGCGTCCGGTTTGAACTCTATGGTTGTCCCAGTACGATCGCTGTCACCCGTTATCCGGATATCAGCCAGCGGCTTGCCGCAGGAGAACTCTTGTACATAGACTTTTCCGTTACGGTGCACTTCGGCTTTCAGGTGGGTCGACAGCGCGTTGACACACGAGACACCGACGCCGTGCAGTCCACCAGACACTTTATAGGTGCCCTTGTCAAACTTACCTCCGGCATGGAGTACAGTCAGCACGACCTCCAATGCCGACTTACCTTCCTTCTCGTGGTAATCGACCGGAATGCCTCGCCCATCATCTGTCACGCTGATCGAATTATCCTCACGGATCACGACATCGATATTCTTGCAGAAGCCGGCCAGTGCTTCGTCGATGGAGTTGTCTACCACCTCGTAAACCAAGTGGTGGAGTCCCTTCTCGCTTGTGTCGCCGATGTACATGGCTGGGCGTTTACGGACGGCCTCCAACCCCTCGAGCACTTGGATGTTCTTGGAAGAGTATTCCTCGCTTGCTGCTTTTATTTCTTCGTCACTCATGTTGATTTCCTCTCTTTATTCATTATCAAATACGGAAACAAATATAGCCGTTCCCCTCCGAAAGAGCAGGGTTGGGAGATGGCTAACTGCATGAAAAAAAGGCCGAAAGACGATTGACGCCTTTCAGCCTTGATGTAGCCCGTAGGGGAATCGAACCCCTCTTTTGAGAATGAGAATCTCACGTCCTAGCCGATAGACGAACAGGCCTTTGATACCAATATAACAGTGGACTTAGACGTCCTTCTTTTCTTTTTCCTCTTTCAGGCACTTTCCCAGATGTTAAGCCAATGCGTTGACATGTTTGGCCAACTTTGACTTCAGGTTGCCTGCTTTGTTCTTATGAATCACATTCTTTTTCGCCAGCTTATCAAGCATTGCGCACACTTTCGGATACATGGCTGTTGCCTCATTCTTATCTTCTGTGCCACGCAATTTCTTCACCGCATTACGCATCGTCTTGGCACCGTAACGATTTTGTGCGCAGCGCGTTTTTGTCTGACGTATCCTCTTGATAGATGATTTGTGATTTGCCATCGTTATCTATTAATCTATTTCTTCTTTTATCTGATTCGTATTTGGTAGCCCGTAGGGGAGTCGAACCCCTCTTTCAAGAATGAAAATCTTGCGTCCTAGCCGATAGACGAACAGGCCAATTCTTCGCTCAGAAATCACGCCTATCAGACCGTTAGGACCGCCCGCGTTTTCATTTTGCGAGCGCAAAGATAGAGGCACTTTCGAATCCTGCAAACATCCTTTCTCTTTTTTCTTTCAATAATTGGCGATGGATGCGTGATGACTTAGACGATGCGAAGACTGTCCACTTTCAGTAGACGGCTCTTTAGGGCGTCCATGCGGCTTTGTCGGATGCGGAGCGTCATCTCGCAGGTGAGCTCGAAGGATTGTGTGAGGACGTCGGGCTTGTCTTCTTTTACGATGCGCATGACACTGTTGAGATGAGGGTATTCGAAGGTGATGGTAATGGTTTCGTCGATGGTGCGTTCCTCGATGCGGGCGGCGGCGATGGCTTCGGCGGCGGCGGTGCGGTAGGCTACGATGAGGCCGCTGGTGCCGAGTTCGATGCCGCCGAAGTAGCGGACGACGATGATGAGGATGTCGGTCAGGTTGTTGGAGTTGATTTGGCCGAGGATGGGCTTGCCAGCCGTGGAGGAGGGTTCGCCGTCGTCGTTGGCGCGGAAGGTAGTGCGGTCGGGGCCGAGCATGTAGGCCCAGCAGACGTGTCGGGCGTCGTAGTACTTTTTGCGATAGGCGTCGACCTGGGTCTTGACTTCGTCGGGGGTGCGGGCGGGTAGGGCGAAGGAGAGAAAGCGGCTGCGCTTCTCGGTGTAGTAGCCTTCGGAGAGGTCGCTGATGGTGCGGTAGGTATCTTCCATGATGGATCAGTCGGGGATGTGGGTTTCTTGTTCATCACGGAAGGCTCGGAAGTCTTTCATGATCTCTTCGATTTCTTCGATGAAGCGTGGGTCGCGGACTTTGTCGCGGACAGCTTCGTAGTAGCGCTCGATGGCGGGCAGGGCACAGAGGTCTTTGCCGCGGAGGACGAAGTAGGGTTCGTCGGCCTCGAGGCATTGCTTGATCATTTGGATGGGATTCTTCATTTTGTTCTTGTCGGTAATTGGTGATAGGTGAGAATAAAGGGTTTGGTGGTGGACAAAGCGTGAAAATTGCAATGAACGGACTCGCTGTCCTTTGGAAATGGGGAGAAAAATGCGTTTTGGGTGTCTTTGTCTGTGGACAATGGGATGAAATATATGTTTTGCCTGCTTTTGTCTATGAAAAATGAGAGGGAATATATGTATTGAGCGCTTTTGTCTATGGACAATGGGATGAAATATATGTATTGGGTGCTTTTATCTGCGGACAATGGGATGAAATATATGTTTTGGATGCTTTTGTCTATGGACAATGAGGTGAAAAACATGTTTTGGATGCCTTTGTCTATAGACAATGAGGTGAAAAACATGTATTGGATGCTTTTGTCTATGGACAATGAGATGAAAAACATGTATTGGATGCCTTTGTCTATAGACAATGAGAGGGAATACATGTATTGGATGCCTTTGCCTACAGGCAATGGGAGTACGCACCTGTTAGATTCGCTTTCGACGGCAGACGAGAGGCGAAGAAACAGGGGGAGGAGGGGGGCGATGATGGTTTTGGAGGTGGCGAGGCGCTGAACGAGAGGGGTGCCCATACACATATATAATAGGTATGGGTCAGCCCTCGGAAAGCTCTTTGCGGAGGAAGGGGGCGGTGCGGCTGCGGGTGCGTGGGGCGGCGGCGAGGGCTTCGGGCGTGCCGGTGAAGAGGATGCGACCGCCGCCACGGCCACCGTCGGGGCCCATGTCGATGAGGTAGTCGGCGCTCTTGATGACGTCGAGATTGTGCTCGATGACGATGATGGTGTTGCCCTTGTCGACGAGCTTGTTGAGGACGCCGAGCAGGACGTGGATGTCTTCGAAGTGCAGGCCGGTGGTGGGTTCGTCGAGGATGTAGAGCGTGCGGCCGGTGTCGCGTTTGGCGAGTTCGGTGGCCAGCTTGACGCGCTGGCTTTCGCCGCCTGAAAGGGTGGTGGAGGGTTGGCCGAGCTTGATGTAACCCAGGCCGACGTCTTGCAACACCTTGATCTTGCTGAGGATGGCGGGGATGTTTTCGAAGAATTCGACGGCCATGTTGATCGTCATGTCGAGGACGTCGGCGATGGACTTGCCGCGATAGCGCACCTCGAGTGTCTCGCGGTTGTAGCGGCGGCCGTGGCAGTCTTCGCAGGGCACGAGCACGTCGGGCAGGAAGTTCATTTCGATCGTTTTGTAGCCGTTGCCTTTGCACGTTTCGCAGCGTCCGCCGGAGACGTTGAACGAGAAGCGCCCGGGCTTGTAGCCGCGGATCTTGGCTTCGGGCAGGCTGACGAAGAGGTTGCGGATGTCGGCAAAGACGCCCGTGTAGGTGGCCGGATTGCTGCGTGGGGTGCGGCCGATGGGCGACTGGTCGACGTTGACGACCTTGTCGATGTGCTCGATGCCCTCAATGGACTGGTAGGGCAGGGGCTCCTGTTCCGAGCGATAGAATCGCTGGCTGAGGATGGGCTGGAGGGTGGCGTTAATGAGGGTGGATTTGCCGCTTCCGGAGACGCCGGAGACGCAGATGAAGGTGCCCAGCGGGAAGCTGACGTCGACCTTCTTCAGGTTGTTGCCCGTGGCGCCTCGAAGCACGAGGTGATGGCCGTTGCCGGGGCGACGTGTGGCGGGCACCTCGATCTGGCGCCGGCCGTTGAGGTAAGACGAGGTGAGGGTGTCGGTCTTGATCATCTCGTCGGGTGTGCCGGCAAAGACGACTTCGCCGCCGAGCCGCCCCGCCTTGGGGCCCATGTCGACGACGTAATCGGCGCTCAGCATCATGTCCTTGTCGTGCTCCACGACGATGACTGAGTTGCCCGTGTCGCGCAGCTCTTTGAGGGAGTCGATGAGGCGGATGTTGTCGCGTTGGTGGAGGCCGATGCTGGGCTCGTCGAGGATGTAAAGCACGTTGACGAGGCGGCTGCCGATCTGCGTAGCCAGGCGGATGCGTTGGCTTTCGCCGCCGGAGAGGGTGGCCGAGGGGCGGTTGAGGGAGAGGTAGTCGAGGCCGACTTCGAGGATGAAGTCAAGGCGCGAGCGGATCTCTTTGAGGATCTCCACGGCGATGGTGCGCTGCGCCGGCGAGAGCTTTTCCTCCAGGCCGTTGACCCACTTGGAGAGCTCGGCGATGTCCATCGAGGCCGGCTCGGCGATGTTCTTGCCATCGATGAAGTAATGCAACGCTTCCTTGTTCAGGCGCTGGCCCTGACATTCGGGACAGATGGCGGTGCGGATGAATGGAGCGGGCTTTTTGCGCGCGGTGGCCGTGGCCTCGTCGTCGCTTTCGCCTTGCATCATGGCGATGTATTTCGCCACGCCCTCATAGGCGTACGAGAAGCTGGAGTGGCCGAGCCACGCTGTCGAGACGGCCACCGGCTCCTCGGTGCCGTTGATGATCTCGTCCATGGCCTCTTCGGGGAGGTCCTTGATGGGTGTCTTGAGCGTCGCGCCGTGTCGCTTGCAGAGGGCTTCGATCTGCCGGAAGACGAGCGTGTCTTTGTATTTCCCGAGGGCCACAATGCCCCCCTTATAAATACTGAGCGAGGGGTCGGGGATGATCTTCTCCATGTCGATCACGTTCACCTCGCCGAGGCCCTTGCAGCGTGGGCAGGCGCCGTGGGGCGAGTTGAAAGAGAAGTTGTGTGGCGCCGGCTCGCTGTAAGCTAGTCCGGTCACGGGGCACATCAGTCGGCGGCTGTAGTAACGCATCTCGTCCGTCGTGGCGTCGAGCAGCAGGATGAGTCCGTCGCCCTGCTTCATGGCCACGCGGAGGCTCTCCTTGAGGCGTGGCCCGTCGTTGATGCTGACCACGAGCTTGTCGATGACCACCTCAATGCTGTGCATCTTGTATCGATCCAACTTCATGCCGCGGCTGATCTCCATCAGCTTACCATCGACGCGCACGTTGAGGTAGCCCTTCTTGCGCACCTGCTCGAAGAGCTCCTTGTAGTGCCCCTTGCGGTTGCGAATGAGTGGCGCCAGCAGATACATCTTCCGGCCGTTATACTCCTGCATGATCAGCTCCAGAATCTGCTCCTCGGTGTACTTGACCATCTTCTCGCCGCTGAGGTAGGAGTAGGCCTCGCCAGCGCGGGCGTAGAGCAGGCGGAGGAAGTCGTAGACCTCCGTCGTGGTGCCGACGGTGGAGCGTGGGTTGCGGTTCGTCGTCTTTTGCTCGATGGAGATGACGGGGCTCAGACCGGTGATCTTGTCCACGTCTGGCCGCTCCACGTTGCCCATGAAGTTGCGGGCGTAGGCCGAGAAGGTGTCGATGTAGCGACGCTGACCTTCGGCGAAGATGGTGTCGAAGGCGAGCGACGACTTGCCGCTTCCGCTCATGCCCGTGATGACGGTGAGGCGGTTGCGGGGCAGCTCGACGTCGATATTCTTCAGGTTGTGCACGCGCGCACCCCATACGCCGATGGTGCCTCCCCGCTCGACGCGGTCGTCCGTTGTTGTGACTTCTTTCTGTTTATCGATAGCCATACGTGCTGCGTTCACTTCGTCACCCAGCGCTGGTCGTAGACGGTGCGGTTGGGGGAGGTGTAATAGAGGTCTTGTTTGCGGGGAATGAGGATGGTGTAGCTGCGGCCATTGGAGATGAGCTTCGAGTCGCGCAGCCAGGGGTTGAAACGCTTGAGGTCGGCGTAGGTGATGTCGTGCGACTTGGCGAAGGCTACCAAATCGGGGATACCGGCCGAGACCGTCACCTCGTCGCAGGAGATGGGCGCGTAGAGGTCGCGTGGGCGGAGCGAGAAGCCGTATTTCTGCGGGTTCTCGAAGATGAGCTTCGTGGCCAGGATGCGATAGACGTAGCGCGCCGTCTCCTCGACGAGCCAGAGGTTCAGCACGGACGTCTCGCGTTGTGAGGCGAAGGCGCCCGAGATGCGCCCCATGCCCGCGTTGTACGATGCGGCGGCCGAGGCCCAGTCACCGTATTTATTGTAGGCGTCCTTGAGGTAGCGGCAGGCGGCCTCCGTGGCGCGGGCCACGTTGTAACGCTCGTCCACGCTGGGCGTGATCGTCAGGCCATATTCCCGTCCGGCTGATTCCAAGAACTGCCACATGCCTGCGGCGCGCGCTGGCGATACGATGCGCGGGTCGAGATGGCTCTCTACGACGGCCAGATACTTGAAGTCCTCTGGCACTCCATTGGCCTTCAGGATAGGCACGATGATGGGGAAGTAGCGGTTGGCGCGCTTGATGGTCAGCATCGTGGTGGAGTGGAAGTAGGCCAGGCTGCTCAGCTCGCGGTCCATGGACTCGTACATGTTATATCGGGTCAGGTCAATCGTCTGACCGCAGAAGGTGACCTTCTCCGGCACCTCGGGCGAGGTGATCCAGCCGTCGTCCTGTCGGGGCTGTTCGGAGTTTTGCGATTGGACGGGGAAGCAGGCCGTCAGGCTGATCAGTCCGGCCGCGAGGAAGCAGGCCGTGAATTGTTTCGTTCTCATTCTCTCTCTTATGCTTATTGATTACTGTGATTCTTGTTTGAACTGGAGCGCACGACGTTGATGTCGCCGCTTTTACGGTGCGTTTTGCCGTCCGTTCCGGTGTATTCGATGACGTAGTAATAGGCGCCAGCGGGCACGTACTGTCCGCGATAGCGCCCATCCCAGCCGCCGTTCGGGTCGGTCCAGTGATAAAGCAGGCTGCCCTGCCGATTGAAGACGGACGCACTGAAGCGCACGACCGACTTATGGGCCACCTTGAACACATCGTTCACGCCCGGCGAACTCTCGGGCGAGAAGACGTTGGGCACCTCCAGCACGGTCTCCGTGACGCTGATCTTGTAGCTATTGTCCTTGTTGGTGCATCGGCCCGAGCGGTCGCTCACCTCCAGCGTGACGGTGTAGTTGCCCACGCGGTCGAAGGTGTACGTCATCTCCGGATCCGTGAAGCGCACGATGGGCACATCGCCCGTAGCCTCTCGCCGCGTGACTTGCCAGACGAAGAGCGATGCCACCGGGGTGTTGGCCTGCGCTCGGAAGCGGATCTCGGCCGGGGCCGAGAGTTCGCCCGTTTTGAGCTTGAGGTTCGATCGAGTCTCCGACGTGAGCGTCGTATCGGCGTGCACCTCTAAGGCCACCGCTTGGTAGTGGTCTATGGTCGCTGTCTGCTCGACGCCAAAGGCACGCGCGAAGAGGTCGCCCGTCAGGTCGATCTTCGTGTCCGTGAGTGGCGGGCGGCTCAGCGAGACGTCGAAGGGATTGCCGCTGAGGGTGTCGATAAGTAACTGCTCGGTGAAGGTGCGGGTCTGTTCGCTCCACGTCTGCGTTAGGTAGCTGACTTCGAATGCGCGCTTGAGCTCCATCGCCTTGCCGTCGGGCAGGTAGTAGTTGAGTGCAGGCAGGTCGGCCGTGCCCGCCAGTCGCAGTGACGAGCAGGCGTCGGACGAGGGGGACACACTGAGGCTCGTGAGGCGCGTCCGGTAGCGGCTGTAATCGATGATCCAGACGTAGCGTCGCAGCTCGCCGCTACCGTCGACAACGAAGTAACCGTAGCCCTCCGCAGGGTTTGTGACCGTTGAGGTAGATCCGCTTTGGGTCGAGGCCACCGCCTCCCAATCGTCCTCTATGGCTGCCTTGGTGCGGTAGCGATACCAGCGGTGCGTGCCTGTGCCGGTGTGGCTGAGGGTCACGCCGTCGGTGCCGTAGACTAAGTAAACTTCCAGCTTGTATGCCGTATTCTCCGCTGCCCGGATGGGCGTCTTGGCGCCGCCGCTGACTTGATACTGGGCCCGGAGCGTGCCTCCCGTCCACCCGATCGCGAGCAGAAAAAGGAGTATGGAGCCTACGCTTGGTGCCACCCTGCGGCGGCTTGCTCCATCATGAAAAATCGTCTTACCCATACCTTTATCCAAATGAGCGGCAAAAGTAGGCGTGGAAATGAGAATGGACAGAGGGGGCGCTATCGCGTGGGTAAGGTGTCGCTCTGAATCTGCGGCGGAAATCACAAAGCCAATCTCCGGTTTCGTGAAACGCCTTCCCGCCGCGGGAAATGAGACCTTTTTTGCTTCCTGCACAACGCAGGGAGCAAAAAAGGGCGTCTTTCGGGCCCTGCGTTGTGCAGGAAGCAAAAAAGGGTCTTTTTCGGGCCCTGCGTTGTGCAGGAAGCAAAAAGGGGTCTCTTTCGAGCCCTGCGTAACGCAGGAAGCAAAAAAGGGTCTTTTTCGGGCCCTGCGTTGCGCAGGAAGCAAAAAGTGGGTCTTTTTCGGGCCCTGCGTTGCGCAGGGAGCAAAAAAGGCCCCAAAAGGGGCGACCACCGGAGTGGCCGCCCCTTTGCATATCCCCTTGTGGGGGAGAGGAACGATGAGTAAGTAGAAAGTGCTTCTAAGACTTACAGCCCCGAAGTGATGAGCTCCGAAGAGGTGCTCTTGCGCCGATTTAGGCACCCGATCAGGAAGCCAGCCAGGGCGAAGAAGATCCAGTCCAGACCGTCAGCATGCAGCGGCACATGGGCGCCGTAGAAACGACCGAAAGCACCGAGCGAGATGTTGGCCGCCTCGAGTCCGGAGATGAGCGCCGAGATGAGCGTCAGGCCAACGGTCCAGGCGTAGACGCTGCGCCGACTGCCGAAGCGGCTGTCCAAAAAGGCGAGCGCGATGAGCACAATGGCCAGCGGATAGAGGAACATGAGCACGGGCACGGCGGCGGCGATGATGGTCTTCAGCCCGAAGGTGCCGACGGCGAAGGAGATGATGACGAACGCCACGGCGTAGCCCTTGTACGAGAGGCCGCCAAACTGCGAGTGGAAGTAGCTGGCGCAGGCGGTGACGAGTCCGATGCTGGTCGTTAGGCAGGCCAGCAATACGATCACGGCCAGGATCAGCGCCCCCGGTTCACCGAAGAGCAGTCGGGCAGATCCAGCCAAGACAGGCGCACCGGTGTCGAGGATGCCGAGCTGCTCGACGCTGGCGGCGCCCAGTCCTGCGATGAAGACGTAGACCACGCCTAAGCAACCGATGGCAATCATGCCCGCGCGCATGGTGGCGCCCATCACCTCGTGGCGTGTCGTGGCGCCGTGTTGCGTGACGAACTCAATGACCAGGATGCCAAAGACGAACGAGGCCAGAGCGTCGAGTGTATTGTAGCCGTCGATGAAGCCTTGCTGGAGGGCTACGGCGGGCGTGGCGTAGGCTTCGGTCGGTGAGCTGGGCGTACCGGGCGGTGTGATCAGCGATTTGACGATGAGGACAACGATCGTCGTCAGTAGCATAGGGGTCAGGATGCCGCCAATGCGTCCGACCAGCTTCTGGGGATTGATGGAAAGCCAAAGCGTGACGAGGAAGAAGACGATGAGGAAAGCCGTCTGCGCCCATTCCGGTGCATCGGCTGCGAGGAAGGGGCGGACGGCGATCTCGAACGAGACGGTGCCCGTACGAGGAATGGCGAAGGCGGGGCCGATGGAGAGGTAGAGGGCCAGCGTAAAGAGTATGCCGAAGAGGGGATGTACGCGTCCGGCCAACTCCTGCACGTTGCGGCAACCAGAGTAGCCCATGGCCAGGACGCCCGCCAGGGGCAGTCCGACGCCGGTCAATACGAAGCCCATCACGGCCCACCACACATTCGTTCCGGCACGTTGGCCTAAGGCGGCGGGGAAAATCAAGTTGCCAGCTCCGAAGAAGAGGGCAAACAACATCAGTCCGACGGCGAGGAAAGCACGCCGTGTCATTTGGGTAGAATTTTGGTTAGGCATGGGATAAAGTGTTAGGGGGAGAGTGAATAGTTAGTAGCGGGATTAGAAAAAGGAGAGGCCCTGTCGGCCATTCCATGTGTCGAATAGTCCGACAGGGCCTCTTGCTCTTTAGGGGGCAGGAGCCTCGTTCGTTGGATCGGGGGTTCCTGCCCCCTCCGGAGAGGGGGAAGGTCAGTAGCCGAAGATGTCTTGCGGGGTGAGGAGCTTGACCTCACCTAAGGAGCGGAGCTTGTTCATGTCAATGTCTTTCGAATTGCCCAGAACAGCGTAGTGGTACGTGCGGCCCTTGATCCATTTCTCTTGGAAGGCCTTGACGTCAGCCAGGGTCATGCTCTGCACCTTCTCGAAGATGGCCTTGTTGCGGTCGTAGTCCACGCCCATGTCTTTGGCATGCAGGTAAGCCCAGAGCACATCGCCCTTCACCGTGCGCTCGGTGCGCAGGCGAGCCAGGATGGCGTCTTTGGCGATCTTGAAGGCAGCTTCGCTCTCAGGCATGTTGTTGATGATCTCCATGAAGGCGTCGATAGCCTGAGGCATCTTGTCGTTCTGCGTGGCCACGAAGGCTTGGAAGGCGTAGGGGCGCGTTTTGTCGGAGGGCGTGATCAGGACGGCGTTGGCTGAGTAAGCCAGGCCGCGCGATTCACGCATCTCTTGGAAGACGATGGCGTTCATGCTGCCGCCGAAATACTCGTTGTAGAGCGTTACGCCGGGATCGTTAGCCACATCGAAGGGCTCGCCACGGTTAGAATACTGGAGGTAGTAGATCTGTTTGGCGTTGTACTCGGCCAGCATGACGGTGTTGCTTGGCGTCTGCACCAGCATGACGGGCTTCTTGGCCAACGGAGCGGGTTTATCGGCCGTGCGATGGAGCTGGTCGAGGCTCTTGAGTACATCCGATTCGGCGCCGGGGCCATAGTAGAGCACGGAGTGCTGCTTGGTGAAGAGGTCGCGCACCTTAGCCAGAAGCGTGTCGGAGGTGAGCGCCTTCAGTGCGTCGTTCGTCAGCGTGGTGGCTTTGACATGCTCCGGCCCATACATGACGTAGCGACGCAGGGCTCCGAAGTTCTGTCCCTGATTCAGTTTCGCATCGGCGCGGGCCTTGATCCGATCGGCTTTGAGGTTCGTGAGCACGTTCTCGTCTGGCTTAGCGTCAGCGATCAGTTCCTCCATCAGCTCGAGGGCTTTGGGCATGTTCTCGCTCAGTCCGCTGACGGAAACGTAGCAACGCTCATCGGTCACATTGGCGCTGAAGGAGCAGGCGATGTCAAAGAACTCCTTCTTGATCTCCGTGGGCGACTTCTTGCTGGTGCCGAGGTAGCTGAGATAATCGAAGGCGGTGCCAAGGGTGGCGTCGTCGTTGCGACCCATATCGAAGACGTACATGAGTTCAAACACATCGGTCGTCTCGTTCTTCTTGTAGAGCAGAGGCAGGCCAGACTTCAGCGAAGCGGTGCTCATGTCCTTTTTGAAGTCTAAGAATACGGGCTCGATGGGCTTCACTTCGGTCAGCTGAATCTCACGGAGGAAGGCGCTGGCGGTGTCGCGATTCGTAGCGATGGGCGTGATCTCCGGTTTGTCGATCTTCTTGAATCCCGGTTGGCCTTCGCGCTTGAAGACTACGGCGTAGGCGTTTTCGCCCAGCTTCTCGTTGGCAAACTTGACGATGTCGGCCTTCGTGATCTTCTCCATTCGTTCGATCTGATGCACCATGTCGGCCCAGCTGACACCGTTGACAAAGGCGTCGACGTAGGCATTGGCGCGGCCCTCGTTCGAGTCATATTCCTTCATCAGCTCCAGCTTGTAGTTGGCCACGCAGGCACGCAGCAGCGACTCGTCGAAGTCGCCCTTGCGCAGTTTGGCCACCTCCTCGAGCAGCAGGTCGCGCGCCTGTTCGAGCGTCTGACCGTCCTTAGGCCGAGCGTTGAGGAGGAACATGCCGTAATCCGCGAAGGTGTAGGGGTAGCAATAGGACGAGAGCACCTTTTGTGCGTGGATGAGATCGAGGTCTATGAGACCTGCCTGATCATTGTAGAGCAGGGAGGCAGCTAGGATGGCCAGGTCGTTGTCCGCTGAGGCTTCGCCACCGATGCGCCACGCCACGTTGACGTTCGCTGCCTCCACGCCGCGCACCTCCTTCGTCGTCGGGCTGGTGATTGGCGCCTCCTCTTTGAAGGTAGGTTTGGGCAGGCTGTCGTTCGGCTTCATGTTGCCGAAGTATTTCTTGATGATGGCGATCATCTCGTCCGGATCGAAGTCGCCCGAGAGACAGATGGCCATGTTGTTGGGCACATACCAGGTCTCGTAATAGCGCTTGATGTTCGTGATCGAGGGGTTCTTGAGGTGCTGCTGGGTGCCGATGACGGACTGTGTGCCGTAGGGGTGATTGAAGAAGAGCATCGAGCGGAGGGTGTCGATCACGGTTCGTGCATCGCTGGCCAGCCCCATGTTGTACTCCTCATAAACGGCCTCAAGCTCGGTATGAAAGCCGCGGATGACGCTGTTTTGGAAGCGATCGGCCTGGATTTTGGCCCAGTTCTCGATCTGGTTCGAGGGGATGTCTTCGGTGTAGCAGGTGACGTCGAAGTTCGTGTACGCGTTCGTGCCCGTGGCGCCGATAGCGGCCATCAGCTTGTCGTACTCGTTGGGGATGGCATACTGCGAAGCCTTGTTGCTGATGCTATCGATCTGACGATAGAGTGCCTTGCGTTCGGCCTCGTCGGTGGTTTTGCGATAGACTTCAAAGAGGCGTTCGATCTCGTCGAGGAGGGGCTTTTCGGCCTCATAGTTCGACGTCCCAAAGTGGGTTGTGCCCTTGAACATGAGGTGCTCAAAGTAGTGCGCCAGGCCGGTGGTCTCGGCTGGGTCGTTCTTTCCGCCTACGCGAACGGCGATATAAGTCTGGATGCGGGGCGCCTCTTTGTTGACGCTCATGTAGACCTTCAGGCCGTTGTCGAGGGTGTAGATGCGGGTCTTCAGCGGGTCGCCGTCGACCGTCTCATAGTCCGATTTTGCGCTCGGACCTTTGCAATTCGCGGCGGTAAACATCCCCGTGAGGATGACTGCCAGCGTGGTGACAAAAAACTGCTTTGCTTTCATAGATAAACAACAATGATTAGCGGGATAGCTGTGTATACTTTCGGATTATCTCTTCTGGGTATTGTATTTTAATGAAACAAAAGTAGGGCTTTCGATAAGAAGCACAAATCGTAAGCGAAAAAAATGCTGAAGCACTTTTTCGTAGGGGTACGATAGTCTCCCGCAGATTGCAGGAGATGTTCGTAGGGATACGATAGTCTCCCGCAAGTTGCAGGAGATGTTTGTAGGGGTACGATAGTCTCCCGCAAGTTGCAGGAGATGTTTGTAGGGGTACGAAGGTCTCCCGCAAGTTGCAGGAGATGTTTGTAGGGGTACGATAGTCTCCCGCAAGTTGCAGGAGATGTTTGTAGGGGTACGAAGGTCTCCCGCAAGTTGCAGGAGATGTTTGTAGGGGTATGATAGTCTCCCGCAAGTTGCAGGAGATGGTTCGTAGAGGTACGAAGGTTTCCCACAGATTGCAGGAGATGTTTGCCAAATGGCGATGATCGCACGCGACTTGCATGGCCTGGGGCGCTCTCCCCGTCCTAACCTCTTTTTGGGATTTTTGCGAGGTTATCGTCCCTCTATTTTTGCCGCCGATAATCAGAACAAGTCATTCAATGAACATCACACAAAAACGAACCCACAGGAGATGGCCTCTCCTATACCTTATATTATATGTCTTTGCAGCACACGGCATGCAGGCGCAGATCCTTCCCGCGGACTCTACGAAAGACGATGAAGTGGCCACGCACGCCGCAGCGGGGGTGAAGAAGTTCAACCTCGACGAGGTGGTCGTCACCGCCACCCGCACCCCGAAGCGCCTCATGCAGACACCGGTCATCACGCAGGTCATCACCGCTGCGCAGATCGAAGATCGTGGCCTGACCGACATCCGCAACCTGCTGACGCAGGAGATACCCGGACTGGCCTTCAATGAGGTGGGCTTCGGCACGAGCATCAACCTACAAGGCCTCGGCGGTAAGCACATCCTCTTTTTGATCGACGGCGAACGCATGGCGGGCGAGACGGGTAACAATGTGGACTATCACCGCCTGGACCCGAACAATGTGGAGCGGATCGAGATCGTGCAGGGCGCCTCGTCGGCCCTCTACGGATCGCAGGCCATGGGCGGCGTGATCAACATTATCACCAAGCGACCCAAAGCCCCGTTCACCGTCTCGGCCTCCATCAAGGCGGCGCCGCTCTATGAACGCAACTACACGAAGGTGGACCCGGACGACGCCCAACGTTATTTCAAGCGCAGCGTGGACCGACCCAATCTCAACGCCGACGTGCGCATCGGTGGGCGCTGGAAGCACTGGACGGCGCAGACCTCCTACGCGCACAAGAGCGCCGACGCCTACCGCCTCTTTGACCGTGACAGCGTGGTGAAGTACTTCCCGGAGTACGACATCACCGTCCGTGAGCGCCGCGTGGAAACGCCCACGCAGGTCTCGGGTTACACCACGCATCAGGTGACCCAAATGCTGGGTTATACGCCCTCCGACCGTCTTACGATCGGCGCCAAAGGCACTTGGTACACGATGAACAAGCACGACCTCACGCCCGACAACGCCTATGAGCACAACACGGATCTCTCCGGTTCGCTCACCGCCGACTATCGCTTCAGCACCCGCGCGGCCCTCCAGGCCTCGGTCTATTCCGACACCTACAACCGCTTTACCGCCCTCGAGCAACTCGATCAGCGCGACCTGATCTACCGCAATCGCATGACGCAGCCGCGCCTCATGTTCACCCTCGACCGCTGGCACCGCCAGACAATCAACATGGGCGCGGAGTTGCTCTACGAAAGCCTCTACACGGATAAGTTCGTCTCCGGCAGCTACGAGACGCGCAGCCAGCGCTCCTATTCGGTCTTTGCACAGGACGACTGGACCGTCACGCCGCACCTCTCGCTCGTGGCGGGTTTGCGCTTGGATTATCACAACGCCTATGGCGCCAACGTAGCGCCGAAGTTGGCGGCGGTCTGGCGCCTTTTCCCCCTCACGCTCCGCTTCAATTATGCCGCTGGCTATCGTTCGCCCACCCTCAAGGAGCTTTACATGAATTGGGATCACCTCGGCATGTTCATGATCTACGGCAACGAGAACCTGCGCCCCGAGCGCAACCAATATCTCTCGCTCTCCGCCGAGTATGTTTCGGAGTACGTCTACGCCATGGCCACGGGCTACGTGAACTTCTTTTCCGATAAGATCGAGGGCCTCTGGACGAACAATCAGAAGGAGCTGCACTATCGCAACGTCTCCTCCGCCACGCTCTCCGGCGCCTACGCCAATGTGCGCATCAACCCCGGCGTGTCGGGCCTTTTCCTGCATCTCTCGGCCAACTGCCTCTTCCCCAAGCGTACGGACGGCGTGCAGCTGACGGCTTACAGTCGCCTCTCGGGCAACGTCCGCGCGGAGTACGCCTTCACCCTCGGTCGGCAGCATTTCACGCTGAACCTCAGTGGCTCGCTCCTCGGTGGCAAGCGTTACGATGTGCTCGGTCGCGTAGAGGTGAACGGCAAGGAAGTGGAGTCTTATTATGAGTCGCGCTCACCCTCGTACAGCCTTTGGAACGCTACGGCTGCGTGGCGCCCCATGCGACAGTTTCGCGTCACCCTCGGCGTGGATAACCTCTTCGATTACCACGCCGGTATCATCAATTTCAACACCTACACAGGCCCCGGCCGAAGCGTGTTCGGGGCGCTGCATTTCTCAATTTGAGGGGACACATCGCAAGTCTCCGACATCATTTAATCCTACCACTATGAACGAAAAGAAGAACCCCACAAGCACCCAGCAAGGTCACTGGGTACTGGCCGCCATGGGTAAGCGTGTCCTGCGCCCCGGCGGGAAAGAGTTGACCGAAAAGCTGATCGATAGCCTCAGCATCGCATCAAGTGACGACATCGTAGAGTTTGCCCCTGGGCTGGGCTTCACCGCTGAGCTGGCCCTGAAACGCAAGCCACACTCTTACATCGGCGTCGAGATGGACGAGTCCGCAGCCGCAGAGTTGCGTCGGACGATCGACGGCCCCGACCGCCGCATCATCATCGGCGATGCAGCCCATTCAGGCCTGCCCGACGCCTCGGCCGATAAGGTCTACGGCGAGGCCATGCTTACGATGCAAAACGAGCGTCAGAAGTCGGCCATCGTCAGCGAGGCTTACCGGCTGCTCAAGCCGGGCGGACTCTACGGCATCCATGAGATGGGCCTCACGCCTGACGACGTCAGCGACGAGACGAAGCGCAGCATCTTGCGCGATCTCTCGTCCGTGATCAACGTCAATGCACGTCCGCTGACCGCAGCGGAGTGGAGCGATTTACTCGTGGCTGAAGGCTTTGAGATCGTACGTGTGGAGACGAACCCCATGCACCTGCTAGAGGCGCAACGCGTCATCGACGACGAAGGACTGCTGCGAGCCGTCAAGATCTGGTTCAACATCCTCACCCATGCTGAGGCGCGCGAACGCATCCTGGCCATGCGTGACACTTTCCGTCGCCACATGGAGAACATTAATGCCGTGGCCATCGTGGCCGTGAAGAAGTAATCACTAATCATTAACCCATAACCAAACATTCCAATGAACAGTATCAAAAGAATTTCCTGCGGAGCCATCTTGGTCGTCTGTGCCATCTCCGCTACGCTGGCCAGCTGCGGCAGCGACAACCCCGAACCGAAAACCGAAGGCCTCGACGTGAAGCGTCACACACAGAGCCGCGCCACGTCTCCGGCTGGTGACCCCAAAGACTGGGTCTACTTCTCCTTTGCCACTGGCACCGAAGTGTCAGGCGTGACGGAAGAGAATCGTGCGACGCGTACCGACTGGGACATCGCCTTCAACCGCTTCTATATGCGCACCAACAGTGGCCTTTCGGGCAAAGGCAAGGGTGGCGCCGTAGAGACGGACAAGGCGAACTTCTCCGACGTGGCTGAAGCACCCGCTGATGGCTACGTGACGGATGTGGAGATCACCATGAACGGCTTTGCCAATGGTAAGGTGACGACGAGCAAGACGTCTGGCAACGTGGCGCTCAATAAGGCCGTCCGCTTCTCCGGCCCGCCCCCGACGTACACCCTCAACGATCACGTCTTCGTCGTTCGTACGGCCGACGGGAAGTATGTCAAGGTGATTTTCGAGAGCTTCCACAACGCCGAGAAGAAGAGTGGTTACATCACCTTCCGCTACGCCTATCAGCCGGATGGCAGCCGTAACCTGAAGTCAAAGTCGATGTCGAAATCGGAATCGAAGTAGCCTGCAGAGAATCGATGTCTTTTCCAAATAGTAAGACGCGGCCACGGCGCAAAGAGAAAGCGCGCACCTGGCGGCGTCTCCATAAGTGGGTGGGGCTTGTCCTCACCTTCTTTATTCTGGCCTTTGCGCTCTCGGGCGTCTTCCTCAACCATCGCACCGCCATCACGCGTTGGGACTTGCCGCGCCGATGGCTGCCCGAGCAGTACGTGTACGAGAATTGGAACAACGGCGCCGTGGTCGGCACCTTACGCATGGGGCCGGACAGCGTCATGCTTTACGGCAGCAATGGCATCTGGGTGGCCGACACCTTCTGCCGCGGCCTCCGGCCCTGCATGGACGGTATGCGTCTCGGCACCGACAACCGGAACATCCGCGCCGTCGCTGCCACCTCTGACGGTCAGCTCTTCGCCATCTCCACCTATAGGCTCTACCGCTTCGACCGCACCGCCTACCAATGGCGCGAGGTGGAGGGTGCGCTGACGGACGACGAGGCGCTGACGGACGTGCTGTCCGTGGGCGATAAGCTCTACGTCGTTACCCGCTCGAACGTGTACGCCGCCGCAGCGCCCTACACCCGCTTCACCGCTCAACCGTTACCCACGCCCGACGACTACGATCCGCGTGTCTCGCTCTTCAAGACGATCTGGGTGACGCACAGCGGTGACTTGTTCGGTTTGCCCGGCCGACTGTTGATCGATATTGTCGGGATCATCGTCGTTGTGCTCTGCCTCACGGGCCTCGTCGTGACCCTCTTCGAAATCCCGATCCGCCTGCGTAAGAAGCGCGGCGACCCAGCGCTGCCCTTGCGTCGCACGTGGACGTTCTCCTTCGTGTGGCACAACCGGCTGGGGAGCCTTTTTATCGTCCTGTTACTGCTGATCGTCGTCACGGGCATGTTCCTCCGTCCGCCGCTGCTCATCCCCATTGCGCGCACGCAAGTGAAGCCCGTGCCGGGCAGTACGCTCCAGAGCGACAACCCGTGGCACGACCGCCTGCGCCGCTTGCGCTACGATGCGGAGGGGCGTCGGTGGCTGCTGGCGGCCTCGTCTGGCATCTACGCCTTCCCTGCGTTTGGCGAGCAGCCCAAGAAACTGGACAACACGCCCCCGGTGAGCGTCATGGGCCTCAATGTCTGGCAGCAGACGGGTCCCAACCAGTGGGTCGTGGGCTCGTTCAGCGGGATCTATGGCTGGGACCTATCCGACGGCAGTGTGACCGATTATGATACGGGCCTTCCGCTCGACGAGATGGGGGGCTACGGTCGGCGCGGTGGCGGCGGACGGCCCACGTTCGGGAACCCCGTGAGCGGCTTCTCGGCCGACTTTGCGCAGGGGCCGGTCGTCTTCGATTACGGTCGCGGCGCACGGCTTGCCAACTACCCCGATATGCCGTTCGAGTCCATGCCCGAGGTCTTCGCGCGAGACGGTCGCATATCGTTCTGGCACTTCTGCCTTGAGTTGCACGTCGGCCGACTCTACCGCTCGTTCCTTTTCGCCTTCACGGACTTCTACGTCTTCCTCGGCGGATTGCTGATGTTCCTTGTGGTGCTGTCCGGTTATATCGTCTACCGCCGGAAGTACCGCCGCAAGAAGTCGCGTCGGAAGAAGCGCGAATAGCACCTCGTGCAACAGAAAAACGTCCCGCCGATGAGCAAAAGGAGCCTATTTCTCCTCACTCGTCGGCGGGACGTTTCGTTGTTGTATGGCTTGGAAATACACTATTTCTGGCCGTTGCAGATTTTACAATGCCCGAAATACATTATTTCTGGTTGTTGCAGGCTTGCATAGCCTCGAAATACACTATTTCTGGCTGCCGCAGGTTTTACAGCGCCCGAAATACACTATTTCTGGCCGTCGCAGATTTTACAGCGCCCGAAATACACTATTTCTGGCCGCCGCAGGTTTTACAATGCTCGAAATACATTATTTCTGGCTGTTGCAAGTTTGCATGGCCTCGAAATACAGTATTTCCGAGCGACGGAGTTGTGCGACGATAGAGTCTATTCCGCGTTGCGCCCTTCGGACAGGTGCGTCTCAGGCCGCGTGTCGGGGTAGAGCAGGTATTTGCGTCGCATGAGGCGATAACGATCCAGGTCGGCCTGCCAGGAGGAGCGGATGCGGTCTTCGGAGAGGCCGGAGGTGATTTGGCGGCGTAGCTCGTCGGTGCCTGCGATGAGGTCGAACATGGCGGAGCGGTTGAAAAAGGTCTTCGCATCACGCCCCATGCGGGCGTAGAAGTCCAAGAGGAACCGCAGCGTGAGGCCGCCCTCGAAGGGGAGCTCCCGCAGGTCGTCGCCATAGCAGGTGCGCCCGCGATAGAGTGGCGCGGAGTCCATGCCGCGGATAGGCTCCGGCGTGAAGGTGAAGCGCCCGGCCCGCTGTGCGGGGTAACCCACGACTTGGAAGGGGAACCGTGTGCCCCGGCCGACACTCATACACGTGCCCTCGAAGAAACAGAGCGACGGATAGAGGCGCACCGACTGCTGGTTGGGCAGGTTGGGCGACGGCTTGACCATCAGACGGAACGAGTCTCCGTGCTGCCAACCCGTCATGGGGATGACTGTCAGCTGACAGCGTGCGCCGCCCTGCAGCCACCCCTCGCCATTGATCATCAGGGCCAACTCGCCGATCGTCAGGCCGTGGAGAATGGGGATGGGGTGCATGCCGACAAACGATCGGTAACGCGGCCGTCGGACGGGGCCGTCGACGAAGTCGTTCGGGTTGGGCCGATCGAGGACGATAAACGTGCGGCGGCTCGTGGCGCAAGCCTCCATCAGATAGTGCATCGTGCTGATGTAGGTGTAGAAGCGTGCGCCGACGTCTTGGATGTCGAAGACCACCACGTCGATGTCGCTCATCTGGGCAGTGGTCGGGCGGAGCGTGCGGCCGAAGAGCGACACGATGGGGATGTTGCGCTCGGGGTGGCGACTGTCGGTCACCCGTGCGCCAGCATCCTCGGCGCCACGAAAGCCATGCTCTGGCGTGAAGACCTTGCGCACATCGATCCCCAGCGCGAGGAGCGTGTCGAGGAGGTGTGTCTGCCCTGGGCCCACGACGGAGGTCTGATTGACGGCCAGTGCCACGCGTCGGCCTTGCAAGAGGGGGAGGAGGGTGTCGAGTCGCTCGTTGCCCAGCGTGGGCGGACTATACCTATTATATATGGCCAGCGAGTCGTCCGGGTCGGTCTGGGCCGAGGCTGCGAAGTGTCCGAAGAGGCACGAGAGGCTGATGAACAGCGGGAGGAGGGGTTTGATCATAAAGGGTAGGGGATTACGGATGAATGATAATCGTAAAATGAATCGGGCGGCAAAAATAGGCTCGCCAGATAGTACCCCCAGCCGCCCCCTCCGACAGCTCCCTGCGCCGTACCGTTTCCTCACGAAACGCCGCCTAAAGTTCCGATGAACGATTTGGGCTTATTTTTGCGCCCCATCAGAAGACGAATTATTCACCAACAACCCACCTCATCGCAATGAACCCATTAGCCATCCTCTCAGCCTATTATCAACCCGGCTCACGGGCTTATCAGATCTTAGTAAGCCACAGTCGCAGCGTGCGCGACAAGGCGCTGGCGCTGGCAGAGGCTCACCCGGAGCTGGAGCTCGATCGCACGTTTGTCAGTGAGGCAGCCATGCTGCACGACATAGGTATCTACCTCTGCGATGCGCCTGAGATAGATTGTCATGGCACTTCGCCCTACATCTGCCACGGTTGGCTGGGTGCTGAACTGATGCGCTCCTTGGGCTATCCCCGTCACGCGCTCGTCTGTGAGCGTCACACCGGCGCAGGACTCTCTCGCGCGATGATTGAGGCACGTAACCTGCCCATCCCTCCCCACGACATGCTGCCCGTAAGCCTTGAGGAGCAGTTGATCTGCTTTGCCGATAAGTTTTACAGTAAAACGAAGCTCGAGCGAGAGAAGCCGATCGAGAAGATCAGGCAAGGGCTCGCCGCGTATGGCCAGGAAGACGTGAAACGATTTGATGCGTGGTGCGAACTCTTCCTCTAAAGACAGCCTGCCTCCTGTGCGCCCTCCTGTTTTGTTGCGGCGTACGAGCCCGTCTGCCCCTTCATGCGGCGCAGATGACCTCGCGGCACCCAGCCGCAAACACGGGAACCTCAGCAATGCCCCCCCCGCGTCTCGTTGTGCATACGAATATCTCGGGTATGCCCTCTCCGCGGAGGGTTGCGCCCATCGATAGCTCGGAAAAGATTTCCCAGCGACTCTCCGCGGTCATCGATAGCTCAAAAATGAACTCTCCGCGAGGCGCTGCGCCCATCGATAGCACGGGAAGGATTTCCCAGCGACTATCCGCGGTCATCGATAGCACGGAAAAGACCTCCCCGCGAGGCGCTGCGCCCATCGATAGCACGGGAAGGATTTCCCAGCGACTCTCTTCGGTCATCGATAGCTCAAAAATGAGCTCCCCGCGAGGCACTGCGCCCATCGATAGTGCGGAAAGGATTTCCCAGCGTCTTGCTACGGCCATCGACACGGCACGGAAGGACACGGCGCGACGCCGGAAGAGCATGCTCGAGGCGCCAGTCACCTATCAGGCCTCCGATTCGATCATTATGACGGGGAACAACATGGCCTACCTCTTCGGCGAGGGCAACGTCAAGTATCGTGACATCGAATTGCAGTCCGAGCGCATAGAAATGAGCATGGACAGCAGCATCGTGTACGCCACTTATGCACTCGACACCGTGGGGAAGGAGTTCGGCTACCCCCTTTTCATAGAGGGCGAACAGCAGATCGAGGCTCGGACCATGCGATACAACTTCCGAACGCGAAAGGCCTTCGCGGCCGACGTCCTCACGAAGCAGGGCGAAGGATACCTCATGGCGGAAGCCACAAAAAAGATGTCCGACAATGTGATGAATGTCGCGGACGGCAGATATACCACCTGCGACGAGTACGACCATCCTCACTTTTACATCCGCATGACTCGCGCCAAGGTGCGACCCGGAAAAGACATTGTCACCGGGCCTGCCTACCTGGTGATAGAAGACGTGCCGCTCTATCCCATCGGGCTTCCGTTTGCGTTTTTCCCCTTCACCGACAAATATTCCTCAGGCATCATTGCGCCAACTTACGGAGACGAGATGGCGCGGGGCTTCAACCTCCGGAATGGTGGCTATTACCTCGCGGTGAGCGACTATTTCGATCTGGCGCTTACCGGAGAGATCTACACCAAGGGCTCCTGGGGCGTGGCAGCACGTTCAGCCTACAAAAAACGCTACCGCTACTCCGGGAATTTCGACGCATCCTATCTGGTAACCAAGCTCGGCGACCGCGGACTCCCTGATTACAGCGTCTCGAAGGACTTCAAGATCGCCTGGACCCATGCCCAGGATCCGAAAGCGAATCCCTATCGCACCTTCTCGGCTGGCGTGAACTTTACGACAAGTAGCTACAACTACAATCAGCTCAACACGCTCTATACACCAGATGGAACGAACAACAATAAGGGTTCGAGCATCAGTATCTCACAACGCTTCCCCAACAATCCCCTTACCGTGTCGGCTACGATGAATATCAACCAGCGATCACAGGATTCCTCGGTCAGTTTGACTCTCCCCGACATGACGGTCTCCATGAGTAGCATCTATCCGCTCAAGCGCAAACATGCGGTGGGCCGCGAGCGATGGTATGAGAAGATCTCCATCTCGTATTCTGGCTACTTCCGCAACTCGATCACAGCGAAAGAAAATACGTTCCTCAAAAAGAACTTCCTACACGACTGGCAGCATGGGATACAACATAACATCCCCGTGAGCGCCACTTATCAGTTCGGATTTCTCAACATCACGCCCTCGGCAAGCTACACCGAGCGCTGGTATACAAACAAAGTCCATCAGCGCTTCGACACCGCGCGCGGCGGACTCCAGCCCGTCGACACGACTTACGGCTTCTATCGCGTCTATGATTATCGCGCTGCCATCTCAGCCTCAACTACGATCTACGGATTCTTCAAACCGTGGAAAATCTTCGGCGATAAGGTGCAGATGATCCGTCACAGCATGGCGCTCTCGGCCTCTTACAACATGGCGCCCGACTTCGGCGCCGCGAACTACGGTTACTACGAGCCATATACTTACACCGACCGCTCGGGGCGCACCGTTTCGGGCTATTATTCCCCTTACGAAGGTCAAATGTTCGGCGTTCCGGGGCGCGGAAGGCAGGGCGGGATCTCGTTAGCGGTAGACAACAATGTGGAAATGAAGGTGCGATCCAACGCCGACTCATCCGGCATCAAAAAAGTCAGCCTCATCGATCGCCTCACCTTACGGATCAACTACAATACGGCCGCCGACTCCTTCCGATGGAGCGATCTGTCGGTAGATCTTCGTCTCAAGCTCGGAAGTTTCCCCTTGCAGCTCTCGGGAGTCTTCGACACCTACACCTATGGCTACGACGCCGCCACGGGAGTGCCTTACCGCATCGACAAACCCCGCTGGCAGATGGGGAAAGGTCTCGGGCGACTCCGCTCGACCGGTACCGCCTTCTCTTATACGTTCACCAACGACACGTTTAAGAAGCTCTTCTCGCGGAAAGGCGATAAAGACGACGAAAAGAGCAAGCAGAAGGAGCGTGGAAGCGACGAAAATGCCGACGAGACCAACTCTACCGACGAGAAACCGGCTCGCGGCACCCGTCTGCGCCAGGCGAAGAAGGACGATACGGGTGAATACGACGCCGACGGCTACTACAACGCCACGGTGCCTTGGAGCTTCTCCCTCAGTTACAACATGAGCCTCGGTTACGGCTCCTTCAACCCACAAAAGTTGGAGTACAACTATCAGATCCGTCACAATCTGAGCTTCAGTGGCAACATCAAACCGACGAAGAACTGGAACATTAGCTTCAACGGATCGTATGACTTTGAGGCCAAGAAGATCGCGCACATGACGTGCACCATCACCCGCAATTTGCACTGCTTCACGATGTCCGCCAGCATCATCCCCGTCGGGCCGTGGAAGTCGTACGCCTTCTCTGTGGCCGTCAATTCGTCGCTGCTCCGCGATCTGAAGTACAATCAGAGCGCCAGCCCACGCGACGTGGCGAAATGGTACTAAGCCGTGGAGGCTCCCTCTTCAGGGAGTTCCCTTTTTTACCCCATCAAAAAAATACCCCTCCCGGGCATGATCGTCATGAGTCATTCCCCATTCTCCGGTAAGCCGTAGGGCATACGCCGAAGCCTATGGAGGATGGTCTTTCCGTTTTACATGCCCTTAAAGCACCTGCCTACGGTGAAAAAACACCGTCAGCAGGTGCTTTTTGTTGTCTGTGCGGTCACTCCAGCGGACGGCATCCCCTTCGCTGTGCAAATCCGCCGCACGCACGCCGTCGCGGAGCAGGATCGGCGCCGTCTCCACATGAGCCTCGTCCCAGAGACCTTCCCGGATGAAGTGGCTGTGCAACTCCGCGCCGCCCTCGACTAAGAGCGACTGGATCTGTCGCTCATGGAGCGCCTGGAGGAGTTGCTGCAGGACGGGCTGCGCCGGGTCTACGTCTATGCGCGTGACATTGGGCGGCGTCGTCGGGTTACTCGGCGAGGTGAAGAGGAGCGTGGGCACGCGGCCATCGAAGAGGTGCGCCGTGGGGGGCACCTGTCCGTGTCGATCGAGCAGGAGGCGCACGGGCGACGGTCCCGACCAGTGGCGCACCGTGAGACTCGGATCGTCGAGCCGTGCCGTGCGGGCGCCCACGAGGATACTCGCCACCTCGGCGCGTAGGCTGTGGACGGCCCGCGTGCTACGCTCGTCGGAGAGGCGTACCGGAGGGCGGTCGGCGTGGAGCCTCCGCGCGTCGATGAAGCCGTCGGCGCTCTCGGCCCACTTGAGGATCACGTACGGGCGCTGCTCCGTCTGGGCCGTGAGGAAGAACCGATTCATGTGGCGTGCCTCGGCCTCGAGTACGCCGACCACCACCTCTACGCCGGCCTCGCGCAACAAGCCGATCCCACGACCTGCCACCTTCGGGAAGGGGTCTACGCAGGCCACGACGACACGTGGAATGCCCGAGCGACGGATCAAGTCGGCGCAGGGAGGCGTCTTGCCGTGGTGCGAGCAAGGCTCGAGGGTCACGTAGAGCGTTGATCGGCGCAGCAAGTCCCGATCGCGGACGGCTGCGATAGCGTGCACCTCCGCATGAGGTCCGCCAAAGGCCCGGTGATAGCCTTCGCCAATGATCCGCCCCTCGTGCACGACCACGGCACCCACCATCGGGTTCGGCGCAGTCCATCCCGCGCCACATCGCGCCAACGCCAGGCATCGACGCATAAAACGTTCGTCTTCGTTTGTACTTTTGCTATACATAGATGTTGAATTGTTGAGAGCTAAAGCTCTGTTGAGGTGTTTATTTGTTCAATTATTGGCCGCCGTCCCTGATAATCCTCTCCGAGACTTGGAAAATTGGCCGGCGTCCCTGACGGCCCCCTTCCGAGACTTAGAAAATTGGCCGGCGTCCCTGACGGCCCCCTTCCGGGGGCGGGGAAGTTTGGCCGCCGTCCTTGATAGTCCTTTCTGAGACTTAGAAAATTGGCCGGCGTCCCTGACGCCTTGACTTTCTTTTGCTTCTTTTCTTGCGTCAAGGCAAGAAAAGAAGATAAGAGAAGAACTTAATTGGTCGGCGTTTCTAACACCTCCTTCCGGATATCCGGTCAATCGAGGGCGTCGGCCTACTTCCCTGCCCCGGAAGGGGCCTTTTCTTGCGTCAAGGCAAGAAAAGAAGATCGGAAAAGAACTTAATTAGCCTCTATCATTTCCTCCCTTTCAAATACATTCTCAATGATCGAAACAACAGCCTACCTCCGCGAGCAATTAGCCGCCATTTACGATCCCGAAGAGACACGCGCGATCAGCCGATGGGTCATCGAGCACGTCACGGGCTACACTCCGGCCCAACAAATACTGGCCAAAGATACTCCGATCGACCCACAGCAGCGAGAAGTCATCCGAACGATCGTGCGACGGTTAAAGCAGCACGAGCCGATCCAATACATCGTCGGCGAATGCACATTCCATGGCCTGACCTTCTCCGTCAACCCCTCCGTGCTCATCCCCCGCCCCGAGACGGGCGAGTTGGTGGAGCGCATCGTGCAACGCCACGGCGTGGAGCCCTCCCTGCGGGTGCTCGACATCGGCACCGGCAGCGGGTGCATCGCCATCACGCTCTCGCGACGGCTACTCCGCCCGCAGGTGATGGCCCTCGACCTCTCTGCCGAGGCCATCCGCACGGCGCAGGCTAACGCCGAGCGCAACGGCGCGGAGGTGCGCTTCGTCTGCGCAGACCTTTTCGACCCACATTTGACGCTTCCCGGGCCCTTCGACCTCATCGTATCGAATCCGCCGTATGTATGCGACAGCGAGAAGTCAGACATGGCCGCCCATGTACTCGACTATGAGCCGCACGCGGCCCTCTTCGTCCCCGACGACGACCCCCTGCTGTTCTACAGAGCGATCGCCCGACGCGCCCACGAGTGGCTCACACCCGGCGGATGGCTCTACTTCGAGATCAACGCGGCACTATCGGCTGAGACGGCCGCGTTGCTCGTCGCCGAAGGCTACTCCGACATTCAGATCAGTCGTGACATGGAGGGAAAAGACAGGTTTGCGGAGGGGAGAGTCGATGCCAGGGGTCGGTGATACACACGATAGGAATGAAAATGAATCCGAATCGATCCTTAGGAGTAGCCCCTCCGGCCGGTAGGGTAGGGGCGTATTGCATACGCCCCTCGAGATGTCCGCGAGACATGGATCCGCGGGCCGGGTACATGTGGGGCGTATGCAATACGCCCCTACTTCGGACGCTGCCCCAATAACCTATCCGGGGAATGATCGACAAACCCTAATTTTACGACATGAATACAATCGAAGAGACCGAAATGCTGCACAAGATGGCGGCTTACTGCGCCAGGACGGAGCGTTGCCCGTCGGACGTGCGCAAAAAACTGGCAGCGATGGGTGCCACGAGCGACGTGGAGGAGCGCATCGTTGCGCGACTCACCGCAGAACGGTTCCTCGACGAAGCGCGCTACTGTCGGAGTTTCGTGGAGGACAAATGGCGGTTCAACCGCTGGGGGCGGTTCAAGATCCGCTTCGAGTTGCGCCGACGCGACCTTCCGGAGAGTCTGATCGAGGAGGCCCTTGGCGAACTGATCGACGAGGAGGACTATCGCACCGTCCTCGACGAGCTGCTCCGCCGAAAATTAAGAGCCATCCGCGCCACGTCGAGCACCGATCGGGCCGTGAAGCTCCTTCGCTACGCCGATAGTAAGGGCTTCGAGCGCAGCGCAGTATTTGACTGTATCCGCGCCATGAAGGACGACAACGTAGAAGTCCCAGAAGACATCGACTGATCCTCATCCACTGAAAAAAGAGTAACCTAACGAGGTGCGCTTGAGAGCACTCTTCGAGAAAAAAGTCCCTTTCCGAGCCTTATTTTGGAGTACTTTCTAAAAAGAGTCCCTTCACGCGGCTCGTTTGGAAGCGCTATCCGAAAAGAGTCCCTTTCCGAGCCTCGTTTGGGGACTCTTTCCGAAAAGTATTCCTTTCCGAGCCTCATTTGGGAACTTTTTCCGAAAAGTATTCCTTTTCGAGGCTCGTTTTGAGGTTTCTATCCGAAAAAAGTCCCTTTCCGCGGCTCGTTTTGGAGCGCTTTCCGAAAAGAGTCCCTTTCTGAGGCTCGTTTTGAAGCACTTTGCGAAAAGAGTCCCTTTCCGAAGCGCGTTTTGAAACACTTCGTGAAAAGAGTCCCTTTCCGCGGCTCGTTTTGGAGTACTTTCTGAAAAGAGTCCCTTTCCGAGGCTCGTTTTGAAGTACTTTGCGAAAAAAATCCCTTTCGTAGGCTCCGATTGGTACTTTCCAGAGCGGGGGATCCCTTCCGTAGGCTCCGATTGGTACTTTCCAGAGCGGAGGACCCCTCCGTAGGCTCCGATTGGTACTTTCCAGAGCGGAGGCCCCCCTCCGTAGGCTCCGATTGATACTTTCCAGAGCGGGGGACCCCTTCCGTAGGCTCCGATTGGTGCTTTCCAGAGCGTGGGCCCCCTTCCGTAGGCTCCGATTGGTACTTTCCAGAGCGGGGGACCCCTTCCGTAGGCTCCGATTGGTACTTTCCGTCGCGAGAAGTCCCTTTCGTAGGCTCTTTTTGGTCTTCTCCGTTGCGAGAAGTCCCTTTCGTAGGCTCTTTTTGAAGTCCTCCACGATGGAGGTGTGTAAAAAGAGGCGCGTTTTAGTGGTCGACATAAAAAAAGTCCTGCCGGCGGAGAGGCGTTGGGAACCTCTGCCACCGGCAGGACTGTCTGTTGAGATGCGTCGGGTAACTGCCTCGCGCGGGTTACTTCTCGCGGATGAAAACTTGGATGGGCGTCCCGTGGAAATCCCAGTGCTCGCGCAGCTGATTCTCCAAGAATCGGCGGTACGGTTCCTTGACCCACTGCGGCAGGTTGCAGAAGAAGGCGAACGAGGGCACACTGCCCGCCGGTAGCTGGGTGATATATTTGATCTTGATGTACTTTCCCTTCCAGGCGGGAGGCGGCGTTTGTTCGATGATCGGAAGCATGATCTCGTTCAAACGTCCCGTCGTGACGCGTCGGCGACGGTTCTCATAGACGGCCTTAGCCGTCTCGAGGACCTTGAAAATGCGCTGCTTCGTGAGGGCCGAAATGAAGAGGATGGGGAAATCGGTGAACGGCGCCATACGCTCCCGGATGGCGCGTTCGTAGGTTTTGATCGCCGCGGTGGACTTATCTTCGACCAAGTCCCATTTGTTGACGCAGACGATCAACCCCTTCTTGTTTTTCCGGATGATGGAGAAAATATTGAGGTCCTGACTTTCGATGCCCCGCGTGGCGTCGAGCATGAGCAAACAAACGTCCGAGTTTTCTATCGCGCGGATCGAACGGATGACGGAGTAATACTCGAGGTCCTCGTTCACCTTGCCCTTTTTGCGGATGCCCGCCGTGTCGACGAGGTAAAAGTTGAGGCCGAACTTGTCGTACCGTGTGTAGATGGAGTCGCGGGTGGTGCCCGCGATGTCGGTCACGATGTGGCGTTCCTCTCCGATGAAGGCATTGATGAGTGACGACTTGCCGGCGTTGGGTCGGCCGACCACGGCGATACGTGGCAGCTCCTCGTCGTGCGCTTCTTCGCCCGCCGAGGGTAGCAGCTCCACGACACGGTCGAGCACCTCGCCTGTCCCCGATCCATTGACGGCCGAGAGGCAGTAGGGATCGCCCAATCCCAGGCTATAAAATTCTGCGGCTGCGGCGTGGCGATCGTAAGTATCTGCTTTATTGGCCGCCAATATGACGGGTTTGCCGCTGCAACGGAGTATATGCGCCACCTCGTCGTCTAAGCTGGTCGCCCCGTTCATAACGTCGACCACGAATAAGATCACGTCGGCTTCTTCGACAGCTATCTTGACCTGCTTGTTGATTTCTTCTTCAAATACATCATCTGATTGCACCACCCAACCTCCGGTATCGATCACCGAAAACTCCCGTCCGGCCCATTCAACCTTGCCATATTGTCGGTCACGGGTCGTTCCGGCTTCATCATTTACGATCGCCTGCCGCGAACCAATAAGGCGGTTGAAGAGCGTTGATTTACCCACGTTGGGACGCCCTACGATGGCTACTACATTTCCCATATTCTTCTAATTTACATGTTATACGCTACGAATGGTTTGTTGCAAGCCCGCGCTGGCGAGCTGTGCGTGGCGGAGTGTTGGCTCCGCGGTTCAATGTATAGGCTGCACGCGACGAGGAGTGGCCGCATGTGACAAGTTGTCAGTAAAAGAATGCCGGATACTTGTCCTCGGGAGGGTGTTGTCCGCCTGCTAAAGACAAGTATCCGGCACTTGTGACGCGCTTTTTACAACGGCAACTAATCCAGTTTGTATCCGAATCGCCGGAGGAGGTTGTCGCGGTTGCGCCAGTCCGGCTCGACCTTAACGTAGAGCTCGAGGAAGATTTTTTTCTCGAAGAATCGCTCCATGTCGCGCCTGGCCGTCGTGCCGACCTTCTTGAGCGCCTGCCCACCGTGACCGATGATGATGCCCTTCTGCGTGTCGCGCTCCACGATGATGAGCGCGCGAATGTGTATCTGCTCCGCGCCCTCAATGAACTCCTCGACAACGACTTCCGTGGCGTAGGGGATCTCTTTTTGATAGTAGAGCAGAATTTTTTCCCGGATAATTTCCGTCACGAAGAAACGCGCCGGGCGGTCGGTCAGGGCGTCCTTCTCAAAGTAGGGAGGCGAATCGGGGAGGAGTGCCTCGATGCGACGCTTGACGGGCTCAACATTGAAGCCCGAGAGCGCGGAGATGGGGATGATCTCGGCCGCGGGCAGGAGCGTGTGCCAGGCTTCGACGGCCTGGGTCAGCCCCGCCTGATCCGTGAGGTCGATCTTGTTAATGAGCAGCAAGACGGGACATTCGATGCCCCGCACTTGCTGCAGAAAGTCGTCATTCTTGTCGGTTTTCTCCACCATGTCGGTCACGTAGAGCAAGATATCAGCGTCCCCCAGCGCAGATTCGGAACTTTCGCGCATGGTCTCCTGTAACTTGTAGTTCGGGCGGAGCACGCCGGGAGTGTCCGAATAGACGATCTGCATATCGTCCGTATTGACGATACCCAGAATGCGGTGGCGTGTGGTCTGGGCCTTCGAGGTGATGATGGAGATGCGTTCGCCCACCAATCGGTTCATCAGCGTGGACTTGCCCACGTTGGGGTTGCCGATGATGTTGACGAATCCGGACTTATGCTTTCGCTCCGTCATAACCCCATTTCAGGTAGGTGGCTCCCCAGGTCCATCCGGCACCGAAAGCGGCCAGGATCAGGTTATCGCCGCGGCGGAGTTTGCCCTCCCACTCCCACAGGCAGAGGGGGATGGTGGTGGAGCTGGTGTTGCCGAACTTGCGGATGTTGATCATCACCTTGTCTTTGTTCACCCCGAGGCGCCGTGCGGCAGCGTCGATGATGCGGAGGTTGGCCTGGTGGGGCACGATCCAGTCGATCTGATCTTTGGTCAGCCCGTTGCGGCGCACGATCTCCTCGGCCGCGTCGGCCATGTCGATGACGGCCCGCTTGAAGACGGCCTGCCCCTCTTGGTAGACGAAATGGAGTCGCTGATCGACCGTCTCGTGGCTCGGCATGCGTAGTGATCCGCCCGCTTTCATGATCAGATGCGATTTGCCTGATCCATCGGTGCGAAGGAGGGTGTCGATCACGCCGTAGTCCTCCGTCGTGGCCTCCAGCAAGACGGCCGCTCCAGCGTCGCCAAAGAGGGGACAGGTGGCGCGGTCGGTGTAGTCGGTCATGGAGGACATTTTTTCGCTCGATACGACGATGAGCCGTTTGTAGCGCCCCGAACGGATGTAATTGGCGGCCGTCTCCAGGGCGAAGATGAAGCCGGCGCAGGCCGCTTGGATGTCGAATGCGTAGGCGTTCCGGCAGCCGGACTCATAGGCGATGATCGACGCGGTGCTGGGGAAGTGATAGTCGCTCGTGGAGGTAGAGCATACGATGCCCTCTACTGACATGGGGTCGATTCCGGTCTTCTGCACGAGGTCGTTGACAGCTTGCGTGCCCATGTAGCCAGAGCTGAGGTTGGGGTCTTTGAGGATGCGTCGCTCTTTGATACCGACGCGCGTCATGATCCATTCATCGGTGGTATCCACCATCTTAGATAGGTCGTCGTTGGTCAGTACGTCGTCCGGGACGAAACCTCCGACACCGGTGATGACTGCATTTATCTTGTCCATTGTTCTTTTGATATGTAGGATGAAAAAAATGAAGCAGCCCTCGATCAAGAATGTGTATCGGGGCTGCTTGCATTGCATGAGTGTAGAATTTGATTCTTGGATGGTGTGTGTCCGGTGTGTGTATGTACTGATGCAAGAGCGGGCTGTCTGTCTTTTTTAGACAGCCACGTCCTTGTCGATCGCCAATTTGCCTCGGTAGTAACCGCATTCGCTGCAAACGGTGTGATATACATGCCATGCACCGCAATTGGGGCAGAGGGCCAAAGTCGGAACCGCTGCATGATCGTGCGATCTTCTCTTGCCGGTTCTTGCGCTGCCTTGTCTTCTTTTAGGATGTGCCATAATTCAAATTTCGATTATTGTTTTACTTCTATTCTTCGTCTTTCAGTTGCTTGAGAGCGTCCCAGCGTGGGTCGGTTGGGATGTCTTCTGCGTCGGAGTCCGCTTCGTCTGATGCGTTGTCGGGCTCGTCCTCATCGTCGGGGCTGTAGGCTGCATGTTTACGCAGCTTGGCCGCCATCGTACGGTTGCATTCGCCCGGTGCGTGGACATGCTTCATCGGTACAGCCAGCGCCACGAACTCGTAGAGGAACCATGCGAGGTTGACACCGCCTTCGTCTTCGGAAACCACCAATACTTCGTCGCTCTCTTCCGTATACTCCTTGCCTAACTTCACTGTCAATCGGTTGTTTGTCTCGATCGGCTGCTTCATATGATCTAAGCAGCGATCGCAAGGCAGAATGACAGTGCCTTCCAGATGAAAAGTCATCTGGAAAGCAGATGCTTTGTGCTCGACTTCGAGTTGCACGTTGACGTGTCCTTGTCGAACTTCCGTGCCGTCTATGTCTGTGAAAAATTGATCATCCAGCAGATATTCATAGGTGCGAACTTCCGCTGGATTTATATCCTTCAAATCAACCCAATATGCTCTGAATTTTCCCAAGGCTTTATTGTATCCGAAAAAACGGCGGCAAATGTAGAAATCTTTTCCAATTGGCGCAGTGCGTTTTATGGCTTGCGAAATGAGCAGGAAGGCGCTTGGAATGCGGATTCTCAGAGGGAGGGGTGGCCATGTCGCTGAGTCTGTCCGATGAGGGACTGTTCAATCTCAATTTGCGTTCCTCAGATAACCGTGGAGACTACGAAGATGCTGATGAGCAGATCAGGGACGTCGCGTAGGGCATCGATGCAGTTGAGCAGTGTGGAGCCGGTGGTGAGGACGTCATCGATGAGCAGAATGTGATGTCCGGCGAGGCGTTCGGGCTGAGCTACGGTGAAGACGTTTTTTACATTCTGACGCCGTTCGTAGGCTGACTTCCGCGTCTGCGTCTTAGTGTAGGTGTGACGGATAAGTGAGGTTGTATCGATAGGGTGGTGGTAGACGCTGGCCAGACCGCGGGCTACGCGCTCGGATTGATTGTAGCCGCGCTGCCGCATCTTCCATGGGTGGAGAGGGACGGGCACGAATAGATCGACGTCGGTGAGATAGCCATCTCTTTGCAGATCTTCGGCAGCTAATCGGCCGATGTGGATGGCTAAGCGTTCGTTCTTGTGGTATTTGAATTCGTGGATGAGATGCTGAACGTAGCTCTCCTTTTGGAAGTGTAGGTAGGCGATCACTTGACGCACGGAGGAACAGCCTGCGAAGATGTTCCGGAGAGGATTCTCATCGTCGGGGTAGCGGTGATAGGACAGGCGAGGCAGTTCGCAGAGGCAATAGAGGCAGAGCAGCTCCTCGCCGTCGATGAGGGGCGCGCCGCAAGCTCCGCAGATGCGTGGGTAGAAGAGCCCAAGCAGGTCATTCCATAGGGTGAGGAGGAAGCGCTTCATCGTGTTGCTGGAGGGTGAGCATGTCTTGTCAGAGCATTCTATGATTGTAGAGGGGCCAATGAGGCGTGTCTGAGGCTTCAAGCATTAGACGTCAAACGTGACTTGTGAGTCGCCTAAACGTCAGTTGAAGCCCCATCTTCGATGTGTTTTATACTTCAGCTGACGATTGCTCCTTGCCGTTTGACAATAAGAAGAAGCTACCCGGGATCATCTCTCCCGGACAGCTTCTTCTTGTCGCATGGCCGATCAGCGGTCGTCAGCCTTTGTTGCTAAGGATGTCAGAAATCTGGACCGGCATTGCTCGTTCGATTCTTGACCAGACTGGCTTGCCGTTTTGGAAACCTGAGACGTAATTGAAGCGTACGTAAAAGGCTTCGTTGTTGCCGCTGCTTTTTTCCTTGCGAGCGATCTCCTCGAAGTAGCTCTTGATGAAATAGGCGCTGTTGACAGCCATGTCGACAGCGGTCTTTGTACCGGTCGTGCGCTTGGTGGTACGGAGATAGATGTCGTAGGTGTGTTTCCCGAGATACGTCTGAGCCTTGGCGTCTGGATTGTACGTCAAGTACCATTCGTTGCGCTGGTCGCTGGGTTGGTTCAGGACGTGCTCGACGAAGAGGTAGCCGCGCACATAACCACGCACCAGGTTGACGGGATTCTTGATGGGCACTTCGTCCTTCAGCACCTTCCCCGTATCCGGGGCTCCGGGATCGGAGAAGCGAGCTATGCGGTACTTCTCGACCTCCGCCTGCGCACTGATCGTCACGGTGCTATAGCCACGCGATCGGACTACGGTGGAGGAATTTTCCGCCGCATCACGGTTGAGGGTAAAGTGCACGAGGACGCATGCGCCTTCGTTCAGTTTGGAGAGTGTCGGTGAGTAGAATGGGCCATAGGGGAAGGGGTTGTCCATGACCATTTTTCCTTCTTTCGATTCGCGCCGTATGATGCCTACGGTGTCTGATTCTACGCTGTTGCTTCCGCCTTCAAGGCAGGAGGTGGTGCATGCCAGCAGCAGCGCGGCTGCTATCCATGCCATTGTCTTGTTCATTCCTTTCATGTCATTATGAATAAGCTATTAGTGGGAATTGTGCGGCTTAAGGGCCGCGGTAGTAATAAGTCGTTAGTAATTATGAGTGGGAGCGGGCCGATAGGTTCTCCCGTAGTTCTTGATACAATAATATAATGTAATGTATGGGGGGGGCGGCGCATCGGCCTCTAAAGACCTAATCTCAAACCCGTCTGCAAAGATAGATAGAAGGGTTTCGCCGATCGAATCGTTTCAATGGAGCTCCCGTTGTCGAAGTAATAGCTTGCGCCCACCTCGGCGTAGAGGCTTAGGAATGGCAACAGGGGGTAAGTGGCGCCCGTGCGGGCATAGGTTGACCATTGCCATTCTTTCATTCGTTGCGACTGCTCCGTGCTGCGTCGCCCGGTTCCGTAGCTGTGAACCGTGCGGAGGCTACCCGCCACGTTCCACTCTACTGCGCCGCCCGCAGCCGCATAGAATCGCACACGCCGCCAGTCTGCTATTCGGTAGGCCACCCCGACTGGGATACCGACGAAATGCAATCGCTGTCGGATGTGCCCATCGAAGATGGAGGCTGTGCGCCAACGCGAAGTGAGGCAGGTGTACGTCAGGCCACTTTGCAATGCCCAGCGATCGCTCAGCCGGTAGCTCACGCCGAGGCCGAACGAGAGCGGGCGCGCGTGCTTGACATCGATGCGATTCGTTTCGTTCCGATGGTAGGCGAGGGCGTCGTCCGCGGTGCCTTCCCCGTAGTCGTACGGTGGCAGATCGGCACGGCTGTCATCGCGGATAAACGTCGCATTGAAGTCTCCGCCTCCACCTTGCAGACCTGTTGTGTAGCCACCGCCCCCCATGCCGAAGCCCCAGCGTCGGGCGGGTCGCGTTGCCGCAACCGCCATACGATCGGAGGGATGTTCGATCGCCTCTTCGATTTCCTCAGCCGTCGGGATCTCTGCCGCATAGAGGGACAGACTGTCGGCCGTGCTTATCGTCGTTTCGGCCAGCCAGGCGTTGTCTGGCACCGATGGCTCGTCCGTCGGCAGATCAGTAGGCGGGAGCGATGCTTCGTGCGGCGTGGCTGCGTGGAGACGCGTCATGGCCGGTGCGACCGTTTGTGGGGCCGCTTTCGTTCGCGTCCTTACCTGTGCGACTGCGGTGGGCGGTGGTGTCGCAACCGTCGCGGGGAGCGACGATACGCTCGGCATGGCAACTGACGGCGTAGCTATCGGTGCCGTCGGTACGGGGTTAGCGTCTGCCATCCGTTCCGACGGCTCGTCTGGGCGCCACAGCCTTCGTCCGCCTTCAAAAAGGAGCATCAGCAGCGCTACAGCCGCTGCTGCGTACATCCATCGCCGCGGCCAGAGCCGACGGCGCGTCAATCGTCCGACTATCGCATCCCAATCGGCTGGATCGGGCTGCACTTCGTAGTCTTCGAGCTTTGATCGAACGATCTTTTCCCATTCATCCTGTTTTTTCATCACATATTCTCCCCATTAATTCTCTTTTGCAGCCATCGTCGGGCTCGCATATAGTGTGCTCGCGATGTACTCTCTTCTATTTGCAGCATGGTTGCGATCTCTTTATGCGAGTACCCTTCGACGGCAAGCAGATTAAAGACGGTGCGTAGGCTAGGCGGTAGTTCGCGGACCATGGATAGGAGATCTTCCGCCGAAAGTTGCGAAAGGGCCGTGGCTTCTTCCGAGGGACTGAAGGTGGCGCTGTCCAAGCTGACCGTGTCATGCCGGAGGGTCTGTGTACGCCGGAGATATTCGAGCGATTCATTCACGAAAATCTTCCGGATCCATGCCCCCAGCGGCCCTTCGCCCCGGAACTTGTCGAGCGACGAGAACACTTTGACGAAGCCATCCTGCAACACGTCACGCGCTACTTCACGATCGGCCACGTAGCGTAGGCAGATGCCCAGCATGCGGCCGGAATACGCGTCGTAGAGCGCTTTCCAAGCTGTTTGCTCACCCTTGAGACAATCGGCTATGAGTTGCTTTTCATCCATTCAATCTGATTCCTTGCGTACCGTTTGCAACCGTCACACGTCCCCCTTGACGCATGATGTGGCAAAAATGTGGCACCTCGTCGAAAAAAAATATGCACCACGTCTTTTCGGGGGGGCTGTCGGGGTTACCTGTCGTGCGATTTGCTCGTGTTTGTAGGCCCTCCTTGCTGTGATATGGCTTCCGCATATGTCTGGCAGGCCGCCTGCGAACATCGTCGGAGTGTTCGGTGACTCTGGCAGGCGGCCTGCCAACGTTACCGGAGTCTTCGATAGTCCTGGCAGGCGGCCTGCCACTATTACCGGAGTCTCCGATAGTCCCGGCAGGCGGCCTGCCAGCGTTACCGGAGTCTTCGATAGTCCCGGCAGGCGGCCTGCCAGAGTCACCGAACACTCCGGCCACTTTGGAAGGCCGCCTGCCAGCCCCTTCGCCCCCGGATGTTCAGCGGCACGCCCCCGGGCAACAGGCCGACGTATGCTCACGATAGGCTCACAGATATACAGTAGACAGCCCCACCGATAGGTATCGATGGGGCTGTCGGGGGGTATCTGCGATCACCGGATCCGATTTATTTCGGAGGCTACCCTCGGAGATGTTTCTGATGATTTTGATTCATCGTTAGACGATCACAGCAGGTTCGTGTGAGGATTGATGATGGAACAAAAGGGCAGAAACAGGCTCCGATAGGTCCGAAACAGAAAGGAGAAAGATCCGCCAAAAGAGCTTCTCATTAGAGGATCGAGAATGCTACGGTCAATCCGGCCATGACGATCGATACCATCGACATGAGCTTGATGAGAATATTCAGCGACGGGCCGGAGGTGTCCTTAAACGGGTCGCCGACGGTGTCGCCCACCACGGTGGCCTTATGCGCTTCGGAACCCTTGCCTCCCATGTTGCCTTCCTCGATGTACTTCTTCGCATTGTCCCATGCGCCACCCGAGTTGGCCATGAAAACGGCCAGGACGAAGCCTGCACCCAGTCCGCCGACCAGCAATCCCAGTACACCGGACACTCCGAAGAAGATGCCGACGAGCACCGGTACGATGATCGCCAGCAGCGACGGGAAGAGCATTTCGCGCTGTGCGCCCTGCGTGGAGATGGCCACACAGCGGGCATAATCCGGCGTGGCATCGCCGGTCAGGATCCCCTTGATCTCCCGGAATTGTCGGCGTACCTCCTCGACCATCTTGCCTGCTGCCCGTCCCACGGCGTTCATGGTTAGTCCGCAGAACAGGAAGGCCATCATGGAGCCAACGAAGACACCGATCAACACCTTCGGGTTCATCAAATCCACTTGATAGTAAGCCATAAAGTCGGGGATGGTGGCTTGTGCCACGTCGACGGTACGGCCCGCGATGTCGATAGTCGTTGTGCCGATGTGTTGCAGACCGATCTTCACTTCCTCGATGTAGGAGGCCAAGAGGGCGAGGGCTGTCAGGGCGGCTGAGCCGATGGCGAAGCCTTTGCCTGTGGCTGCCGTGGTGTTGCCCAGAGCGTCAAGGACGTCGGTGCGTTGGCGGACGTGTGGCTCGAGCCGACTCATCTCTGCGTTACCACCGGCATTGTCAGCGATAGGTCCGTAGGCGTCGGTGGCGAGGGTGATACCGAGTGTGGAGAGCATGCCGACGGCTGCGATGCCAATGCCATAGAGGCCAAGGCTCAGATTGTGCGCCGTAAGTAGGTTGGCTGTGTCGAACCCAGTGGCAAAGAGGAAGGCGAGGATGATGGCCACGGCGATCGTGATCACCGGAACGGCCGTGGAGATCATACCCATGCCGAGGCCGGAGATAATGACCGTGGCGGGACCAGACTCCGCGCTGTGAGCGATCGTTTGCGTCGGCTTGTGAGAATGCGACGTGTAGTATTCGGTCGATTGGCCGATGATGAAACCTGCCACTAACCCGACGATTACGGAGCAGGAGAGGCCGGCCCAGTTTGGAATCTCGAGCAGATAGAGTATGCCGAAAGAGGCGGCAGCAATCAGGGCGGAGCTGAGGTTCACGCCGAAGCCGAGCGACTTGAGCAGCTGGCTCATGCCCGCTCCCTCCTTCGTTTTAACGGTGTAAATGCCGACGATGGAGAGAATGATGCCGACGGCAGCGATCAGCATGGGAGCAAAGACAGCCTTGGCCTGTACGTCGCCATCGTTATAGAAGGCTGAGGCTCCGAGTGCGGCCGTGGCCAGGATGGATCCGCAGTACGACTCGTAAAGATCGGCGCCCATACCGGCTACATCGCCGACATTGTCGCCTACGTTGTCCGCAATCGTAGCCGGATTGCGGGGGTCGTCCTCCGGGATCCCGGCTTCGACCTTCCCCACCAGATCGGCGCCCACGTCTGCGGCCTTCGTATAGATGCCGCCACCCACGCGGGCGAAGAGTGCTTGCGTCGAAGCGCCCATTCCAAAGGTGAGCATGGTCGTCGTGATCACTACGAGCTTCTGGGGCCCAGTGGCGTCTACAAAGGCGTTGAGGACGAGGTACCAGACCGAGATGTCAAGTAGCCCCAAACCGACCACAGTAAGCCCCATCACTGCGCCAGATCGAAAAGCGATCTTCAGACCAGAGTTGAGCGAGTTGCGCGCTGCGTTTGCCGTGCGAGCCGAGGCCGCGGTGGCCGTTTTCATCCCGATAAACCCGGCTAATCCGGAGAAGAATCCACCGGTCAGGAAGGCAAACGGAACCCAAGGGTTCTGCACATGAAAGCCATAGGCTAGTACTGCGAAAAACAACGCCAAGATAACAAAGACAATAGCGACAACTTTGTACTGTTGCTTCAGGTAAGCCATCGCGCCCTTCCGCACATGCTCTGCAATTTCTTGCATGGTGGGGGTACCTTCACTTTCTTTCCTCATTTGGCTGTAGAAGACGTAGGCAAACGCCAGCGCCAGCACCGCAGCCAATGGGACCATTACGAATAGTGTTTCCATAGGAGTGTAATGAGTTTGGTGTGATGTGTATGTATAAAATTTACTGCGCAAAAATAGCGTCTTCTTCTTTTGTGCTTCAAAATTGTTTTCGGATTAAAATTATCGGTTCTTTTAGATCTCAAAAATCGCTGTGCAATGGTCGCTCTCGGAGGTGTGAAAGGCATCAGGGATGCCGACCAAGTCTGGCCGGGTACTAGGAAAACTTCCTTGCCTCGGCAGAGGCCGTCAGGGACGCCAGCCAAGTCTGGCCGGGTACCAGGAAAACTTCGCAGGCGGCCGCAGCCGCCCCGAGGCCTCGGAAAGCGTCAAAACACGCCGCTGAACGTTTCCGAGGCCTCGGAAAGCTCCAAAACGCGCCGCTGAACGTTTCCGAGGCCTCGGAAGCTCCAAAACGCGCCGCTGAACGTTTCCGAGGCCTCGGAAAGCTCCAAAACACGCCGCTGAACGTTTCCGAGGGCTCGAAAAGCTCCAAAACGCGCCGCTGAACGTTTCCGAGGCCTCGGAAAGTATCAAAACGCGCCGCTGAACGTTTCCGAGGCCTCGGAAGGTCCAAAACACGCCGCTGAAGGTTTCCGAGGCCTCGGAAGGCGTCAGGGACGCCGGCCAAGTCTTGCCGGGTACCAGGAAAACTTCCTTGCCTCGGCAGAGGCCGTCAGGGACGCCGGCCAAGTCTGACCGGGTACCAGGAAAACTTCCTTGCCTCGGCAGAGGCCGTCAGGGACGCCGGCCGAACATCTCAAAAGCCCGTACCCGGCAAACTTCGCAGGCGGCCGTAGCCGCCCCGCAGCCGCCCCGGGGCCAATCGTTTTGATGCTGGAGAGGGGTGGGCGAGCATTTCAAATTCATTTCAGATTTGCCCCTACATCTTTGCCCCCGATTTTTATGAACAGCAAAATGAAGAATCAGATGAAAAAAATGATGTTTATGGCGTGCTTAGTGCTTTTCGCGCTGACAGCCTGTGCAGACGACGATCTGCCGATCCGTACGAACCAGTTGCCACGCAACGCACAACAGTTCCTGACCCAGTATTTCCGCGGTGTAGAGGTTTCGTATGCCAAGCAAGACGATGAAGGCTTCGACAAGAGCTATGAGGTCGTGTTTGTTGATGGGAATAAGGTAGAATTTCGGAGGGATGGCGAGTGGAAGGAGGTCGATTGCCGTTACGGACGAGTTCCCGACGCTATCGTGCCCCGTGCCATCCTCGACTTTGTACGCCAGCATTATGCCGGCCAGTATATTCGTAAGATCGAGCGCGATCGCCACGGCTATGAAGTCAAGCTCACCAGCGGGTTAGAGCTCAAGTTCGACCGTAACGGTCGCTTCCGCAAGATCGATTGAGGCACTATGTCTATGTGATGGAGCTCCCTTTTACCCCCTGATAAAGGGAACGCCTGATACTTTTTAATACGCTAAAGACCTCTCCCGAACCTGCATGACAGGTCAGGGGGGAGGTCTTTTTTTGCGTTCGGGCATAGCCTAATCGTAGTCCGCAGGGGGAGGGTCATTCGGAAGTTCCGAAGCGCGAGGTGTCGAGATGGGGGGCTTTCGTGGGCTTATATCCCCGCAAACGATAGATGAAGGTCAGCGTCACCGCACGCGTGTCGGGCACGACATACATACGGAGCTGTTGCGTGGCGTAGTCGGTACGCAAGCGGGGCGACCAGGTGGCAAAAACGTCGTCGGCCTTGAGTTGTAGCTCTGCGGCGCCCCGTGCGAGGCTCCATTTTAGACCCGTATCGATGCGCCAGAGGCCGTTGATGTCGGCTATACCCTGCATGCTCGGTGTGATGGTGGATGCGTTCAGCTCAAGAGTGAGGTGATGGCCGAGATGGAAGGTATTGTCGAGGCGAGCATAGAGGAGCATGCGGTGCCGATCGAACGTGAGGTCGTGAAAATGACTATGCCGGACGTGATCGGTCGATGCGTTGAGGACGAGACGGCTCTGCACGTTGGGCAAGGGGTGTATGGGGACGACGAGATTGACCCCCAAGGTGCGCTTGTAGTCAAAGTTTGTGCTTTGATAGATCAGCGCGGGGCTGCTGGAGCTTTGGTAGGGGAGTTGCACGGAATAACCAGGCATACGGGTGGTGTAGAGCGTGAAAATGAACTTCCCACTGATGATGTAGCTCAGGCGACTGGCGTAAGAGCGATAGGGATGGAGGAGCGGATTGCCGTGAACCTCAGCGTAGGCGTTGAGGAAGGTTCTCCCGCCGTGACTCTCCCAGTAAGCGGGATATACCTTGTCTGACGTGAGGGAGGCTTGCAGGATTTGACCGGGGGACAAGGCCCACGTGACGCTAAATTCAGGGAAGAGGGTACGGTCGTGCGTGTTGGCGAACCGATAATCCTCGCCGGTGAGGGACGCCGAGAGGGAGAAGTTGGATGTGAGTGCGAACTCGGTGCCCAGATAGAGGCGGGCGGTGCGTTCGGTCAGGCGATTATCGATGTCCGGAAGGCCGGCCACGTCGTCGGAGGCATATCGCTGTGCGCTGTGGTCGGTTGCGTAGAGGTATTCGGCGCCATAATTCACTTTCAAGGCCTTGCCGATCGGGTGAGACTGGTCAGCAAATACGCGCAGGCGGTCGATTTGCTGAGCATTGCGGGTCGTCAAGTCGGTCGAGGTATGACTGAGCGTGTTTTCGTAGGCAAAATGTTGCTGCAGGCGCTCTTCGTAGCGCGTGTATTCAGCGCCCAGCTTGAGGCCGAACCCGGTGCTGAGGTCGAGGAGGGCGTTATGGAGCTGCGTGGGCCGTTCGTTCGAAGTGCGACTATGCGAAAGGCCGAGTGTGCCCTCTCCGATCCGCTCGGAGCGACGTCCGGTGACGAGTCGGGCGGTATAGACCAGTCCGAGACGGCTTTGCTTGGAGAGCTGGAGGTCTGTTTCCATGCGAATGAGATGCGTCTGGGCGCGATGGGTCGTTCTGTCTTGCTGCGTGACGGCCTGATGGTGATTTTGATAGAAATGATCGGCATCGATGTCGAGTCCGCCGCGGGTGTGGCTGGCTTCGGACGAAGCGTTGAGACGCAGCATCCATCGCGGGGCGGTGCGGACGAGTGCGGCGCCAAGGGTATAGTTGGCGTAATGCCGCTGCGCATAGTCGGCATTGATCTGGCCCTGCCATCCGCCGTCTTTCCCGGCGGCGTCGCGGGTGACAAGGAGGATGGCGGCCCCGCGAACGTGGTATTGCGGAGGGGCACTATACATCACCTCGGCCGAGCGGATGTCACGGGCAGGGATCGAACGGAGCACGGTCCGAAGAGCCTCGCCGGAGAGGGACGTCTTGCGGCCATCGATCAAAATAGCCAGGCTGGGGGCGCCGGCCAACGTGAGGGCATCACCCTCATCGCGCACGCCGGGGAGTAGCAGCAGCGCCTCATAGGCATTGGCGGCCACGCGACCCGCGATCAGGCGGGGCAGATCGTAAATGATCCGTCCGCCGGATAGCCTCGCGATGGGGCGTTCCCCGCGGACGACGATTTCAGGCATCGCCTGCGCACGCTCGGTCAGTCGGACCGCGATTTCGTTGGCTTGATCTCGGTGGACGGTCTGCTCGTGCGTTTCGTAAGCCACATGCTGCACGATGAGGCGGTACGTGGCGCGGTCGTTCGGGGTGGCATCGATGTGAAAGGCCCCGATGGAGTCCGTGATGGCGGAGGTTACATAGCTGGAGTCGGCCGTTTGCAGGATGATGGCGGCTTGCGCCACGGGTCGGCCGTCACTGTCGGTGACGCGACCGCTAAGGCGCATTTGCGCACTGGCTCCGTGCGTGATCAGCAGGGCCGCAAGGAGGGTCAGGAGGGTAAAAATCGTTCTCATGATGAATCGTTTGATGGGTGTGGATCTTTTTTCGCGGCAAAGGTGGGCGTGCTATTCGAGCTGGATGCTTATCACCGGCTTACGAAGTCTTACTTAGTCTTATCGGCCCCAGTTGCTGCGCCCGGGAGGCCTATTTTTGTCGGTGAGATGGCAGTCGGACGTGTTTCAAATGCTTCGGAGAACTTTTTGGCGTTTGCGGAACTTCCGCAAGCGTCTCGGAGAGCTTTTTGGCGTTTGCGGAACTTCCGCAAGCGTCTCGAAGAGCTTTTTGGTGTTTGCGGAACTTCCGCAAGTGTCTCAAAGAGCTTTTTGGTGTTTGCGGAACTTCCGCAAGCGTCGCGGAGAACTTTTTGGCGTTTGCGGAACTTCCGCAAGCGTCTCAAAGAACTTTTTGGCGTTTGCGGGAGTCCCGCAAGTGTCTCGAAAAACTTTTTGGCGTTTGCGGGAGTCCCGCAAGTGTCTCGAAAAACTTTTTGGCGTTTGCGGGAGTCCCGCAAGTGTCTCAAAGAACTTTTTGGCGTTTGCGGGAACCCCGCAAGTGCCTCGAAAAACTTTTTGGCGTTTGCGGGAACCCCGCAAGTGCCTCGAAAAACTTTTTGGCGTTTGCGGGAACCCCGCAAGCATTTCCAAAGCTACTTTGGCCGTTACCACATGCTATCAATGACATTCTCTACGGATAAGGGGATCTCATTCTTTTGTCGAACTCACGTTATCTACGATGGACATCCGAAAATTCAAACGCGCCGTGACCGCCATCCTCTTGGGCATTACTGCGCTCTTCGTCTTCAACCTCTTTTATCTCAAGGGACTCGCTGATTCGCTGCACGACGAGGCCGCACGCGTCGTGATGGCTTGTATCGAGAGCGCCGACAGCAAGGAGCTACAACTGCGTCTGCAAAAACGCCGCGCCGATCCGAGCGTGAAGCACAGTGCGATCCTGATCGAAAAGAAAAAAGACAACGACTCCATCGTGACGATGCGTAATGCTTCGATCGGAGAGAGGCGGACGACGGTGGTGACGGTCGTTCCTGCGGAATCGCCTTACATCGAGCTTGAACAACTGGCTCGCGAGGTGCGCACGTCTATCCATCAACAGTTGGACGCTTCGTATCCCGTCGATCTTCAGGCCTTGGATAGCTTGATAGACGCCGAACTCCGCGTCCGCGGCATGGCGCTCCGTGTGTTTCGTACTGAAATCGTGGACGAACGGACCGGACACGTCTTGCAAGCCTCCTTTCCGCACAGCATGAAGCGCCCGACCTTCAAGCATGTGGCGGTTTACTCGTTCAATCCGGAGCGGCACTACGTGTACCGTGTCTTTCTCCCATCTCTTACGGGCGTCATCGTTCGCCAGATGGCTGGGATCCTGTTTTCGACCCTGCTCCTTATGGTCTTGCTGGCGCTGTCTTTTCGTTTCCTGATTCGCACCGTGATGCAGCAGCGCACACTCGAGGAGATGAAGGATGACTTGACGAATAATATGACGCACGAGCTGAAGACGCCCATTGCAGCCGCGTATTCCGCCGTCGACGCGCTCCTGAACTATCGCCAAGGGGAGGATCCCTCCAAACGTGCGCAGTATTTGCAGCTGTGCCTCGATCAACTCTCCCATTTGAGCGGATTGGTGGAGCAAATTCTGGATATGAGCCTCGAAAGACGGCGTAAGCAGGAACTGCACCGCGAGCCTGTCTCCATCCGCGCGCTATTTGAACGGCTGACCCGGCTGTATAGCCTCCGTGCCGGCCGTCCCGTGCACTTCCTGACGGAGGTCGCGCCTCCCGACCTGTCTCTCCAGGCCGACCCCGAGCAGCTGGGTCATGCCATCGGCAATTTGATAGACAACGCCATCAAGTATTCCCCCGGCGAGCCGGAAATAACCCTCTGGGCCGGGTGTGAGGGTGCTTTTTACGTGGTCACGGTGAGCGATCGCGGCTGTGGCATCCCCTCGGCTTCGGTCGGTCGGATCTTCGATAAGTTCTATCGTGTTCCCGCCGGTGATCGCCACGATGTGAAGGGCTACGGACTCGGTCTTTACCACGTTCGGCAGATCGTTGAGCGCCACGGAGGGCGAATCACCGTGTCGCCTCGACCGCGTGGCGGTTCAATCTTCAAAATCGAGATCCCGAGATAAATTATAGATCCTATCAGACAATGGAAAATCAAAGAAATCCCAGCATCCTATTGGTGGAAGACGAACCCGCGCTGGCATTGATCATCAAGGACACGCTGGAAGGCGAAGGATTTCAGGTCATACACACCTCCGACGGGTTGCATGGCCTGGATTGTTTCGCGCGTTGCCGACCTGACCTTGTGGTGGCTGACATTATGATGCCCGGAATGGACGGCTTCGAGATGGTCCGTCGTATGCGCCGCGTCGACACCACCACGCCCATCCTGTTCCTTACCGCGCGCTCGTCGTTGAACGATCTGGTCAAGGGCTTTGGCCTTGGCGCCAACGATTATCTGAAGAAGCCCTTCAAGATGCTCGAACTCATCGTGCGGATTAGGGCCTTGCTCGGTCGTCCGACACCTGCCGAGCGCGTTTTGCCGACCGACGCCGAGCCGCCGGTTCTCCATTTCGGCCGCTACACCTTCCAGACCGCCGCGCAACGTCTGATTGACGCCGACGGAGTGGCCCAGGAACTGTCGTACATGGAAAGCGAGCTGTTACGTAGGCTTATCATTGGCTGTGAAACCGTCGTCGAGTTCCGCACGCTCCTTCTCGACCTCTGGCATGACGACAGCCCTTACAACCGCAACAGCCTGCACGTCTTCATCCATAAGCTCCGCCGCCGCCTCTCCGCCGACCCCCATATTCGCATCCTCAACATCCGCAGCTTAGGCTATAAGCTCGTCGTCGAAGGGTAGTGCGTTGACGAACCCGCCCTCATGTGCCCGGCTAACTTCCCCGGCGTCAGCAGGGGGGGGGCGATTACGGATTGTAGAGATTGCGGTCGTAGAAGTCCATGATTTCGATTTCCATGCGGTAAGCGCGGGCTGCGGGGCCGTCGGGATTGATGGCCGCGGATGCCAGATAGTCGTTGATGGCCTCACGGATACGCCCCGCCTTGCGGTGAGCACGTCCGCGGAGGTAAAGCGCCTCGTCGCTGTCGGGGTGAGTGGCTAAGTAGTCGTTAAGAAGCTCGATGGCGTCGGTTATGCGACCTTCGTCAATCCATTGTCTGATTTGATTCATGTGATAGGTGTGTATGATGAGAAAATACAGGTGAAAAGTGGGTGGATAGCGGTGGAGGGGAGGGTCAGAAGCAGCGGATATAGCCGACGGAAAAACTGTCGTAGAGGTTGTCATAAACGCCGTAGCGAAAACGAAGAGAGAGAATGTTTTTGCGGTATTCATACTCGAGCTTGTAGCGGTAGGTAGCGGGATGGTCGCCTGTGTTTTTGTAGCCGCTAAAGCCGGAGTAGTCGGCGGCGAAAGAGACGTTGTAGAGGCGTCCGCTCAGCCCGGCGCCGAAAAGCAGCGCGTCGTTTTGGCGATAGACCGCATCGTTCGTCATCCAGCAATAGAAGCCGAGCATGCCCTGTAGTCGGAGTGCGATGCGGCCTCCGTCGAGTTGGAAGAGGTCGCGTCCGGCAGTGGCATCGAACCAGTACGAGGCCGCGTCGGTGTATCTCGCGTCGGCCAACCGATTGCCGCTGGCCGTCTTGAGATTGGCGCTGAGCATCAGATCGAGCCAGCGGTCGCTACGGACCACTTGATAGAAGGATCGGAGGATAAAGTCGCCAATGCAATACTCCGGCGGACGACGCTCGGCGGCATGTCTACGGAGCTGCGTGGTGCGTGACATCTGATACGTTTCACCCACGACACCGCTCATCTCTACGCCTGCGCGTCCGTCGGCTATGGGGATAAAGAGACGCGCAAAGAGATCGGCCGTGCGATCGCCGGCTGCTTCGTGATACTCGCCGCGCAGCTCCAGCTCCCATCGCTTACCGATACGCCCGTCAGTGAGCTCTGAAAGAGGGAAAGCGTTCGGGCCAAAATATCGAGGCGTGTAGTTCAGGAGCTTCATGCGCTCCCGCCAATCCATCCAGACGCCATCCTCTTCTATTCCGGAGGGGTCGGACTGTGCCATTGCGGCGAAGTGCGTCGTAATGATCATCATCCAAGTGATCACGCTGACAGTAATCCATCTATTCATTTCGTTACCATAAAAACGGGCGCAAAGAAAAGGAATATGCCAGAAGCTGTTTGGGTTTTTTTTGCGGTTACGGCATCTGTGGCCTGGTGGGGCGCGGCGGGGCGGCTGTTAGGGGATGGACGAGCGGCGGGGTGTCGCCGGATCGAGTGGTAAGGCATCGACGAAGGGAGGGCCGTCATCAGTCGAACGGAGCCGGCTTGGATGAAGGTATCGCTATAGACGGCGGAAGCGGTGTCGCTTATACGGTATGGTGAGGTTTTGTAGCCGATAGAAAAACCTCTTCAGCAAGATGTATGGCCCTTATTTTATACATCATCGTCTCTTAGGCTTAGTGCATAGGCTATACGCCTTATATAAATCTAGCTTATACGAAGTGTCTACGAAAACAATACGCAGGAATCTATTCATAGACAGTGTGTATTTGTATACATTATGCTCTCATCTTTACTTATACACAGTGGATATGTATTATATACGACGGATATTATACTTAGGCATGGTGTATGAGTATAAAATACGGCGGAAAATACACTCATACAGTATGTGTATGATAAAACGACGACGGATGGAAAACTTAGACAGGGTGTATAAGCCAGTATGACGCACGAATGTATGAGCTTGCATAATGTAGGAGTCTGTTAGGCAAAGGATTGTACAAGCATACATGGTGACTATATGAGAAATTGGACGGATCTTATTGTCTCATAAAGTGTATATATCTGGCCTATGAAGGAGAGAAAGGCTATACCTTGTTCTATCTTTGCGCCGTAAAACTATTGGGAGGTAACTCATGGACGATGAGAAAATCTTTTTGCCGGATGCCGTACAGATTGATGTGGATGGCATCTCACATTTCAGCTCGAACGAGCACGCCGGGATGAATGACGAATTGTTCATACTGGTGGCGAAGGCAGGGGAGGAATTGTTGCTACTGCCTAAGGAATTGATGGCACGGTGGGAGGCGGCCATCAAAGCGGAGATGGGGCATGTGAAAGGCAGGCGGGGGTCGGAACTGACAAAACAGCTGAGGGAGCTGGATCGCGAGCGGGTGAAAATGCTTGTCAACCTGTTCGACATGATCCGTGGAAATCGCCATTCGCCGATCGAGGCGCAACGGAAGGCGTCCGAACGGCTGACCCTGAAACTGGGGCGATTTAGGCGCACACGACGGTCGATGTCAGGGCCGCTGCGGTCGGTAGACATTGAAAGCATCGAGCTTCACCTCAACGAATTGGCGGCTGACGTGGAGACGCTCGGGCTCAAGAAGACGGCCGATCGACTGCATGAGTTGAACGAGCGTTACCAGGTGATGACGAGGCAACGAACCGACGAGGCGCTGGCACAAAAACGGCGGCCCATGACTGAGCTGCGCCCGCTGACGGACGAGATCTTCGCTATGGTGCGCCGGTATGTGGAAGCCAGTTATCTCTTCGCGAAAACGGATGCGGATCGGGCCAAAATCTACCAGCTGGTTATGACGATGAATCGCGTGACGTCTGAGCGCCGTGCGGGATTCCGGGAGAGCCAGACGAAGCGGCGGCAGGCCCGGTTGGAGCGCCAAAAGACAGCGACGGAGGGGCAGGCGTGAGGACGATTTACGACGCGGCCGAGCGGGTCGATGGGCGCAAGTTGGCCGCCACGGTGGGCTTTTTTGACGGTGTGCACGCGGGCCATCGGTCGCTCATCGCGCAGCTTCGGGAGGCGGCTGCGGAGCGCGGATTGGCGTCGGCGGTGTTCACCTTTCCGGTGCATCCGCGGCGCGTGTTGCAGGCGGATTATCGGCCGCAGCTGCTAGATACTTTCGAGGAAAAGCTGGCGCGGATCGGGGAGACGGGCGTGGATTATTGCGCTGTGCTGGACTTCACGCCTGTGCTGGCACGGCTGACGGCGCGCGAGTTCATCGAACGATTAGCGGCGGAGTGGGGCGTCAGCACGCTGGTCGTGGGCTACGATCACCGCTTTGGGCGCGATCGCGCGGAGGGGTTTGAGGCGTATGTGGCGCATGGGCGCACGGTGGGTATGGAAGTCGTACGAGGCGTACCTTATCTACTCGAGGATAGGACGGCGGTCAGTTCGTCACGGATTCGGGCGCTGCTCACGGAATGTCGGGTGGAGGAGGCCGCGCGAATGCTGACCGTGCCCTATCGGTTGCGTGGGCATGTGGTCGGCGGGCAGCAGATCGGGCGAACGATGGGCTTCCCGACTGCCAACCTGTCAGTCGACGAACCGCTGAAGGTGCTTCCGGGCGATGGCGTGTATGCCGTTCGGGCGTGGCTGCGTGGCACGGCCTATCGGGGGATGCTCTCGATCGGCAACCGGCCGACGATCGGCAACCGGCCGACAGCAGTGGAGGTACACCTACTCGGTTTCTCGGGCGACGTGTATGGCGAGACGATCGAGGTGGAGTTCATCCGCCACCTGCGGAACAATCGCCGCTTTGACAGTTTAGACGCACTGCGCGAACAGCTGGAGCGCGACCGCGAAACAGTGGCCGGCCTGCCGATCGACGGCGTCGGGGAGGCCGAGAGGTGCTGAGAAAGATCTTAGCAACAGTCGGCACGCGGTACGTGATCGCGGCGCTGAACTTGGCGCTGATGCTCATCAACAGTCGCGTGCTGGGGCGTCACGACATGGGCGTGGCGGGCGTAGTGTTCGCCTCGGCCAATGTGGCAGTAATGTTGGCCAGTGTGCTATGTGGGAACACGATCGTGTACTTCATGCGTTCGAAACGGCTCAGCGTAGTCGTCAGTGCGGCCTACGTGTGGGCGCTGGTGGGATCGGGTGTAGCCTGCGGCACAATGGCGGCCGTGGGGATGCTTCCGACGGGGCTTGGCGGGGTCGTCTTCGGGCTGGCGGTGCTGCTTTCGTTGGTCAATGTCCATCTGCGCGTACTACTCGGCTGGGATCGGATCCGAGCTTTCAATGCCGTGTTTCTCGTTCAGGGCGCGGGACTGTTATTCGTGTTACTCGGACTCTATTACGTGGCAGGGCTGAAAAATCTGGGGGGATATATGCGGGGGCTTTTCCTGACAAACTTGGCCGCGTGGGCGGTGAGTCTTGTGCTCTTGCTACGCGGTGTGACGCGGCCGAAGGGCGGACTATCCGTCAAGGCGTGGCTGCGCGACACGAGCGAGATGTTCCGCTACGGCCTGTGGAGTAGCGTGGACAATTTGGCAGAGAATCTTTCCGCGCGGCTGAACTACTTCTTTCTGCAACACTTCGGCGGCTACGGCAGCGTGGGCCTGCTGGACGTGGGGACACGCGTCTCGGAGAGCCTCTGGCACGTCAGCCATGGGGTGAGCTTCATTGCCTACAGCGAGATCACGCGGGCCACAGAGGCAGAACGCCGTCGGCTGACGGCCGTGCGACTGCTGGGACCGACGGTGGCCGTGCTGGCGGTGGCGATGGGCGCGGTGTTGTGTATCCCGGAGTGGGTGTACACCGAGGTGCTGTTCACGCAGGAGTTTGCGGGCATACGCGACGTCATCACGGGGCTGTCGGTGGGCATCGTGGCCTTCGGGGGGAACCGGATCCTGAGCCATTATTTCATCGGCACGGGGCGGGTGCGAGTGAGCGCGGCGTGCTCGTTGGTGGGATTGGTGCTACTGTGCGTGGCGGCTGCGGTACTGGTGCCACGGTGGGGCGTGACGGGCGCGGCGGTAGCGTCGAGTGTAGCGTATGTCGGTATGCTGACGTTTTCGATCGTGGTGTTCCTTCGGATCACGGGAACGAAAGTGATGGAGTTGCTGCCCGATCCGGTGTCGATCGTCCGGCGGATCCGAGCGCGTCGCCAAGGCTAACCTCGCCCGACTGTTTTTCATCTTTAGTTATTCAATTGCTTATGGCTGAAGCCAAACAAATTCAAGCGCTGGAGCAGGAGCGCATACCTCGCCTGCTATTCAATTATGCCCTGCCCGCAGTGGTTGGAACGGTGGTCAACTCGTTGTACAACATCGTGGATCGGATCTTCATCGGTCAGGGCGTGAGCGAATATGCGCTCTCGGGACTGGCGATCACGTTCCCGATCCTCCTCTTCCTGCAAGCCTTCGGTATGCTGGTTGGCGCCGGTGCATCGGTGCGGGTATCCATCCTGCTTGGGCAGCGCAATACCCCTCGGGCAGAGCAGACACTCGCCAACGCCGTCTATCTCACGCTCGTCACACAGATCCTTACCATCATCCCGTGCTACATCTATATGGAGCCGCTGCTGCGACTCTTCGGTGCCAGCGACCGCACGTTGCCCTACGCCGTGGAGTATCTGCGGATCGTCATCCCGGCCAACTTCTTCGCCGCCTTCAGCTTCGGTTACAACGCCATCATGCGCGCCTCGGGCTACCCGCGCAAAGCCATGACAACGATGCTCCTCAGCGCGCTGATCAATGTGGTGCTGGACTATGTCTTTATCTATCCGATGGGCATGGGCATCCGCGGCGCGGCCATCGCCACAGCTATAGCAATGGTGATCTGTGCCGTCTACGTCTTGGCGCACTTCTTCCTGCCGGGTAGTGTCGTGCGGTTTCGTCGGGCAGCCTTCCGTCCGTCGTGGGCCATCGTGCGGGCCATCACGGCCATCGGCATCGCCCCCTTCGCCATGCAGCTGACGGGTAGCGCGGTGAACGTGCTCATGAATCGCTCGTTCGTGGCATATGGCACGACTCCCGAGGAGTCCGATCTGGCCATCGGCGCCTTTGGCATCATCAGTAGTTATGCCATGCTGATCGTCATGCTGATCCTTGGTGTGGCGCAGGGCATGCAGCCCATCGTGGGCTTCAATTACGGTGCGCGCCACATGCACCGCGTGCGCATGGCCTACGCTTACAGTGCGGGCACGAACCTCTTCTTCAGCTTCGTCGGCTTTGCCGTAGCCATGCTCTATCCGCGGGCCATCGTCAGCCTCTTCACCACCAGCGAACCCTTGATCGCACTCTGCACGACAGCCCTGCGCATCGGTATCATGGGCGTTTCGCTCATCGGATTCCAGATCACTACCACGCAACTCTTCCAAAGCATCGGCTTCAGTCGGTTGGCCATCTTCCTCAGCCTGACGCGCCAGCTCATTTTCCTTGCCCCCGCGCTGCTGATCCTGCCGCGCTTCCTCGGCCTCGACGGCGTATGGTGGAGCCTACCTGTCAGTGACATGGCCGCAGTTGGTGTTGCGGTAGTGCTGATCATCAGTCGTTGGAAGTTGCTTGAGGGCACGGAGGCGAAGACGGTCGACGCGTTGCCGGAGGAATGAGAGCGACATCTCCACCGTCCTTTATTCGCCGTGTTCGCGGCGCCAAGAAATGTTGCGCGGGTGATGCTCGATGATTTCACGGCGGAGCGCCTCGCGGTCAAGGTGGGTATAGATCTCGGTGGCGGTGATCGTCTCGTGGCCCAACATCATCTGGATACCGCGCAGGTTGGCGCCGCCCTCGAGCAAGTGTGTCGCGAAGGAATGGCGAAAGGTGTGGGGGCTGATGGTCTTCGTGATACCGGCCAATGCGGCGTACTCCTTGACGATCTTAAAGACCATGACGCGTGAGAGCGATCGGCCGTGCGGATTGACAAAGAGAATGTCCTCGAAACCGTTGGCCGAGGCGATGGCGAGTCGGTCGGGCAGGTAGTTGCGGATCTCATTGAGAGCCGTCCGCGAGATCGGCACCAAGCGCTCCTTGTTGCCCTTGCCGAGGACACGGATATAGCCCTCGTCGAAGTGAACGTCCGGGTAACGCAAGCCGGTCAATTCCGATACACGTAGGCCGCAGCTATAGAGCACCTCGATCATGGCACGGTTTCGTCGGCCGGAGGGCGTGGACACGTCGATCGTGGCGAGGATACGATCGATCTCGCCGACGGCCAAGACTTCGGGCAGCCGTCGACCAATCTTGGGCGATTCGAGCAGCTGCGTCGGATCGTTTTGGAGATAGCCCTCGAGAACGAGATAGCGATAAAAGGACCGGATGCCAGAGATGATCCGTGCCTGCGAGCGTGCCGAGATACCGGCGTCGTAGAGTTGGGCAACGAACTGCTGCAAATCGGCGTAAGTAACCTCCCGCACCGACCGCCCCTCGACAGCCACGAAGCGGAAGAGCTTGTCCAGGTCGCTGACATAGGCCTCCACGGTATTTTTTGACAGTCCGCGCTCGAGGCGGAGATAGATCTCATACATTTTGACCGGATCGTCTGTCGGCCACTCTTTTACTTGCATATTTTACGTATTGCGATAAGTCCATGACTGGGAAACGTGGCAAGGCGTGCGTGGTCAGCGACACGGGGTGCCCCGGCCGCCATGTTCCAACGTCTCCTTACTTTTGCGCGTCTCCAAAAAGCGACAAATATTAGAAGGAAATGAAGAAGATACTGATCATCAACGGGCCAAACCTAAACCTCTTGGGGCGGCGCGAACCAGACGTGTACGGAAATACTTCGTTTGAGGCTTACCTCGACCAAATCCGAGCAGATTTTCCGCAGTACGAAATCACCTCCTACCAAAGCAACATCGAAGGCGAACTGATCAACAAGATCCACGAGGCAGGCTTTTCGAGCGACGGGATCGTGCTCAACGCCGGCGCCTATACCCACACCTCGATCGCATTGCACGACGCCATCCGCGCCGTCACTACACCGGTGATCGAAGTGCATATATCTAATGTATACACCCGAGAAGCCTTTCGCCATCACTCCTGCATAGCCGCTGCCTGTCGCGGGGTGATTGCAGGATTCGGGTTGGCGTCGTACAGGTTGGCCTTGGAAGCATTCAAATAGTTCTCTTCAAACGGATACGCAAATCCTCTCCAATTATCATTCACCATCGGGCGGACACTCTGCGGTTTGCCCCTAAATACACTCCCCAAACAATGAAGCATACCAAAATAGTAGCCACGATCTCGGACCAGCGTTGCGAGGTCGATTTTATCCGCTCGCTTTACGAAGCGGGTATGAATGTCGTGCGTCTCAACACGGCGCACATGAATGAGGAAGGTCTGCACCGCGTCGTATCGAACGTGCGCATGGTGTCCGGACGCATCGGCATCCTCATCGACACCAAGGGCCCCGAAATACGTACCACCCCCTGTGCCGCCCCGATCGAGTTTCGGACGGGCGATCGCGTCATCATGCAGGGCCGTCCCGACGGAGAGACCACCCATGAGTGCATCTGTGTCTCCTATCCCGATTTTGTCAAAGATCTCTCGGCCGACAGCGACATTCTCATCGATGATGGCGATCTGGAGCTGAAGGTGATCGAAAAACAGGCCGAGCAATTGATTTGCGAGGTGCAGAACAACGCCACTCTCGGCAGTCGCAAGAGTGTCAACGTGCCCGGCGTACGGATCAATCTGCCGTCGCTAACCGAAAAGGATCGGCGCAACATCGAATGGGCCGTTGCCAATCGGCTGGACTTCATTGCTCACTCCTTCGTCCGTAGCAAGGAGGACGTGCTGGACGTCCAAGAGATCCTCGACGCGCACAAGAGTCCCATCAAGATCATTGCTAAGATCGAGAACCAGGAGGGCGTGGACAACATCGACGAGATTCTCAAAGCCACCTATGGCGTGATGGTGGCCCGTGGCGACCTCGGTATCGAGGTCCCGGCGGAGAAGATCCCCGGCATCCAGCGTATGCTGATCCGCAAGTGCGTGGAAGCCAAGAAGCCGGTCATCGTAGCCACACAAATGTTGCACTCGATGATCAACAATCCCCGCCCGACCCGCGCCGAGGTGACCGATATCGCCAACGCCATCTATTACCGCACCGACGCGTTAATGCTGAGCGGTGAGACGGCCTATGGCAAATACCCCCTCGAGGCGGTGCAGATGATGGCACGCGTAGCCTACGAGACCGAGCAGACGAAGCTCTTAGCCAACGACATTCGCGTTCCCATCAAGGGCGACGATCTCGACGTGACGTCCTTCCTGGCCAAGCAAGCGGTTAAGTCGTCCTCCAAGCTCGGCGTACGTGCCATCATCTCCGACAGCTATTCCGGCCGCACGGCGCGTTACTTAGCCGCCTTCCGCGGGGAGGCCACGGTCTTCGCCATCTGCTATCGCCCCGAGGTCATGAGAATGCTCTCCCTCTCGTTTGGCATTTGGGCCGTGTTTCAGCCGTGGCAGGTCAGCCGCCGCGAATACTATCACGATGCGCTGAAGCAACTCATCGACCGCCAACTGATCACCGAGGAGGACAAGGTGGCCTACCTCAGCGGCAGTTTCGGCGAGGGCGGGGGCACGACCTTCCTCGAGATCAACGACGTGAAACGTGTCCTGCGCGCCAAAGACGAGTACCAGTTGCCCACCTTCTGAGCCACGGAGCGGATTCGCCTTCATGCTCACCGACACCTACGTGCCCATTGCTGAAGAGATCGAGGCCTACGCTCTCGATCACTCGGACGCAGAACCTCCGCTGCTGGCTCGCCTCAACCGAGACGCGCACGTGAAACTGTTGCGGCCGCGCATGATTGCCGGTCACTTACAAGGGCGGGCATTGAAGATGTGCTGCCGCATGATGCGCCCGAAGCGTTTGCTGGAGATCGGCACCTATACCGGCTACGCCACGTTCTGTTTGGCAGAGGGCACGGACCCGGACGCCGAAATCCACACGGTGGAGATTAACGACGAGATGGAGCCATTCTTCCGCACCTATTGGCAGGAGCACCCTGACCGCATGAAGATCCACCCCCATTGGGACGACATACGGAGGGTGCTCCCCCAGCTTGGGCCCGAGCCGTTTGACTTGGTCTACATCGACGCGGATAAGCGCGACTACTGCGCCTACTATGACCTCGTCTTCCCCCTTGTCCGCCCCGGCGGGTTGATCCTGGCCGACAACACGCTCTGGTCTGGAAAGGTCGTGAAGGAGGATGCCACCCATACGGACACTCAAACGCGTGGTATTATGGCCTTTAACGAGCTGATACGGAATGACAACCGTGTCGAAAAAGTGTTGCTCCCCCTACGCGACGGTCTGACCGTGATCTGGAAAAAGTAGGGCGGAGGTGCCACGATGGGCAGATCTGTCAAGAAAGAAGATGTCCCTGTGGCGGCGAATCCGTTCGTAGTCCCGTTGGGCTATCCCTGAGGGGGGACGATTGACGTCCTCACCCAGTGCATCTCAGTTTTAGCGTTTCACTTTTAGATTTTAGATCAGGCGGAGGAAGTTCTCGTGATGATAAATCCCATCCCCACCCAGAATGTCCTCGCCTTAGCGTTTCACTTTTAGAATTTAGATCAGGCGGAGGAAGTTCTCGTGATGATGAATCTCGTCCCCACCCAGAATGTCCTCGCCTTAGTTTCTCACTTTTAGATTTTAGATAAGATGGAAGGAACCCGATTGAATAAGATAGGAAGACTGCTACAGAAAGAGTTAGGCGACCTCTTCCTCCGACAGACCAAAGCGCTGCCTGGGACACTCGTCTCGGTGAGTGCCGTGCGCGTCAGTCCGGATTTGAGTGTGGCCAAGGTCTACCTCAGTATTTTCCCCACCGAAAAGGCGGACGAGCTGATGGGCGCTATCGAAACCAACAAGAAGACCATTCGATACGACCTCGGCCAACGCGTTCGCCTCCAGCTCAGGAGAATACCCGAGCTGATCTTCTATCGCGACGACTCGTTGGACTATGTCGAAAACATCGACCAACTGTTGAACAAATAGCATTGATTAGACAAGGGCGAACCCATGCGTCTACCCCTCAGCGTGTACCGATCGCGGATCGGCGTGCAGTGGGCGGACCCATCGGTTCGCCCTTCGTGTGTGGTTACCCCTCGATATTCTCGCTGGTTTATGGACGGCCGATCCGCCCCGCTTTCCCGTCCTCGAAAAGGATGGGACTTAAAAATGTACCCCCTAACCCTTAGCCGACACGAATCGGAAAGATCACCTCTTTGGCTTTCTCATCCCCAAAAAGGATGGGATTCAAAAATGTACCCGCAAACCCTTAGCCGACACGAATCGGAAAGAGCGACCCTTGGGCTTTCCCGTCCTTGGTGGGGAGGATTAGGGGGCGTATGCAATACGCCCCTACCTTGCTGGAAGGAAGAAAGAACCATCCTTGGGCTTTCCCGCCCTTGGCGAGGAGAGCGAGAGGCGGATATTTTTGCGACCTGTCCTTACTCATTTTTAGTGACCATTACCCCCAGACTTACTTTTCATTTTTAGTTTTTCGAAACCCGTGAACCTACCTCTCTTCATCGCCAGGCGCTATCTGTTGGCTAAGAAGTCGCACAACGCCATCAACATCATTTCTATGATTTCTGTTTGCAGCGTGGCTGTGGCCACCGTCGCGCTGGTCTGTGTGCTGTCCGTCTTCAATGGATTTCACGATCTCGTGGCCTCCATGTTTGGCCACTTTGATCCTGATCTTAAGATTACGGCCGTAGAGGGTAAGGTGTTCATTCCCAACACCGACGCGATGCGCTCGGTGCGTGCCTTGCCCCAGGTGGAAGCCGCCACGGAGGTGTTGCAAGAGAACGTGCTCCTCCGCTACGGCGGTCGTCAACAGATAGCCGTGGCCAAGGGCGTAGACAGCGCCTTCGAGCGCACCGTAGACCTTGGATCGGTGCTTATCGACGGGCGTTATGCGCTGAATGAGGGCGGGACGGACTATGCCATTCCCGGCATTGGACTGGCGTCCACCCTGGGCGTCAATGCGTCCTTCACCGATCCGATCGAGATCTATGCCCCCAAGCGTGAAGGACGCGTCAGCGCGTCCCAGGCTGCGACCTCATTCCAGATCGAATACGCCTACGTCAGCGGAGTCTTCTGCATCGACCGTCCGGAGTACGACGCGAATTACCTGATCCTGCCTATCGACTTAGTGCGCAACATGTTGCACTACGATGCGGGCGAGGTGTCGGCTCTCGAACTTAAGCTGAAACCCGGGGCCCGGGTCGGCGACCTCAAGCAGCAGATCCAGCAGAGGCTGGGCCAAGGCTTCCGCATTGAAGACCGTTTCGAGCAGCAGGAAGCGTCGTTCCGCATGATGCAAATCGAGAAATGGATGACCTTTCTCATCCTCGCCTTCATCCTTACCATCGCTCTGTTTAACGTAGTCAGCTCGCTCTCCATGCTCATCATCGAGAAGGAAGACGATGTGCAGATGCTGCGCAGTATGGGCGCCAGCCAGCGTTTGATTCGCCGCATCTTCCTCTACGAAGGATGCATGATTCCGCTCTTGGGCGCCGTCGTGGGCATAGCTATCGGCGTCGCGCTTTGCCTTGTGCAGCAGACGTTTGGTCTCATCCGGCTCGGGGAGACGGGGGCCTTTGTCAGCGACCAGTATCCCGTGCGCGTGTCGCCCTGGGATCTGCTGGCCATCTTCGTCACCGTGGTTGCGATCGGTGGGCTCACGTCGTGGTACCCCGTTCGCTCGGCCGCTCGACGGTGGGCCGTGACCATGCCCAAGGCCGCCGCGGCGAGTCTGCTGTTGTTCGGGCTGCTGGCTACGGCGAGCTGCTCGGGCGGCGGAGGACAGTCGGCCGACGATAGCCATCGCGTGTCCGTAACGATAGAGGCGCAGCGCTACTTTGCCGAGCGCATCGGAGGCGCGCATTTCACGATCCACACCGTAGTGCCGCCCGGGCAAAGTCCGGAAACGTTCGACCCCACGCCTCAGGAAATGATGGCCGTGGCCCGTAGCCGCGCCTATCTGCGTGTCGGACGCATCGGGTTTGAGCAGGTCTGGATGCCGACCATTGTGGAGCAAAACCCGCATTTGCAAGTCTTCGACCTCTCCCAAGGCATTCGTTGGATCGATAGCGATCCCTCCGCGCACGACCAGCACGCACACGGCGGGGGCGACCCGCACATCTGGAACGCGCCTGCCACCGCACGTCAGATGGCCGAAAACACCCTCCGCGCCTTTTGCCTCCTCGACACGGCGCACACCGCTGTCTACCGAGCGGCCCACGCCTCGCTCGTGGCCGAAATCGACTCCACCGACGCCGCCCTGCACGCGATGCTGGACACACTCACCCACCGCACGTTCATCATTTACCACCCGGCGCTGACCTACTTCGCCCAGGCGTACCACCTCAAGCAGCTGGCGATAGAAATCGACGGCAAGGAGCCCTCGGCCGCCTCGATGAAAAAACTCATCGACGAAGCCCGGGCCCAGCACGTGCGAGTCGTTTTTGTACAGCGCGAGTTCGACCGCAAGCACGCCGAATCCGTTGCCAGAGAGATCGGTGCCCGCGTAGTCGTTATCGACCCCCTTTCAGCCCAGTGGAAAGACGAGATGCTCAAAATCGGACAGGCGCTAACAAAGTGACCCCAACAGACAATCCCATTCCCAGTCATTTTGAGTATCCCGAAAAGTTGTCCGACGCCCCTAGCGCCTTGATTTTCTTTCGCCTTCTTTTCTTTCATCAAAAACAAACCGGCGCTAACAAAGTACGAGTGGTTCGCCATCAATTATTAAGCAGTTATTCGGTACCCGGTGGCGTTCCCTGTCAAGGGGACGCCTGTAGGGGCGTATTGCATACGCCCTTCTATCATTCCCGCAGGGAATGTTTGAGAGTAGGTGGATACTTCGTCCCCTTCCGGGGTACGTATAAGAGGGCGTATTCAATACGCCCCTACCCTGCCGGCAGGAAAAAGAATCAGTGCCCCTCAGACCTTCCCATCCCTATTAGTTTTAAGAAAACATACACATCCCACCAACCCATCCCCATCAAAAAAATCAATCAATGTCCCTCCGTCTTTCCCATCCCCATTAGTTTTAAGAAAACATACATCTCCCACCAACCCATCCCCATCAAAAAAATCAATCAGTGCCCCTCAGGCCTTCCCCTCCCTATCCATTTTTCGAATTTAGCTCATCACACCCTATGCTTCTCGTTCAAATAAACCATGTAACGGCCGGTTACGACTCCCAAAAAGACGTGCTAATCGATGTCTCTCTCCAGATTGCAGAGCGCGACTTCCTCTGCATCGTAGGCCCCAACGGCGGCGGCAAAACAACCCTCCTGCGCGTCCTGCTCGGGCTGCTCAAGCCACGCATCGGCGCCGTGAATTTCTATCGCGACGGCCAACCCATTCCCAAACTCCCCGTGGGCTACCTGCCTCAGGTCAACGCTATCGATCGCCGATTCCCGATCTCAGTCGCCGAGGTCGTCGCCTCCGGATTCCTAGCCGAGACACGTGGGCGGCGCTGTTCGGCCGAGCAACGCCAACGCGTGGAGGCAGTCATCGACCGTATGGGACTCAACAACTTAGCCCGCCGACCTATCGGCGAGCTCTCCGGCGGCGAACTCCAACGCACGATGCTTGGGCGCGCCATCGTGGCCCACCCGCGCTTGCTCGTTTTAGATGAGCCGAACACGTATATGGACCGTCGCTTTGGCGATACGTTAGGCGACCTGCTGTCGGAGATCAATCGCGAGGCGGCTGTCGTACTCGTCTCGCACGACCCCGGCGCCCTCCGGCCACTGATCAAAAACATGGCCTTTGTACGTCGCCAACTCCGCTACGTTCCGGGAAACGACCTCTCCGCCGTTAGCCTCGACAGCGAAGAATCTGAATCTATGGATTAGCCGCTCTCGAAAATCCGCCCAGTTTGTGGAACACGCAAGCCGGACGAATCCCATCCCCACCAAGGACAGGATTCGCCCGGCTTTCTTATTTCCCGTCCTCAGTAAGTATATGGAAAACACGTACTTCATCTTTTCCTTACCCGTCAAGGAAGAGAAAGCTGTAACTATATTTATCCCATCCTCGGCGAGTTTTCGATAGCTGTGGCCATATTCATCCCATTCCCGCCGGGTTTTTGATAGCTGTGGCCATATTCATCCAATCCTTGGCGGGTTTTCGATAGATATGGCCATATTCATCCCATCCTTGCCGGGTTTTCGGTGAAAATGGCCATATTCGCCTAATCCCCGCCGGGTTTTCAGTGAAAATGGCCATATCCATCCAATCCTCGCCGGGTTTTCAGTGAAAATTGCCATATCTGTCCAATCCTCGCCGGGTTTTCAGTGAATATGGCTATATCCGTCCAATCCTCGCCGGGTTTTCAGTGAAAATGACCATATCCGTCCAATTCCCGCCGGGTTTTCGGTGAATATGACCATATTCCCCTAATCCCCGCCGGGTTTCGCGTACATTCATACAATTTTTAATGGTTACTTGTCGAGGTTTGCGTGGCATTAGTCACACCCATCCGATCCTCGGCGGGTTTCATGTGCTCCCATACAAATTTTAACGGTTACTTGTCGAGGTTTGTATGGCATTGATCACACCCATCTAATCCTCGGCGGGTTTTACGTGCTCCCATACAAATTTTAATAGTCTCCCACCGAGATGGAGTTGGTCGCAAAGACATACACCCAAAAACCTGACGAGTTTCAAATACACCCAATAAATGGGAATCAGATTTTTGATCCGTATAGGTAGGGGCGTATTGCATACGCCCCAGCGCGTACCGGGTTTGAGATTCATCGTCCAAAGTGGAATCAAATTTTTGATTCGTATTCGTAGGGGCGTATTGTATACGCCCCAGTACGTACCGGGTTTGATGGGCATTATGATCCATACAATCCATTCTTTTTCGGGAATAAGATTCAATAAATACGTATTTATCAGGTATTTATCCAATATAGGTATGGGCATATTGCATACGCCCAAGAACGTATCAGGTTTGATGGGCATTATGATCCATACAATCCATTCTTTTTCGGGAATAGGATTCAATAAATACGTATTTAATATGTACTTATCCCGAATGGGAACCACCGAATCCATATGTTACCGATCTTTGTCGCGTTTCTGATTCATCTTCTTGACCGCATCAGGCTACACGTTTCGATTATGAGCTTAGACGAACAAAACATCATGTATCTTCCCGGCGTCGGGCCGCGGCGCGCCGAGATCCTCAAAAAGGAGATCGACGTGACAACCTACGACGACCTGCTCCATTATTTCCCTTATCGGTATGTGGATCGCAGTCGCATCTACACCGTGAGCGAGCTCGAGCATATCGTGTCCGGACACAGCGACCGGGTGCCCTTCGTACAGCTTCGGGGGCGCATCACGGGTTACCAAGCCTCCGAGGAGGGGCGAGCGAAGCGACTCGTGGCCCGCTTTGCTGACAGTACCGGCGCGGTGGATCTGGTTTGGTTCCACGGCCAAAAATTTATCCTCGATAAGTATCCGCCAGGGCGGGAGTATCTCATTTTTGGTCAGCCGAAGGAGTACATGCATGAGTTCTCATTCATCCATCCCGAGATCGACCCGGCCGACCGTGCCGCGCGGGTCTCCGGCGGCCTCGTTCCGATGTACCACACCACCGAGCTTATGAAACGTGCCACGCTTCACTCGCGTGCGATCCGTGATCTCATCTACACGCTCTTGAACACAGTCAGTGGGGGCCTGCCCGAGACGCTCCCGGCGTGGATCCTTGAGGAGCGCGCGCTGGCACCGCTCACTGAGTCTATGCGGCAGATCCACTTCCCCGAATCAGCCGAAAAGCTCCGAGCGGCACAGCACAGGCTCAAATTTGAAGAGCTTTTTTACATCCAGCTCAATATCCTGCGCACGGCGACTCTCCGCCGCAACAAGTTGCAGGGAATCCCTTGCCCACGCGTAGGCAAAGCCTTCAATGCGTTCTATGCCAACCGCCTACCCTTTGCCTTAACCGGCGCGCAAAAGCGGGTCGTGCACGAGATCCACGACGACATGAGGAGCGGAAGGCAGATGAATCGCCTGCTCCAAGGCGACGTGGGTAGCGGGAAGACGCTCGTTGCCCTCATGGCTATGCTCCTGGCCGTGGACAACGGTTGCCAGGCCTGCCTCATGGCGCCCACGGAAATTTTGGCGGGGCAGCATTTTGCCACTTTGCAAGAATTGCTCGGCGACATAGGCGTGCGGGTGGAGCTTCTCACCGGCTCGACGACGAAGCGACGGCGATCGGCGCTGCTTCTGGCCGTGGCCTCAGGCGAGGTGGACATCCTCATCGGCACTCACGCACTCATCGAGGATGCCGTAGTCTTCCACCGGCTTGGTCTCTCCGTCATCGACGAGCAGCATCGTTTTGGCGTCGAGCAACGTTCCAAGCTCTGGGTGAAGAGTACCTACGTGCCGCACGTACTCATCATGACCGCGACGCCCATACCGCGCACCCTGGCCATGACCGTCTACGGCGATCTCGACGTGTCCGTCATCGACGAGCTACCGCCCGGCCGCAAGCCTGTCAAGACCGTCCACCGCTACGACGCCAAAAAGGCCGAGCTGTACACCTTCCTCCGCACCGAGATTGGTCGCGGGCGTCAGGTTTACGTGGTCTACCCCCTGATCGAGGAAAACGAAACAATGGATTACAAGGCCCTCGAGCAGGGCTACGAAACTTTTTGCGAGGTTTTCCCGGAGTGCACCGTCTGCATGGTGCACGGGAAGATGAAAGCGAAAGAGAAGGAGGCCGAGATGCAAAAATTTATCCGCGGAGAGGCGCAGATCCTCGTCGCCACAACCGTCATCGAGGTAGGCGTGAATGTACCGAACGCATCTGTCATGGTCATCGAGAGTGCGGAACGGTTTGGGCTATCGCAACTCCATCAGCTCCGGGGACGCGTAGGCCGGGGTGCCGAACAGTCGTATTGCATCCTGGTGACGGGTTACAAACTGAGCGAGGTTACGCGTAAACGGCTCGGAATCATTGTCTCCACGTCCGATGGTTTCCGCATCGCCGAGGAAGACCTGAAGCTCCGCGGCGCGGGTGATATGGAGGGCACGCAGCAGAGTGGCGACGGCCTATCGCTTCGCATCGCCGATCTGGCTCAGGATGGCGGCATCCTCCGCACAGCCCGCGACGTCGCGTCTCGCATTCTCGACGCCGACCCGAATCTCTCCTCGCCCGAGAACGTCCTACTCAACGCCCGCCTGAATGCCCTCTTTCGTCGGCGCATGAATTGGGGCCTCATCTCCTAAGCCATTCGTAATAAGGATCGGATTCATCCTCCGCCTGTGAATCCTTTCCTGATCCATTTTCTTGAGATCGGACAAACGAAGTCTCTTTTTTTGAGATGTTTTTTCGAGGGGGAGATAAAGGGGAGTCCTTTTCGGGGATACTTTTTTGAGGGGTATCAAATGGGGAATCTTTTTCGGGAGTATTTTTTCGAGGGTGAGGCAAGGAGGAATCTTTCTTGGAGATGTTTTTTCGAGGGATATTCAAGGGAGAATCATTTTCCCAGATACTTTTTTGAGGGCTGGAAAAAGGGGTATCCTTTTCGGGAGTGTTTTTTCGAGGGATATTCAAGGAGGAATCCTTTCTGGAGTATTTTTTCGAAGGTAGGAGAATGGAGAATCTCTTTCGGAGATAATTTTTCGATGGCTGAGAAAAGGGGAATCCTTTTCGGAGATGTTTTTTTGAGGGTAGGGCAAAGGGGAGTCCTTTTCGGGGATACTTTTTTGATGAGGAGGTAAAGAGGAATGTTTTTCGTGGATACTTTTTCGAGGGCAGGGCGAAGGGGAATTACTTTCCCGGACACTTTCTTGAGGGTGGGGGAAAGGTGGTATATTTTTTGAATAGTCTTATCACAGAGCAATTTACGAACAATGAAAACTGAGAAGAAGACAAATGCCGCCAGACTATTGGACAAGGCGGGCGTGATCTATGAGACAGTCCCTTACGAGGTGGACGAGAACGATTTGGCGGCGACACATGTGGCCGAGCAGTTGCATGAGGACATCGCACAAGTTTTCAAGACGCTCGTCCTCCGTGGCGACCGAAACGGACTCTTTGTCTGTGTCATCCCTGGCGATGCCGAGGTAGACTTGAAAAAGGCGGCACGCGTGTCGGGCAATAAGCACGTATCCATGCTACCAATGAAAGAGTTGCTCCCCGCCACAGGTTATATCCGCGGCGGTTGCTCGCCCATCGGCATGAAGAAACCCCTCCCGACCTACATTCACGAGTCCTGTACCCACCACCCACACATCTACGTCAGTGCGGGCCGTCGCGGCCTTCAACTCAAGCTCTCCCCCACCGATCTCGCGACCTTCGTCGGCGCCACCCTGGCCGATCTCGTCGAGGATCGGTAACCGCCCAAACGTAACAAAGGCAGCCGAGGGACATCGCTGTCTCTCTGCTGCCTTTTGATTGCTTCAAGCGGAGCCGATGCGACGCATCAGCCCCCGCCGAATGGCTTCCGGTCAATAGCCGGGGTTCTGCTGGATCTTCCGATTCACATTCGTCTCACCTCTGGGAATGGGAAGGACAATGCGGAAGTAAGTCCGATCAAATTTGCGAGAATCCGGGGTGGTCAGCGTGTAGTGATAGCCCTTTTTCGCTTCGTCTGTATAGCGTACAATCGTCTGATTGTTACGCATGGCATCGAAGAAACGATGGCCCTCGCCAACCAGCTCCTTACGACGCTCGATAAGGATCCTATCTACCGTCGCATCAGCCTCTGACACAGGCGTAGCCTTCGGGTTTGCACGCTGTACGATGGCGTTCAGATACTTTGCGGCCGCCGCCTTATCATTCAGCTTGGCTGAAGCCTCGGCAGCAATCAGATAAGTCTCCGAAAGACGGAGTAGGGGGACGTTATTCAGACGCATTTCTCCCTGACTATTCTCTGGAAACTTATTGATCCAGACCTTATCCGTTCCATACATCTGCTTACGATCCGGGTCACGTGTCTCCATCATAGCCGTCAGGCGCACATCGTTAGGATCGGCCTGTAGCAACTCACAGAATGATTTTGTGGCGATAGCGTCGTTGTATCCATACTCGTTGTACAGGTAGGCAATGCCCTCGCGGTCGGTATAGTCGTCCGTGCTGGTGTTGAGCAACTCGAAGATCATTTCCTTGTTATGCGCACCCGAGGTTTTGTCCCACACGTTAGCAGCATACTCTTCGTTCGTCCAGAGTTTATACGGCGAGTTGTCGATTACCTCCACGGCTTCTTTGCGTGCATTCGCATTGTCGCCCATATAGAGATATACCCTCGCCAAGAGGGCCTTGGCTGTCCAATGATTGATGTAACCGTTCGTCATCGTCTTGTTGAGCTTGTTGTCATCGATAGCCTTGCGTAGATCTTTGACCACTTGCTCATAGACTTCCTTCACGGTGTTTCTCTGTGGCAGGGCACTTGTTGCCAGGGGCTTCAAAACGATAGGTACACCGAGGCTGGCACCGCCATCCATCGTATAAGGATAGCCGTAGACGCGGACCAAATCGAAGTGGATGAGGGCACGCACCACGAGAGCTTCGCTATAGATCCTATCAATGTTAGCTTGTTCACTCTCCACTTTGGGCTTCACCACACTGCCTTCCACAGCAGCAATGATGTTGTTGGCACGCCGAAGGACACGGTAAGGCGTGAACCAGATGTCATCCGCATTGGTAGCCGTGTAACGCATCTCATACATAGGAGCTGTACGCTTACCCGAGACACGTGCCTGCATATCGTCGCCACGCACATCACCGTAGTAGAGCATACGAGCAGCATAATACTGATTATATGTACCGTCACCCTGCAACCCATCGTACATACCGATCCGCGCGGCATTCAGTTTCCCTAAATCCGTCAGGGCATTCTCGGTACCGATACCATCCGATGGCTCCAGATCGAGCCAGTCGCCCGAGCAAGCGTTCAACAACAGTGTGGTGGCTGCAAAGAGGGCGATATTCTTTATCGAAATCCTTTTCATGTTGGTATTCTATTTTACTGATTGATTAAAAACCTAATTCCACACCGAAAGTTACTGTGCGCATGGCAGGCGCCCTGAAGTAGACAAAGCCACTGGCTGTATTCTCCGGATCCACATAGAGTTTCTTCGATTTGAACGTAAGCAGGTTATTGCCTGACATGTAAGCGCGGATTCTGTCGAAGCCCACCTTTTTGGATAGTTTAGTCGGCAGGGTGAATCCTAAGGTGAGATTCTTTAAGCGCACATGATCAGACGGAAGTAACCAGCGCGAAGAGGGAACATCCACATTGCCATTGGCGAACATCGGCAACTTGGCATTATCTCCCGGGTTGCGCCACATATCTTCCTTCTTATAATGCGACGGAACTGCACCATAAAACAGATCGATACCACCGTTAGAGTGGAGCCAGCTTACACCGTCGTACACCTTGCCGCCAAAGGAGTAGGTGAAGGTAAAGTTCAAGTCGATGAACTTCCAAGTCAGCGTATTGGTCAAACCACCAGTTACTTTCGGATCGGCACTGCCAATGATCGTTCTATTCGCTTTCGTTTCGTCCGTAGTTGTCTCACGAGCATGCTCGTCGTTGGTGTTTTTATAGTACAACTCCTTACCTGTCTGCGGATCTACGCCGGCGTATTCGTAGGCATAGAATGAATTATAGGGCTGACCTACACGATGAATAGACTCATAACTTATGATCTCATCTTGATCCTTATTTAGCTGTAAGATCTTATTCTGATTGTGAGCCAAAGTCAGTGTCGTATTCCATGTAAAGTCCTTCTTCTGCACGTTAGTCGAACGCAACTCTAATTCGATACCACTGTTTCGCATAGCACCGACATTCACGAGCTCGTTGGCATGGTTGTATTCATCCACAAAACCGATAGTTCCAGAAATGGGGCGTTCGAGAAGCAAGTCCTGCGTCTTGCGGGTGTACCACTCTACGGTTAGGGTGAAGCGATTGAGAAACGTAAGATCAATACCAGCGTTGAAGGCATAGTTCTTTTCCCATTTCAGGTTTGCATTACCCGGCGTCGATTCGCTTGTTCCCACTTGATTGTCATAATTATAACCGAAGCTATAAACCGGCATGAAGTCGTAGTAGCGCCACGGCTGCGTACCATTCACACCATACGAGGCTCGGATTTTTGTATCCGTCACCTTCTCACGGATCGACTCCATGAAAGGTTCGTTTGTCAGGCGCCATGATCCAGAGAGCGACCAGAAGTCACCCCAACGGTTAGCCTTAGCCAGACGTGAAGAACCATCGCGGCGATAGCTCGCGCTCACATAATACTTGGAATCATAGTTGTAATCCGCACGACCGAGATAGGACAGCATGCGGTACTCGCTGATGGAACTGGAAGATTTGGTGATAGCTGCATTCTGAATCTCCGGCTTCGGGTCGTCCATCGCAGCGTAGTTACTACCAGTGCCATAGACATTCTCATTTTTGTACGCCTCCGTCTCATAACCGAGCAGGAAACTCAGGTTATGTACCCGGTCGAACGAGCGATCGTAAGTCAGCTGTGTCTGCGAGTTGAATTTAGAGGTGTTGATCATGTATTTCTGGAACACACCGTTGGCCGTACGTCCATCATTGGATTGCGGCCCCCACCATGCGATGCTGGCATTCTGCGTGAAGTCGTAGCTGAGGACTTCCTTCAGCTTTAGCCCCTTGGTGATGGTATATGTACCGGAGAGGGTGTTGAAGGTACGAGTCAGTTTATTCTTATTCGAGGTGTATTTAATAGCGCGAAGCGGATTGGCCCAATCATCACCGATAGCAGGAAAATAACGGCCCAACGTTCCGTCCTTATTGTAAGGATATGACGACGGAGATACCATCGAGGCCATAGCCATAATCGGACTGGAGTAGCTGTAGCCCTCACTGACGGAGCTCTGATCGCTATAGGAAAAGAGTGAGCTAACATCGAGCGTCAGCTTGTCACTGGCCTGATGCGATACATTCACGCTACCCGTGATGCGATCAAATCCGGAGTTCTCATAGATGCCTTCCTGCTTAGCATAGGAAATGGAGCTATAAAACTTCGTCTTTTCGTTACCACCCTGTGCGCTGACGTCATAGTTCTGGTACTGGCCGTTACGAATCAAGATCTTGCGCCAGTCTGTCCAACCTGACCAAGGTTTCGGAGCATATATATCGATGTTTTCATCTGCATAAGCTTTGGCCTCAGCGTCCGATTTGCCTTCAGTATACTTGGCATAGTTCACCAGACCGAGGTGCAGCAATTCACGACGTGCATCGCCGTCCAATGTTGGGCGATAATCCACGGCCATGTTAGAGAAACCCCAGTTAGCTTTTACGCTGAAAACAGTCTTGCCAGCCTTACCCTTCTTCGTGGTAATCACAACCACACCGTTGGCAGCGCGCGATCCGTATAGCGAAGCGGCGGCAGCATCCTTGATTACAGTGATATTCTCAATATCGCTGCTGTTCAGCGTGGAGAGGATGCTCGTTCCGGCGTCGGCATAATTGAAACCAGACATGTCTCCTGAGAGTACCGGTACACCATCGATAACATAGAGCGGATTGTTGCCTGCATTGATAGAGCCCATACCGCGAATGCGTATGCTCTCCGTGGCACCGGGCTGACCGGACATGGAATTGATCTGCACACCGGCTACATTACCGGCCAGCTTGTCCGACACGCTCGTCACGGGCACGTCCTTCAGCTTGTCCGTGCTCACCGTCGCTGCCGAGCCCGTGAAGGAGCTCTTCTTAAACGTACCGTAGCCGGTGACGACGACTTCGTCCAGCAGTTCGGCGTCTGATCTCAGGATCACTCGGATACGCGGACTGACAGCGACTTCCATCGTCTGCATGCCCACATACGAGATCACCAACGTTCCGTTGGACGGTGCCGACAGTGCAAACTCTCCATCGATGTTTGTCACCGTCCCTGTGGTGGTGCCTTTCACCAGCACAGAAGCGCCGATCACGGGTTCTCCCTGCTCATCCACGATAGTGCCTTGCACCTGTGTCTGAGCCATCGCAACTCCTATTCCGATCAGGAATAGAGCCATCAGCATAAATAACTTCCTTTTCATACTTCCGTTTTTAATTGATTGGTATTATCTGTTGATTAGTGCCTTGAAGGTATGGCAGAGCATAGGCTGACGGCCCGCGTATGGTTTCGGCTCCGTTCCTTCTTGCTCTGCTTAGTCAACCTATTTTTCATTTTCACGTATTCTACATGTTTATGCTATCGATTCTTTGCCTTTGCGCGGCCAAAGATATACGCTTTTACACATAGGCAACTTTCTGTTCGAGAAATTGAAATTTGTCAACCTCGCGCGCGGTTTTCAGCCATTTTTACCGTCCATCCAAGTGTTTTTGGCCTATCAACGACGATTTGACCTTCGTTTAGCGAGTATTCTGCCTCGTTTCATGCTGTCGGAAGCGCATTATACCCAGTTGACAGCCGTTCCTCTTTCGTCGAAGACTTACTGCGATGAATTACGGTCTCTCTCCTTTCGTATACCTCTTTTTATCTGCTATGAAAATCATTGTACACTCGAATAAGAGCTTTCATAGCCTATGAAAATCATTGTACACTTGAATAAGAGCTTTCATAGCCTATGACGATCATTATATACTTGAATAAGAGCTTTCATAGCTTATGACGATTATTGTACACTCGAATAAGAACTTTCATAGCCTATGAGGATCATTATACGCTCAAATAAGAGCTTTCATAGTTTATGACGATCATTATACACTCGAATAAGAGTTTTCATAGACTATGAAGATCATCATACGATTGAATAAGATCTTTCATAGGCTATGAGGATTATTATACGCTCGAATAGAAACTTTCATAGCCTATGAAGGTCTATTTTCAATGGAAAAATTCTTGTCATAGCAGGTGTCACGCGACTTTCAGGCGGGGATCGATCGGATTCGGACGGAGTGAACGTTTCGACGGAGAGAGAAGCCACGACGACGGGTAGCGTACCCGTTTATGGCCGCGAAAAAGCCGTCTATGGACTTTCAAATTGATTCCTACACTCCGAAGATCTCAATCAGGCTTCTACTTTTGCGGCCTATAATTCAATAATTCATAAGGAAATGCCTGAGATCTCACGATTGGGTATCAAGATGCCCGAATCGCCGATACGGAAGCTGGCGCCGTTGGCCAACGAAGCAAAAGCCAGAGGAATCAAAGTGTATCACCTAAATATCGGCCAGCCCGACATCCCGACGCCCGAGGTTGGCCTCGAGGCGCTGCGGCGGATCGACCAAAAGGTGCTTAGTTACTGTCCGAGCGATGGGCTGCCCAGCCTGCGCCAAAAGATGGCGGAGTACTACGGACGGTTTGCGATCGAGGTCACGCCGGACGAGATTTTCATCACCACCGGCGCCTCCGAAGCCCTTACGCTGGTCTTCCTGGCTTGCCTCGACCCGGGTGACGAAATTCTGATCCCGGAGCCGGCTTATGCCAACTATATGTCGATGGCCATGTCGTGCGGTGCGGTGGTCAAGACGGTGCTCTCGTCCATCGACAACGGCTTTGCACTGCCCCCCATCGAAGCGTTTGAAGAGGCCATCACGCCGCGCACGAAGGCCGTCCTGCTCTGCAACCCGAACAACCCCACGGGCTATGTCTACACGCGGGAGGAGCTGGGGCACATCCGCGACTTGGTGCGCCGCCACGACCTCTTCCTCTTTTCGGACGAGGTCTACCGCGAGTTTCGCTACACGGACGCGCCCTATGTCTCGTCGTTCCACCTCGAAGGCATCGAGCCGAATGTGGTCATGTTCGACTCCATGTCGAAGCGTTACAGCGAGTGCGGTATCCGCGTCGGAGCGATCGTGACGAGGAACGCGCGGGTGCGTAAAAGCGTGATGAAATGGGCGCAGGCACGCCTCAGTCCGCCGCTTTTGGGGCAAATCGTGGCCGAGGCGTCGATCGACGCACCGGAGTCGTATCTCAAGGGCGTTTATGAGGAGTACATCCAGCGACGCGACTTTCTGGTCAAGCGGATCAACGAGATTCCGGGTTGCTATTCGCCACTGCCGATGGGCGCGTTTTATACGGTGGCCAAGTTGCCGGTGGACGACGCCGACAAGTTCTGCGCCTGGTGCCTCCGCGACTTCTCGTACGAAGGGCAGACGGTGATGATGGCGCCTGCGTCAGGCTTTTATGTCACCCCGGGTTACGGGCGCAATGAGGTGCGCATCGCTTATGTGTTGGAACGAGACGAGCTGGCGCGTGCGCTCGACGTCTTGGAGGCCGCGCTTACGACCTATCGTGACAGATGGAACAAGCGTTGACTTTGGCCGCGCCCACACCCATTCATAAGGAAGCGTCGGGTCATGAACGTTGAGCTGTTTATCGCCCGACGCATCCACTTCGGTGGCAAAGCCGACCAAGGGAAGACGCGCATCACACCGCCAGCGGTGCGCATCGCTGTGGCCGGCATTGCCATCGGCTTGGCTGTCATGATCCTCACCGTGGCCATCGTGGTGGGCTTCAAGCAGGAGGTGCGTGACAAGGTGATCGGCTTCGGGTCACACATCCAGATCACCAATTTCGACAGCAATTCATCTTACGAGACGGCCCCGATCCACGTGAGCGACAGTCTGCTGGACATGCTCCGCCAGACGCATGGTGTGCGACACGTCGAGGCCTTCGCCACCAAGCCGGGGCTACTCAAAACCGACACCGATTTCCAAGGCATCGTCCTGAAGGGCATTGGTTCGGATTACGATTGGGGTTTCTTCCGCAAGCACCTCGTGGAGGGCCGCCCCTTTAGCGTCACTCCTGGACGGATGACGACCGATGTGCTCATCTCGCGCCACCTGGCCGACCTGCTCCGCCTACGTTGCGGCGACTCCTTCCTTGCCTACTTCGTGCAGGACGATATCAAGGCCCGCAAGTTTCGCATCAGTGGCATCTACGATACGGGCTTTTCGGACTACGACCACCTCTTCGTCCTTGCCGACATCGAACAGATTCGCACCCTGAACGACTGGCCCTCCGACGCGGTCAGTGGATTGGAGCTACTCGTCGACGACTACGATCGTCTCGACGAGACCGCCGAACGTGTCGACACCCTCCTCCTCAACCGTCGAGATAACGCAGGCAACACCTACTTCGTCCGCTCCATCCGCGAGCTGAACCCGATCATCTTCAATTGGCTCGACCTACTCGATCTGAACGTAGCCGTGATCCTCGCACTTATGATGGCCGTTTCGGGGTTCACCATGATCTCCGGCCTACTGATCATCATCCTCGAGCGCACAAACATGATTGGCATCCTCAAAGCCGTCGGCCAACCGGATCGTAGCCTACGGCGTGTCTTCCTTTATATCTCCAGCTTCTTGATCGGCCGCGGCATGCTCTGGGGTAACGTCATCGGACTCGCCTTGTGCTGGGTACAGTGGCAATTTCGCCTGCTCACCCTCGATCCTTCGATCTACTATCTCGACGCCGTACCCATCCGTCTCAGCATCTGGTCATGGCTACTTATCAACGTCGGTACGCTCACCGTTTCGTTGCTGATGATGTTGGCACCTTCATACCTAATCACCAAAATCAATCCCGCCCGCACCATCCGCTTCGAGTAGAAGATTTTCGTCCATGTTTTGCGCGTATAGAAATCATTTTACATTTGCGCGCTCTTCAGCGAAAGGAAAGATGCCAGAGTGGTCGAATGGGCCGCACTCGAAATGCGGTGTACGGGTGACTGTACCGGGGGTTCGAATCCCTCTCTTTCCGCTTGAGGTACTCTGAAAAAGATATTCAGAGACTCTTTAGGGAAAACGTAAGTGCCATAACTTGAATGAGTTATGGCGCTTTTCTTTTGTGCCTACCTATCATTTCAGAGCACGTATTGAAGCGGCCGAAACGCTCAAAATACTCCCCAACAGCTACAATTTGGCTACAACTTTTTCGGCCAAATGAAAATTGTAGCCAAGAGTCCGTAGAGAGCATGTAGGGAGTGCTCATATACAGCTGTTTTTCAGTTATCTATGTGGAACTTTGCAAGCGTGATCGAAGAGAAGAAGTTTGCGCCAAAACACCCGTATTCGGCTACAATCGGAAGGTGCCTTGGCTACACTTCTTTTCTGAAGGTCATGGCTGCAGCCAAAAACAGTCATGTGTATGAAGACCATATTCAGAACCGCTTTCTATCTCAGAAGCAACTACGTGAACAAAGACGGGAAGGTACCCGTCATGCTGAGGATCTATCTCAACAACGAGCGACTCTCACTCGGCTCTACCGGTATAGCTATCCTTCGATCTCAATGGGATGGCAAGAAAGAGCGCGTGAAAGGCAGAAGCACGGAAGTGCTCAGCCTCAATCTCGAATTGGATAACATTCAAAACGGATTGCTAAACATCTTTCGGAGGATGGAGTTCAACGAAAGTCTATCCTTGGAGCGCATCAAAATGGAGTTCCTCGGAAAGAAAGAAGACATCGGTACGATCATGGAGCTTTTCGACAGGCATATTACCGATGTCAAGAAGCAGGTCGGCGTGTCGGTTTCTTCCGCGACATTGCAGAAATACAACGTGTGCAAAAAGCATTTCACGGCCTTCCTGAAAAGCAAATACAGCCGCACCGACTTAAAGCTCTCCGAACTGACCTATATTGTGCTCCACGACTTCGACCTTTACCTTCGGACAACCGTCGGGCAAGCGCCCAACACGGCCACTAAGACGCTGAAGACGTTCAAGACGATTACCCTCTTCGGGGGAAAGCTCGGCATTCTCCACCATGATCCTTTCGTCAATCTCCGCTTCCACATGGAGCCTGTGGACAGAGGCTTCCTGACAGACGAAGAGATCCTCAGGGTAGCCAACAAGGATTTGGGTATCCAGCGGCTGGAGCTGGTGCGGGACATTTTCATCTTTTCCTGCTTCACCGGACTGGCTTACATCGACGTGTCCAACCTCACGCCAGACCACATCGTGACGATGGACGACAAGCAGTGGATCATGACCAAGCGACAGAAAACGAGCGTGGAGACCAATGTGCTGCTTCTCGACATTCCGAGAGCGATCATTGCGAAGTACAGCCACAAGACGTATCGGGACGGCAAGCTCTTTCCCGTCCTGACGAATCAGAAGACCAATTCGTACCTCAAGGAGATCGCCGACCTCTGCGGGATCAAGAAGAAGCTGACCTTCCATCTTGCCCGCCACACCTTTGCCACCATGTCGCTAAGCAAAGGCGTCCCCATTGAATCTGTTTCCAAGATGTTAGGCCATACGAACATTCGCACGACGCAGATCTACGCCCGCATCACGAACAAGAAGATCGAACACGACATGGAGCAACTGTCCGAGAAGCTCGGTAAGTTCAACTCCGCGATGGGGATCTGATACAATAGCCAAGTCACATCAAAAACAGAAACACGATATGAAAACAACAAACAAGAAGGAATTCTCCTATTACCGACTGCGGTTAGAGTCCTATTTGAAAGATTATCACCCCGAACGGCTGGCCGACGAGGCGTTTATCCGCGACCGATCGGACGCCGCGGCGCAGGCCTATGAAGACGCCTTCCGGCAAGGCTATCCTGTTCTCGAAGCCGGGTATATGGCTACGGAAGTCCTCTTCGCAGGACTGCATTTTTCGCCGTATTACATGCTCGAGCAGATCATCGAGAACGAGTTCGCCAACACGATTCCGTCCGACCGCGCTGAGGCCTTTGCCTTGCGATTGTTGCAAAGCGACTCCATCCGCGAGACCATTGCGAAGTACGAGCCGGGCGACGATTTCGACGGAAGCCCGGAGTACGACCAGCTCTACACTGAACTGACCGGCGTCATCGTCCTGAGCTGCTCGAGGCGGACGGAGTGAAGGTGCAACCGTAGCCTCCACCCCTTTCGCATCCCCTTTTTCATTCGGCCGTGGCATCGCGCTGCGGCCGATTTTATACCCCGATACCTACATATCTTATTCCGAAGATCTTTCCTCTACGGGTTTCCCTGCTTCCACTTTTTGTTCGCGGCTCGGAGCCGATGTCGGTTCCCTTGTCTTCGGGCGAAGGACGGCAGACGATAAGGGTGACGTCAAGGCCGAACGCTTCCAATGCGTTCGCCACCGATAAAATCTTCCTGTTACACTGACGTTTCACAGCGTATTTTATCGGCGTAGAGCCTTGCCTTATCCCCTCATCGTCTGCCCTTTGTTGCCCTCGAAACGAAACCGGCATACTCCGAGCTTTGAACGCAAAAAAAATGTCAGCACGATGAAAACGGAAAGATCTTATCACTCCCAAAACGGATTTGAAACGAAACGACGCCTCCTCGCATTACCGCATAAAATCATTTGGATCGTCGTCTGTATTGTGGCGTTGAAAGCCATAGGCGTTTCGGAAGAATTGACCGCCATCTTGATGCTGTTTGCCTTCGTGTATCTTATTTGAGCAACGCTCCAAATCGCCTTCCGCCTTCTGTTCTTCCTGATCCGATGGATCTGCATTGCTGCTGCATTGGCTTGGGTCGTTTGCCGACTACTACTTTGAGACGCTATAATAGCAATGACGGGGAGAGGATCTATCGAGACCTTCTTCCCGTCACTTTTCATAGAGTAGCGCAAGCTCCACGCGACGTCGTAAACGCAGTGCTTTCAGCTCTTTGCCGCGGTATCGGCAGAACGAGGTGTACTCACCTCGGATGTCTCTGTCGCCCGATTCCAGCTTCTGGACGAGGCGACTCTTCGGCTGTTTGCCGTAGCCTAAGAGGCGGTATTCACCGACGCTGTATGACAACACGGCAAGGAGCAACGAATCACGCCCGAAGCGACGAAACGTGACGAGCCGTTTCTTTAGATCTGCGCGAAGCAGAGAGTCCGCCTGCCGTTTTGTCATCGCACACGAAAGCCGCTCACCGGGTAGCAGGCGGTGACCGTAGCCGACATAAGGATAGTTCTTCGGGCCATGCTGCCCTTCGTAATGTTTGATGCACGCGACGGCTCGCTCGAAGCGTGGAAGGCTGAACAGCCGATCGCTCCGCGCCCAAGCATGCGCGTTGGGCGCGGCGAGCGCTTGGGCACAAACAAGGAGCGCGAGCAGGCCGCGTCCGATTTTCGTTTTCATAAGGTGGTCAGATGTTTTCGGGGTGGATAAAAAGACAAAAGCACCGATCCGTCGCGGACAGATGCTTTTCATGTCAGGGTTATGAACAAAATAGGCGATGAAAAAAAGATGCATTCAGACAGAGATGTCTTCCGAAGAGACTTTGTTCTCCTTATGGTTGAAGTCGAAGGCGAGCGTTTGACTCTGGCCGAGGTTGTCCTCGATCACGACCTCGAGCGACTGTCGCTCGGCAGAGAGTGAATAGTAATAGAGGGTGAAATGTCCCGGCGCGATGACGTAGCGATCGTTCGGCGTGAGGGGTTTACCGCGTCGGCCGATGCGCAGCACTCCACTGCCGTCGTACTGAAAATAGCGCAGGGTGTAGCGCGTGCCCTTCACGATGCGTTCGGGCGCGAGCGTGCAACGGATCTCGACTTCTTCGCCCGGCGCAAGGATTTTCGGGATGGGCATCGTGGTGACTTGGAACGGGTAAACCGTTCGCACGTCCAGACGGCGATCACAGCCAACCCAGCAAAACCCGGCCAGGAGCAGGACGATGATTGTCCATGCCGCATTACGGATGTTCGTTTTCATGATTCATTGGGGTTAGAGGTTGATGCGAAATCCTGCCGAGATAGCAGGTCGAAAAGGATAGACGTCCGAGCCGAAGAGGAACAGTCCGCGGCCGCCGACGACAAAGAGCAGGTGATCCGACAGGAACAGTTCTACAGCGAGATGCAGCCCGCCGCCTCCGACAAGGCGCGAATCGCCTTGTGCTCTTTATCGATGTCGGCCTTCGATTGGAGGACGTTGGTGGCTTCCATAAGGATTTTCTCAAGGACGAGCGGCTGGATTAGTCCGGATAAAACTCTTGTAAACCGGCATGCATACTCAGCGGGCAATAAATAATGTGAATGGGTGGTGGGAGCGGCGAGTAAAACCGTGGAAGTTTCTGCCAGAGGCCTAACAGCCGTTGGAGATACCGTGGAAGTTTCTGCCAGAGGCTCAACAGCCGGTTGAAGTGCCGTAGAAGTTTCTGCCAGAGACTTTACAGCCGTTAGAGATACCGTGGAAGTTTCTGCCAAAGGCCTAACAGTCGTTGGAGGCACCGTGGAAGTTTCTGCCAGAGGCCTATCTTCCGTTGGGGGTACCGTGGAAGTTTCTTCCAGAGACCAAACAGCGGTTGAGGATACCGTGGAAGTTTCTTCCAGAGGGCTAACGGCAGTTAGGGACAGCGCGGCTCATGCCTTGATACAGGTTGCCGGTAGAGCGCATCTGCGTGCGCAACGTGTCGGTACTTGTAGCGAAGGTTGTGGTGATGAATCCGCAGCAAAGGACGGCGGATAGGAGGAGTTTTTTCATGGTTTATGGGAGAATAAGAAAGGGTTATTTGGCTTGAACGAGGAAGAGTCGGTGACCGCTTTTGACTGTCACCTTGATAGTCCGGAGCTTCTTCTGTAGAAGCTGACTGGCGCCCTGCATCACGCCTCGGGCGGCCTCGGCGATGAGTTGATCTTTGGCCGAAGAGGCGAAGGTGAAGCTCGTCCCAATTGTTCCACCGACGCCCGCGCCCACTTCTTTGAACGCGAGTTCGACTTAAGCAACCGGCAGGAAAGAGGGATGTACAAACTCCTCGGCGGTGTTGATGGAGGGCTTTTTGTCGAAAAAGGAGAAAGCAGCCAAAGCCGATAACAGATTGATAATGAAGTTTGGGAAGCAACGATGGCGGGTCAAGCTCTATCTGACAAACGTTCTTCAGTTGATCATTAACAGTCTCGATCAGAGATCTTTTCCGGAGCATAATCTTGTCATGTTGAAGCATCAAGGCATTCTTTACAGACCCTTTTTCAGACGCGTGATGAGGTGGACTCCGTCAATGAAGAGCTGTTCGAAGAGGTCTTTCGAGATATAGCCCCTGTCTACGAAGAGTTACCCGAAGATCCGTTTATGGAAGTCCATGTGTTTCAAGGGGACTCTGTCGTCTACATTGCCCGGAGTCAGAAGAAAACCCGAGCAGTTCCCCCTTGTCATTAATGATCAAGTGGAGTTTGAATCCATAGAACCACCCCAGCGTACTTTTCCCTTTCCGGGCAAATTCCTTGAAGGTTTTATGCTGCTTTTCTCTTTTGATATGGCAGCTTCGGATGGGAGTAGAATCGATAAAAGATATGCCGGCACATTGCCCCAAAGCCTTCATTTTTAGGAAGACAGCAAGCGGGATACAGACTTTTCGCTCTAACTCTACAAATCGGTTGTAGGACACGGTATGGGGGAAATCAGACTTCATGCGTGATCGGACGAAGAGATAGAAATGCTTCAGGTCTCGAAAAGAGGAGACGTGGAAAAGGATGAGAATCGTCATCACCTCACTACCGGACATAGTGAATTTGCGGTTCCTCCTTTTCTTTGGGGCTCCTTCTTCCAAGGAATGACTTTTGATTACGGCGTCGTATTCTTTCAAGAATTCGTCTACGAGATAGTAGATCTCTACAGTTTTATTGGTGAGAATCATTGTTGGGTTTGCTCTTTGTTTTCAACGTATTAAAGATAAAAACCTCACTCTTGACTCCCACCTCTTTTCGCCCCTTTTCTTACGTCAAACTCACGTTGATCTGATTACCGTTGCACCATTTTTGCGCAGAAGAGCAGGTGTGATTCCGGTCAGTTACTCATCGGACTCCTAATCTTTTTGAGCTCCCGGACCTTTCGATCTTTTTCATTTGATGTCCATCTCTCGGAACCGCCTCTGCAACTCCTCTATACGAAGCAGCAATTGGCGAAAAGGCAATTTATCCCCGTAGACAAACGCGTCTTGCAGTGCCTTATAGTCGCTTTCCCACGTTTTCAGGCTCCTCTCGGGAGGATAGAAAGCGATTCGATCCGGATAATTCTTGTCGTAGTCTGCATAAGAAACGTGATAGAACATCCTGCGATGTTCGACGATGGCTTTGTAAAGCTCCGCATCAGCCAGTGCCTGTATGCCAAATTCGGTATCCATCAACCGCTCCAAGTCATATAGGTGTCGGCTCATCCGCAAGCTGCGAGGCGCTTCTTTCTGAAATTCTTCGCAGAGCAGGAAGGCCTTTTCCAAGAATGTTCTGGAGGGAAGCACGATGGGAATGACGGCCGAGGTGTCTCGGCCGGCACGTGGAAACGCATCGCTGATCAAGGTTGTAATCTCCTTTACCTTAAAAGGTTCCTTCATGGAGAGGCAGCTGATTTCCACTTTGACCGCCGGCCGCACATAGTCGGAGGCCGCGCCGATGACGGACGGGTACTCGATGATGATCTCCGTCGGATCGCTATTGGTAGACACCTTGTTGCCGCCCTGTTCCACCACCGGATAAATCCGATAGCCGGACAGGCCCATTGCCTCCATTCGGCAATCTATGTCTCCGACCAACATGTCGACAACGTAACGTCGGCATTGCTTGCGCAACATCTTTAGCTGGTTGTTGTTTTCGACTGTTTCCCTGAAATATTGATGGTCAATAGAGAGGTCAATGTCTTCGCTGAATCGCTGGATCAGCTTCCAGCCCTTGCTCAAGCTCGTGCCGCCTTTGAACAGTAGAGAAGCGGCGCACTCCGTTTGGAATATGGCCTTCAGCGTCATCGTTACCCACCAGTCTTTTTCGATCGCATATTCCGGAAGACCTTCCGTCTCGGCCGTTTGACGGAGAATGATCCGCCGATCTTCTATGGAATGAGACAGCCAGTTCATCCTTGAAGTGCTTTGGTCGTTTGGGTAATGATTTTCTTGATCCACAAGGGAGCCAGCGCCAAGTCGTGTTCGAAGGTTTCCGGCTCATTATAGCTGCTTAGCAACTCCTTGATTCGAGTTCGCTGTCGGTCAGTCAGGTTGCCACGGCCGATCGACTTCATGGCTTGAATCAGTGTAGGGATCAATTTGCCTTTGTAAGCAAAGTTCCTCGGTGCACTGCGTTTGAATACGATCCGGGTATTTCCTAATACGATGCTTCGAGCTGATCCGGTGGTCAAATACACATGGTTCAGGGGAATCTGCGTGGATAGCCCTAAGCGATTTTCAGCTGTTTGCCCCGTCGGCATGATTTGTGCGTGATCTCGCCTAGCAATGGCGCGGACGATCTGCTCGATGCTCGGCTTGACCATCCCGAAATCGGTTTCGCGAGGCTTATAGTATACACCGGTGGCCAGCCGAGCTAATTTCTTTTGATCCACGAGCCTCGATAAGACGCGACTGATAAATACGTCATTTCCCGAACGGGAAAAGTCAGAGACAAAGAAGACCTCCCATGCGGAGCGTCTTTGATCCGTGCTGCAATACTGTCAGTGATATACATATGTCTCGAAAAGAGTGCAACGATTACGGCGCAAAGGTTGATTGTTTTTGCAAAACCTTCTACTTCTCATTGCAATTCTCCGACTTTTTGAACGCCAAGATGCCTTCGGCGGAAAAGTAGCGGCGGTTGCCGATCTTGACGGAGGGTAACATGCCTTTCTTCCCCCAAATTAGGGCCGTCTTGTGGTGGATGCGCAGGATACGAGCCACGTCAAAGGCATCGTAATATTTCGGTTCATCTGGTTTGGTTTTCATCTCGTTCGTCATTTCTTCAATGTATAATGGTTGTCTTTCTGTTGCCCTATCAGGCCGCTCTCTTGGATGTGGCGGATGTAGTCTTTAGCGGTCCGCTCTTTTACTTCTACTGTCTGCATGATCAATCGAAGAAGCTCGTCATGCGAGAGGCGGTCACGCTCACGGAACACTTCACGGGCGATCAGCAACAGCTCGGCAGTCTTGCATCGCTCACGCTCTTCTTCCGACTTCTCGCCGCGGGAGACGTGCATATCGCGTTCCTTATTCCAACCGAAGAGCATGATCGGGACATCAAGCGGACTGCCGTCACGCACCTTCAGCGCCTTCACGACCGACAGCGCTGGGTTATCGTCCTTCTCAATCGACAGAATGGCGGCCGACTTGCGTTGCAGCTCCGAGCCGATATGTCCGCGCAGCTTGATGCCGTTAGGCACAAAGTGGAGCACGCAGAGGATGCACGTGTGGTAAATGCCCGCCAGCCGATAGAGTTCATCCACCACGGCGATGCTCTCGGCTTCGTCGTTGGCCGAACGGATCAGGTCGGCGATGCCGTCGATGACAACAAGATGGATGCCACCGTGTCGGTGATGGTAGAGATCAAGGCTGTCTTTGATGAGCTGCAAGCGATCCTTGCGAGAGAGTGCAGCGAGGAAAACGGGGTGGTAAAACGTCGGCATTGCATCGAGTCCGACCCGCCGCAGGGTTTTCCCCACGTTGCGGTGAAGCTGGTACTCGGATTGCTCTGTGTCGTAGTGTAGGACGGCCTTTTGCGACGTGTTGGGCGTAACCTCCAGCCCGAGTAGATCGGGTGGAGGTGTTGGAATCTCGGTCAGCAGTGTCCCGGCAATTAATGCCGATACATAATTGCTTTTCCCCGTCCCTTCGCCCCCGGTAATACAGAACAGGTTGTCGTAGGTGCCCAGCGGGACACCGCGCGATGCGATCACCGTTTGGGAACGGTCGGGCGGATGGCGATAATCGATCTCGCACGAGTCGAGCAGCATGAGCGTTTGCGTATAAAGCCGCTCCAAATGGTCGGCAATCAGGCGATGGAAGTCCTCCGCGCTGTATCCCAAGCGGAAGTAATCAGAGATGTCCTTCTCGGCCTTCGTTCCAGCCAGTGGCAGTTCGATGCGTCGGACGTTGTAGGCGGCAAACTGTTCGCATCTGAGGGTGGAAGCCTTCACGCCCGTCTCGTCAGCGTCGTAGAGGAAGAAGACATGACGGAAGCGTCGAACGAGCATCTCTATGATGGAGGCGTCAATCTCTGCCGTCTCACTGTTGAAGCAAATAGCGTGAAAGCCGTGTGCGGCGAGAGACATCACATCCTTCTCGCCGCCGGTGATGAACAGCATGTCACCCCGTTGCGGGAGTAGCTCTATGCCGAACGTGTAGATGTCCGGTAGGCGGCCGCCATAGACGAATCGGGTCGCACTTGATGGGCGATAGATCTTCACGTAATTCTTGCGCACGTAGCCGAATAGTGGCTCGTGGGTGCTGCTCATAAAGCCGTAACGCTTCCCTTCGGCCGTCTCGCTGCGGAAGCTGCGGAGTGATCGGACGCCATAGCGCTGCAACACATGTGGTGTAATCCCGTACTGTCCCCAATAGGCGCATTCGCTTTCGTCGAAGGCCTTTTCCTCAATGCGGTAAGGTCTGCCAGCCGGCTCCACAAGTGTCGGTGTTGAGTGGAGTACCTGCTTGCTGTCAATTCCGGACCGAACTGTTCCGGAAGCACTCTCCGGCAGGGGGATGGATAGGGATAGGTCACGGATGATCTTCTCCAAGATGCGAGGGAAATCCTTTTGCAAATCCATGCCGTGCAGCGTCGCTACAAACCAAAAGCAGTCGCCCGAGCAGGTAGGATCCCCGAAGTCGTTCATGCGGTAAATGCCCGTTCGAGGCACCTTATAGATGAAGCACGACGCCCGCTGATCATCGTAGAGCGGATTGCGAAACTTCATCCCTGGTGTGATGGCGAAGGGGATGTAATGACAGGGCAACCGCATCAAAATGCTGTTCTTAGGGGACATGGAAAAATTTGAAGAGATCACATCAGCACTCGATCCACGGGTGAAAGGACGTTGTAAGCATAAAGTGAGTGACATAATCATTATTGCCATAGCCACCTATCTCTGCGGTGGTGCCGATTACGTCTCTATTCTATGTATGAACTCTGTCGAGAACGAGGCGAGGACCTAGAACCTTTGGTGGAACTGCCCAATGGTTGTCCGAGCGTGGACACTTTCGAAAGAGTAATTCCTCGAATTGATCCGAAGGCTTTTGGAGCGTGTTTATCGGTCTTCGGGGATACGCTTATAGAAGACCTTAAAGGGAAACACGTCTCTATTGATGGCAAACGAATACGCGGATCAAAATCCTCTAATTCGTTCACCCACATACTTTCGGCGTGGGTCAATGAACAGTCCATTTGCCTTGCCGGAGAGACGGTGGATGAGAAGAGTAATGAAATTACGGCCATTCCAGAATTGCTTGACAGCATAGACCTCTCGGGTGCCGTGGTAAGTATCGATGCCATGGGGACGCAAACCGGTATTGCTCAGGGAAGATTGTGGAATCAGAGGCTGATTACGTTTTGGCTTTGAAGGGGAATCATAAGCACTTGGCAGAAGACGTAAAAGACGCTTTTACAGGCCGCTGCAAAGAGTTTGCATACAACACTTTGGAAAAAGATCATGGGAGGGTAGAAGAGCGGACTTATACAGCCCTTTGCTCTCAAGAGGTGTTGGATGAATCGCAATGCGATGCTTGGAAAAATTTGTCTTCTCTGATCCAGGTCGATCGCCTTGTCACCTTATCAGACGGGACTGAACGGCATGAAAAACAGTACTAGTTGAGTAGTTTGCCGGCTGAGGCTATGGAAAAGATCAGCTCCTATATTCGTGGTCATTGGGGAATAGAAAACAGATTGCATTGGCACCTTGACGTGACCTTTAGAGAGGATCATTGCAGGGCGCGCAAAGAATACGCTGCCACGAATCTGAACACTATAAGGAAACTTGCCTTAGCCATTGTCTCTCAGTAGAAAGACAAGCTATCTCTTAGAAAGAGGCTCTTCAAGGCAGCTCTCAATATCGACTACCTCAAAAAGCTACTCAAAATTTGATGCGGTTGCCCTGTCTATTTCCGCCCTTTTGTTCCATCTTTTAAGGAGCATAGTGAGCTATGTGACGAAAAAGATGGAACAAAATCCCAGGAAATATCCTCTGAATATCCTCCGAAATAAATTCCAAACAGCTTCTCAATATCGACTATCTCAAAGAGCTCCTCAAAATTTGATGCGGTTGCCCTGGGATAATAAAGGGTTAGAAAGGAGTCGGTTGGACCTTCTTCTATCTTTGCCGGCTCAATTTTTTACTCGATACAATATGAAGAAGAAAAGACTTTACGCTACGCTACTTATCGCGGCCCTTCTCGCCTCTTCCGGGGGCAAAATATGGGGGCAGGCAGGCGCTATACTGAGTCCGGACGGCAATCCGAGCGGAACGGTGAAGGTGAATAACGCATTCGGCGCCGGAGAGTCCTCGATCATCAGCAACGGAACGAGTGCGACGAGAAATATACTGGGTCCCAACCTCACGCTGAGCCCTTATCCTAATCCAGATTTCTCGTACACCGGCGGGGTAGCCTACAATCGGGCGTACACCTATCCACTTTTTGTCTCGCCGAGCTTAACCGACATCAAAATAGGTGATAACGGCGTCGACGGAAACCGTCCCAATGGAAATATGGTAATCCGAGCTTATACTGGACAGGGATACGCGCTGGGATGGATCTCCGTAATTAATCGTATTCCGAACAAATCGATGCATCCCAACAACGTTCCCTATCCAACGAGCTACCCCGACTTAGCAGGATTGGATGCAAATACGCAGCCTAAACGATTTCAAAAATCACCAGATGGAACACCTCAGCTCAAGTTGATAGAGTTCTCTTTCAACAAGAATAATTATACGAACTATAAGGCAGAAAAATGGTATAAGTTAGGGATTGGCGATCATCCAGACCTAACTCCAGCTTTAAATGGAGTCGTAAGAAGCAGACATGGAGGCAAGGATGCTTTCGCGCCATGTGGTGAAACGGTCTTTACGGCAATCAGCTGCGTAAACGATCCCAATGTGCCGGGCGGTTATATCATTAGAGTCATACAGCATCAGATGCCAGCGGGAACGTATGCAGAAACATCTTCTGGACCTGCCCCTATCCCGGAGGCGGTATATACTTCTACGATCGACGGGTACTATACGAAGTCGTGGGATCCTACTTTTTTCGGTCGCATAGGCAGCCCAGACAGCACGCGCAGGAATTATCCGACGGACGATGGGGTGCGTTTGGTGCAGCTGACGGGTAGCCCGATGCAGGATGCCGCCGCTTTGTCTAATCAGATCTCTCTCCTCTGCGGCGAACAATGGGGGATCGCTGAAAAACTATCAGCGCCCCACGAGTATCGTGCTCCCGACGGGTATCCATCAATTCAGCAACTTGATATTCGAAGATATCCGCTGGTACTTTGAAAAAGATGAAGCGAGTATCGATACCACGATCCAGCCGGATGCTATGAAGTTTATTGGGCAGCTTGGTCGATGCAATTCAGGCGCATCCGTTGCTTATTCAATTAAGCCCTTCTGGAAAAAAGCCGTAGATATCGGGCAGACATTCGTCGACGGCGCCGTGGTGCTGCAGCCCGACGCGCGGGTATGTATCGCGCACGACGTAAAAGACCGCACCGCGACGCCGGCCACCTCTCACGCCGGCACCGCCCTACCCAATACCGCCCACGGATGCCATCCTCGCGCTCCCCAATAACGACTCCGCACACGGCGGAAGGTTCACCCTGCGCATCCGCGGCAACATCGACAGCGTGAATATGTCCCAAACGCCGACCGGTTCGCAGGATCCCTTCTTCAAGCAAGGCAATTTTCCGCAGGCCGCGACAGATATTTATTTACCTTAATTCCGCAGCACTTTTTCTTGTGATATAATTTTGTGTGTTGAGGAGTCTTTTTGCCTCTACATGTGATAGGAAGCGACCTTAGACTGGTATTAGTCCTTGCAGGCGCATAAAATCCCCCACCCAAGCCAATGGGGAAAATGAATACCACAAAGAAATGCTGTTTATTCAAGGAAAACTTCAGAGTAGTATGCTTTATTGGTATAAAGGTTTAGAACGTTCTGCCTTCCTGTGCGCACCCATTTCGCTGGCACACTGACAAATTGCAGGATAAAGGCTTTCAATCTGCTTGTCTTTTTCAACGGCTTAACCTTTTCACTGATACGACGGACGAGATAGAGATAGAAGTTCTTCAGCATGGCGGTAACCATCATGAACACCATGTTCTCAGCCATAAAGGAAAAGGGCAGATGTGCCCAGCCGAAGTCATTGTTCTGTATGTCGAAGTTCTTTTCACTTGCTCCTCGTCCATTGTAAAATGTAATGATGTCTTTCTCGGTTGATACCCAATCATTGGTAAAGGATACAGCGATATGTGTATATCACTCCGAACATATCCGTCTGTTTCTTACCACCCTTGTCCCTTAAAGGACTTCGCTGTACGACAAGCCTGTATGACTTTCCTTCAATGAGGTTGTCCATGTTGATGGATGTGACATCGTATTTTTCATAACCAACCTCGACGCTCTTCCATTCTTTCAGTTGGCGGAACTCTTCATAACGAGTGCCACAGTTGGCAGCACGTATATAGAATGTGTTACAGCGTTGCTCTACGGTTTGGATAATTTCCTTTGAGAACGACCCACAGTCGGCACGGAAACGCTCTATTGTCACACCAAGTTCTGAGATTACTCGGTCCATAATGCGACGAAGCGTGTCTTCCTGATGAAATTTCACATTGGTGTTTCCATCACGATTCTCACCTCCAACGATAATGCCCCCAATGGAAGCCCAACCAGGGAAGTAGCCAAAATCCTGTTTGTAAGAATATTTTGCATCGAACTTGTGGGCAGGAATAAACTGATGATCAAAGTCCAAGTCAACATGGCTGCCTACCTTTATAAGCCCCATCTGTCGTATCATTCGCAGAAGTAAGGTGTCCAGTTTCTCTGCTGCATTGAAGCTATACGACTTCCCAGAGATCTCGCTCTTATAGACGACATTCTCTTCGGCAAGATCCTTAAGTCCACGTCCTACAGTGTCGGCACCAGGCAGTTGCGTACCAGGTCTCTGCCTGAACTGCCCTATAAGTGTATTGATATTCTCAAGACATTCTCCACCACAAAGGTAACTGAAGAAGAGAGAACCGAAAATGCTTCCATGACTAAAAGCCTTATCGCTACACCCACGTTTGCCCAAGACAGATTCTGTAAGTTTTTCAAAGCCCAACTTTGAAAATACGTCCATAATATGATAAATTCCACCGAAAGAAGTGATATTCTCGTTTTTAATTGCTACCTTTACCATGTCAGATTTTTGCTTACTTGTTATGTTTGCAGCACCAAGATAGGTGAAATTTCTGACATATCCAAGTGTTCTGAGAACTTTGTTTCTCAGAACACTTGGAGTTCTTACAAGAATTTATGCTGCGGAATTAAGGGAGACTATACTTATAGCTTGGAAGTTATTTATCGTTTGACAAGCCTTCATCTAATCGCTACCGCTTATAGCCTTTATTTTGCTTTAGGTTCTTATTGAGGTCTAATGCACGTGATGGGATAGGGAAGACGATAGTATGTCGGTCGGCTTCCGTTGCGGGTGCTGTACGGATGTCGTAAGACTTATGAAATCGGTTGAAACGGATGAGGTCATTACGACGCCAGCCTTCCCACATTAGTTCCATAATACGTTCGTTTAGGATATTCTCTAATGTTGCTGTTCTATTTCCCATTCCACTACGGCTACGAACAAGGTTCAGTTCTGTGTTGCCATTCTCTCCGTTACGCACAGCCGCTTCTGCCTTCATAAGTAAAACATCAGCATAACGGAAGAGAACAATGTCATTGTTAGGATTTTTTCCATCATTGTATGAGGTGCGGTCTACCTCATATTTCGCCATTCTCGCACCTGCAGTCTTAATATATGAACTGTTGGTAAGGTTTATCTCTACGGCAAGCGGCATATAGACAAGTGGCTTCCCATTCTCTAAATATACAACATTCCCATCTACTCGAACTGTGTCTGAATAAAGGTTATAGGCATATCGAGTGTCAACATTATTCGTCCCATACCCAAAGGTATTGACAGTAGATATCGTTGCACAAGCCCCGTTCTCAGCCCCTGTACCTAAAGCGCTTCCGTGTGCATAGTGACGAGAGCGGAAGAGATATTGGAATTGGTTCTTATAAAGGTGCTTGTCAACAGGAATGATAAATATATTCTCTGGTGAGGTCTCGTTGTGAACTGAGAAGTTACTGAGGTAATCTGGTGCTAACGTAAATCCATCAGCAGTGACTTTATCGCAGTAGTATTTGCAAGCCTGCCATATATTCATTTGCTGACCATCAACGGTAAAGTAAATTTGTTTACCATTAGGTTGCTGACTATCTGTCCAATCTGAATCAGAATAAACCTCACCATTCAGCATTAACTTGGCAAGTAAGAAGTTAGCCACAGAGCGCGTTACACGTCCATAGTCTGTGCCTGCAAGGTTGCTATGCCCAGTGGAAAGCAGTGGCATTGCCTCTTGTAGTTCCTTTACAATAAACTTATATACCTCCGGGCGACTTGTTTGTTTCGTGTTCTCAGTATCTTCGCTTACTGTTGTTACCAATGGTATGTTACCAAACATATCCATTAGATAATAGTAGTATAAGGCGCGGATTGCTCTGACTTCAGCCCGATAAGCCTTGTATTGATTGTCGGTCAGTAGCTGTCTGTTCTTGTCGATTGTAGCAAGTGCTTCATTACTGAAAACAATGACCTTATAGAGATACTTCCATGTGTCGTAAAGTGGTTTACTATCTACTGCCCAGTTGTGTCTGTATAAGTCTACCCAGAAGCCTCCGTCATACCAATCACCACCACGGACCGGTATGATAGCTTCATCTGTTGTGAACGTATTATAGTCGTACACACCACGATAAGTACCTTGTAGCCCCTCGCTATCTTTGTCACCTCCTATGTAGTTATACAAGGTAGCGACAGCATTAATATAAACATCATTGTCTGTTGTATAGACATGCTGTGTATCGAGACAATCTTTGCAGTTCTCGTCCAGGCAGCCAGTTAACGTAAGGATGCTAAAAAAAAATAGAGGTCGAAGTAAGTATTTCATTTAGAATAGTATGCTTTGTTGTAATCAATTGCTTAGAACTTAATGCTTACTCCGAAAGAGTAAGTACGATAAGGGGGATAGGTGCGCTTGTCGTCAATGCCTAACGTGTTGTCAACTACATAGCTATTAATAATCGGTGTCAAACCACTATAGCTTGTAATTGTTGCGAGGTTATTGATGCTGAAAGATACACGTAATGAACTGAAATATTTGTTTCTAACGGGTGTGTTCCAACCGATTGTAAGATAATCGAAGTTCAGATAATCACCACGTTCCAACCAATAGTCAGTCACGTTTTGGTCAACGATATTCCGTGCTGGAGCTTCTGCAAGGACGTTATAGTCTGGGAAATTCGACATATTCAGATAAGACAGGGCTGTGCCGTTAAATATCTTATGCCCGAAAGCACCATTCATCTGTAAGGAGACATCGAAGTCTTTGTATCTAAAACTGATGTTTGACCCCAACGTCATCTTTGGTGTAGCCTGTCCTGCAACATATCTGTCACCATGATCACTGAGGTCGATTACGTTATCATTATTCAAATCTGCAATGTCGTATTTGTTGTGTCCATGTCCGTTGTCAACGATTCCTTTGCAATGAGGAAGATAGAAAACACCTAACGGTTGACCTACTATCTGATAAATAATATCATTATAACCGCCATGGAAACCGGCACCATTCATGCCACCGATAGGAGTAATATCTGATGCTGTCATATCCCTTCCATTGAGTTTGCCATTGAGGGAGAGGAGTTTATTCTTTTGCCATGCCATATTAATGTTAACATTGAGCTCCATGTCTTTCTTTGAGATAGGAACGATGCCTATGCCCAACTCACAACCACTATTAGACATTGAACCGATATTTGCCAGCAGCTTATCAAAGGCGAAAGTTGGTACTGGTACGTCATATTCATAAAGCATATCAGTTGTCTTAGAATAGTAATACTCTGCTGTGAGCAATAATCGATTTTTGAAGAAACCAAGGTCAGCACCAATATTAAAGGTGCTACGTGTTTCCCAACGTAGGTCAGGATTACTATTTCGTAAGGTACCCATTGTGACCGTTGGTGTTCCATTATATGAGATTAAACCAACCGGAATATACTGTTTTAAAGTCAGATAAGAACTGATTCCACCAAGGTTTCCTGACTGACCATAGCCTGTTCGTAGGTCCATAAGACTAACCGTATTGTTATCACGAAGGAAACGTTCTTTCTTAATATTCCATGTTGCTGAGATAGAAGGGAAGAAACCCCAAGTATGGTCTTTACCAACCATTGACGAACCATCTGCACGTGTTGTCAGATTAAGTGTGTATCGATTGAGCAATGTATAGGTAAGTGTACCCATAAAAGAGGCAAGACTTGGGTCGGCATAACTGCTCCCCGTACCTCCGTAAGGACGATCTGAAGCTACACCAAGGTTGTTATAACCAAAGTAATTGTTGGCTAATCCCTTTACTTGTGTCCAAAAGGCAGCCATCTTCTTCTTCTGATATTCGGCAAGAATGGTGGCAGAGAGGTTGTTTGCACCCCAACGATGCTTCCAATCAAGAGAGATATTACCTAATATTTCCTCTGCCTTTCGTTCTCCTCTATAAGCTAATCCCTGTGCCCATACCCATGTAGGAGCAAACTTCCCATTCTCCGTTGAGGTATAGGAATAGGAACCTAAGGCAGACAACTGCAGGTTATGAGGAAGCTGCAGGGATAATTGTAGATGTGAATTGAACGTAAGATTCTTCTCGTCGTTTCGTTCAAAGAGCAGTGGTTCAGTCGGTGCAATCTGTGAAGCGTTGTTGTTCCTTTGCCATCCATTTCCAACTTTATGGAATGAAAGTGTTGGATTCATTGCGGCGGTAGAATAGGAAAGTGCCTGAAGATCGAATATCTTTTCATCTTGCTGGGAAGAACCGAATACGCCAAAATCTATTTTCAATTTCTCATCAAAGGCAAGTTGCGAGATATCCAACTTAGCCATGAAGTTATTGTAATCCTTAGTTTTTATAACCGTCTGTCCACGCACATAGCCTAATGAGGCACGATAGTTGGATTTGTCACTACCTCCACTAAAAGCCACATGATGTGAATTGACAAATCCTATTCGTACTATTTCTTTCTGAAAATCAGTGTCATAACCTTTGTCAACGTAATCTAACCCTAAAGCTTTTGCAGCACTAATATACTCTGCTGCATTCAGCATACGAAGATGTTTGCATACTTTATCAAAACCAACTGCTCCATCGTAATAAATCTGAAACTTGCTACCATTTCCACGCCTTGTCTTTACCTCAATAACACCCGATGCTCCTCGTGAACCATACTTAGATGTTTCTGACGCATTTTTAAGAATAGTAAAGCTCTCTATATCAGCTGGGTAAATAGTAGATAGCGTTGCCAAATCACTTGAAACACCATCAATGAGGACCAGAGGATCGTTACCACCAGTAAGTGATGTGGTACCACGAACGCGCACACTCGTCAACATTGCCATACGGTCCTGACCATTTGTAACGACATTTACACCGACAGCTTGTCCTGAAAGGGCATTGATAGCAGAATTAACTAAACCTTTATTCATCTGCTTTTCACCTACCTTTGCCATTGAGCCGATAACAGGAAAGGTGTCATTGACAAGGAATAATGGCTGCCTTTGCTCTGTAGTGATCGCTTTATGTCGTCTCTGTGCATTGGCAACATCTGTAACACCAATTACCAAAAGGCAGCAAACAAGAGAGCGGGTTAGAATGTATTGTCTACTCATGTTAGGATGCAATAAATGTTATTTATACTGATTATCCAAGCAAATATACATATTTTTCGGGAGATAGATCGGTGATTGCAGTTTTTTTTGCTACTTTGCCGTGTTGTCCTTATATACCTTAATTCCGCAGCACTTTTTCTTGTGATATGATTTTGTGTGTTGAGGAGTCTTTTTGCCTCTACATGTGATAGGAAGCGACCTTAGACTGGTATTAGTCCTTGCAGGCGCATAAAATCCCCCACCCAAGCCAATGGGGAAAATGAATACCACAAAGAAATGCTGTTTATTCAAGGAAAACTTCAGAGTAGTATGCTTTATTGGTATAAAGGTTTAGAACGTTCTGCCTTCCTGTGCGCACCCATTTCGCTGGCACACTGACAAATTGCAGGATAAAGGCTTTCAATCTGCTTGTCTTTTTCAACGGCTTAACCTTTTCACTGATACGACGGACGAGATAGAGATAGAAGTTCTTCAGCATGGCGGTAACCATCATGAACACCATGTTCTCAGCCATAAAGGAAAAGGGCAGATGTGCCCAGCCGAAGTCATTGTTCTGTATGTCGAAGTTCTTTTCACTTGCTCCTCGTCCATTGTAAAATGTAATGATGTCTTTCTCGGTTGATACCCAATCATTGGTAAAGGATACAGCGATATGTGTATATCACTCCGAACATATCCGTCTGTTTCTTACCACCCTTGTCCCTTAAAGGACTTCGCTGTACGACAAGCCTGTATGACTTTCCTTCAATGAGGTTGTCCATGTTGATGGATGTGACATCGTATTTTTCATAACCAACCTCGACGCTCTTCCATTCTTTCAGTTGGCGGAACTCTTCATAACGAGTGCCACAGTTGGCAGCACGTATATAGAATGTGTTACAGCGTTGCTCTACGGTTTGGATAATTTCCTTTGAGAACGACCCACAGTCGGCACGGAAACGCTCTATTGTCACACCAAGTTCTGAGATTACTCGGTCCATAATGCGACGAAGCGTGTCTTCCTGATGAAATTTCACATTGGTGTTTCCATCACGATTCTCACCTCCAACGATAATGCCCCCAATGGAAGCCCAACCAGGGAAGTAGCCAAAATCCTGTTTGTAAGAATATTTTGCATCGAACTTGTGGGCAGGAATAAACTGATGATCAAAGTCCAAGTCAACATGGCTGCCTACCTTTATAAGCCCCATCTGTCGTATCATTCGCAGAAGTAAGGTGTCCAGTTTCTCTGCTGCATTGAAGCTATACGACTTCCCAGAGATCTCGCTCTTATAGACGACATTCTCTTCGGCAAGATCCTTAAGTCCACGTCCTACAGTGTCGGCACCAGGCAGTTGCGTACCAGGTCTCTGCCTGAACTGCCCTATAAGTGTATTGATATTCTCAAGACATTCTCCACCACAAAGGTAACTGAAGAAGAGAGAACCGAAAATGCTTCCATGACTAAAAGCCTTATCGCTACACCCACGTTTGCCCAAGACAGATTCTGTAAGTTTTTCAAAGCCCAACTTTGAAAATACGTCCATAATATGATAAATTCCACCGAAAGAAGTGATATTCTCGTTTTTAATTGCTACCTTTACCATGTCAGATTTTTGCTTACTTGTTATGTTTGCAGCACCAAGATAGGTGAAATTTCTGACATATCCAAGTGTTCTGAGAACTTTGTTTCTCAGAACACTTGGAGTTCTTACAAGAATTTATGCTGCGGAATTAAGGATATATACTCTTTTATGAGTTGAGGAACTTAAAGAGAGAAGCCTAAATTATCATTAATATGGATAAGATTCTTCTAACGGCTTTGCTGATGGGCATGTCTGTGTCTGGTATTCATGCACAGAAAACCATTGTTGAGCCTACTTTCACCGAATGGCATGATCTTCAGGTGAATGCCGTCAATCGTTTTGCAACGCATACAGACTTCTTTGCCTTCGCACCGACTGAGAATGTGCACAGTAGGAAGTTTGATATGAAGCAATCAGCTAACTATCTTTCGCTCAATGGAGATTGGAAGTTTAATTGGGTTGAGAATGCCGATCAACGTCCAACCGACTTTTTTCGCACTGATTTTGACGATTCTCAGTGGAAAACCTTCCCCGTTCCTGGTATCTGGGAGGTGAATGGCTATGGCGACCCTGTCTATGTGAACATCGGTTTTGCATGGCGTGGTAACTTTAAGAACAACCCTCCAGAAGTTCCTTTTACGGAAAATCACGTAGGTTCTTATCGTCGTACTATTACCAGACAACTGGGATGGTAAACAAGTTATTGCTCATTTTGGCTCTGTAACGTCTTGCGTATATCTGTGGGTGAACGGTAAGTTCGTAGGTTACAGTGAAGACTCAAAGATTGGACCAGAGTTTGATGTAACAAAGTACATCAAGAAGGGTGAAAATCAGTTTGCTTTTCAGGTGTTCCGTTGGTCAGATGGCAGCTATTGTGAGGATCAGGACTTCTGGCGGCTCAGTGGTGTTGCTCGCGATAGCTATCTCTATGCTCGCGATGCAAAGCAGCACCTGAAAGATATTCGTGTAACACCTGACCTCGCCAATGACTATAAGGATGGTACACTTAGTGTCAATCTCCAACTTGCTGGTAGCACAAAGGCGTTCTTAATATTGGAGGATGCAGATAATAATCTTGCAGCTAAGACCGTCGTCACAGCTGATAAGGCAGGACAAGCAAAGGCTTTTATGGAACTTAGAAACCCTAAGAAGTGGTCGGCTGAGACTCCTTACCTCTATAACCTCTATGTTAATGTAGAGGATGCTAAGACGAGCAAGGCTATCGAGACTATCCCACTCAAGGTTGGTTTCCGCAAGGTTGAAATAAAGAATGCACAAGTACTGGTCAATGGTCAGCCTGTTCTCTTCAAGGGAGCTAACCGTCATGAGATGGACCCAGACGGTGGTTATGTTGTGACACGTGAGCGTATGCTTCAGGACATTAAACTGATGAAAAGGTTGAATGTCAATGCTGTGCGTACTTGTCACTATCCTGACGACCCTATTTGGTACGACCTTTGCGACGAGTATGGACTCTACGTTGTTGCTGAGGCTAATCAGGAAAGCCACGGCTTTGGTTACAGCAAGAATGCTATATCGGGCAGTCCGCTCTTTGCCAAGCAGATTATGGAACGCAATCAGCATAATGTCGGAACAAAGTTTAACCACTCAAGCGTCATTTTTTGGAGTCTTAGTAACGAAACTTGTTATAGCAAGAACTTTGATGATGCATACAATTGGATTAAGTTACAGGACCAGAGTCGCCCTGTACAATATGAGCGGGCAGAGCTAAACGGCTATGCTACGGACATCTTCTGCCCAATGTACTATTCTCCAAAGGCTTGTGAGGATTGTTTAAAGAACGCAAAGTGCACTCGCCCTCTTATCCAGTGCGAGTATAATCATACGATGGGTAACTCAGGTGGTAACTTGAAAGACTACTGGGACCTTGTACGCAAGTATCCTAAGTTCCAAGGTGGATTCGATTGGGACTTCGTAGATCAAGGCTTACATCGCAACCCTAATTTTGACGCTTCTCGCTCTTTGGAAGATTATGAACGTGCGGCTGATGCTGCCAATGTGAAGACCGAATACACATACGGTGGTGACTACAATAAGACGGACCCATCAGATAACAACTTCAACTGCAATGGTATGATTGGTCCTGACCGTCAACTAAATCCACATGCCTATGAGGTTGCATACGAATATCAGAATATTTGGGCACACCCCGTCGACCTCAAACAGGGTAAGATTGCTGTCCATAACGAATACTTCTTCCGCAATCTTAGCAACTATCGTATGGAGTGGAGCCTTGTAAATGAAGGTAAAATCGTTGAGAAAGGTACGATTGACCAATTGAATATTGCACCACAGCAGACAGTTGAATACACCTTGCCAATAGCAGGTAAGGAGTTTGATGGTGAAGTGTTGTTGAATATTGACTTTAAGTTGAAGTCTGCCGAACCTTTGATGGCTGCAGGGCAGACTATTGCTGAAATGCAGATGGAGGTACAGCCTTGGCAACCAATGCCAAAGATGGAGCCTATCGTCAAGCAAAAGATAAAGGTCACAGACAATGTGAAGGACAGCTTTGTTCGCTTTGCTGGCAATAACTTCGATATCACTTTCGATCGTAAGACAGGTTTCCTTAACAGTTATAAGGTTGATGGTCGTAGTTTTTGGGGTGAAGGTGGTACTTTGAAGCCTAACTTCTGGCGTGCTGTGACAGATAATGATATGGGAGCCAATTTCCAGAAGCGTCTGTCAGTTTGGAAGAATCCTGCGATGACACTGAAATCACTGCAGGTTGAGAAGAAGATAAATAGTCTCACAGCGGTGTATGAACTACCACAGGTTGGCGGACAGCTGTGCCTCGTTTACCATATAGCATCAGATGGTGCACTCCACGTAAGTATGGATATAGAATTCAAAGAAGATAGCAAGGCTCCTCAGCTTCCTCGCTTCGGTATGTTGATGCAGTTGCCTTACGAGATGGATAAGTCGGTATTCTATGGTCGTGGACCTATTGAAAACTATGCTGATCGTAAGCTATCACAGCGCATCGGACGCTATGAGCAGACTGCTGATAAGCAGTTTTTCCCTTACATCCGTCCACAGGAAACAGGTACGAAGAGTGACATCCGTTGGTGGCAACAGACTGATAACAGTGGTCGTGGTTTCCGAGTATTATTTGACGAGGCTGCTTTCTCTGCCAGTGCATTACATTACAATATCTCTGACCTCGATGAGGGAAGTGAGAAGCATCAGCGTCATAGCTATCAGGTGCCACTGTCTAAGTACACTAATCTCACTTTGGATGGTGCAACGATGGGTGTGGGCGGTATTGATAGCTGGGGTTCTGAACCACTGAAGAAATATCAGTTGCCAGCTGAAAATCGTGCTATGCACTTCTGGATAGTACCAGTATTCTAAGCAGAACATCTGTATTAAGAAAATAAAAAAAACGCCTTTGCATGAGAATTGCAAAGGCGTTTTTAATTAGAATCACAATGTTATGAGAAACTTTTTTCGGTATTGATAGCGTAGCCTCATCACGATAAAACATCACAAAAGCCATACTTTTCGCTCGTTATGGAATCATGATGAATCGTGTGGGTTGTTTGACCCGAATAGACTATTATCCGTTGTATTCATAGACTGAAGTTATTTGTTCAGCTTTGTCTTAGCATTTCAAACTTATAGGTAAACTAACAAAACAGCAACCTATTATCCATAAGAAATGGTGTAACTATTCAGCGATAATAAACGTTGAATATCAAGAACTTATAAACTTAACATTGTGGCAAAAAGGCTCGAAAAGGCATTCTTTATTAGAATTTGTCTGCACCTATTTGTGTAATTTACTGATAATCAATAATAGTCTATGAACCTTATCGCTGAATATCAAGAACTTATAAACGTAACATTGTGGCGAAAAGGCTCGAAACGACATTCTTTATTAGAATTTGCCTGTATCTATTTATATGACTTATTGGTAATCAATAATAGTTTATACACCTTATCGCTGAATAGTTACCTCTAATAACGTTTCCGATTCGGATTTATTGTATACCCGTTGTTAATACCCTTATAAGAGTGTTCGTCAATGCCCTTGTATGGGTGTTCACTGATACCCTTATATGACTAATATCACGAGGCTTTATATTACCTTTTAATTGGGGTGGTATAAAGGTCTTCATCTATTTTTCTTCCCCTCTCATCAAACAGTGAGTATATCCTCTTTAACTCTGATATAAGCATTTGCTCGAACGTTTCCCATTGGAATAGGGAGGTTGCATCGTCTCTATCACAATAGTGCACGGTGCTTGTTCTTTTATCTATACAAAGATAAGAACCGTCCCAGTCATAACCGCCTATAAAGAAATGGTCGTCTGCGGCATTTCGAGGTCTTTCCCGAATGTTTGCCGTAATAATCGAAAACGGTTGGCGACTTTTATCAGTGCTTCTTTTATAGTTTCTTCTTAACCCGTCTAAACAAAAGGTTCCAACCAATATGTCTAACCCATTGCTTACATCTAACAAGATTTTTTTATAATCGATGGGAATTTCCATGCCCAATTCTTTCTCCAATGCTTGGACATCGTTCTTACTTAGCGGAGGATACAGGGTGTTTAGCCAAGCCTCGGGGGCTATATGGGGCGCTTTTCCTATAAGGATTGCACCGGCGGATTGGGATTCTTCAATACCTTGGTTCTGAAATCTATGAATTAAATATCTATATGTTTTATTCATATTCTATTTTTCTATATACGCTATACTATTTATGGTAAAGGTTCATCATTAAAAAAATGATGAATTTAACAATATCCGATTTAATCTCTATTGATTTTCTTCCCACTTGATGGATTACTGTAATTACCATTATGCCTACTAAGACGCTCTCCACCTTTATTCACAAATTCAATATTTGACGAATCACCAGCATCTTCTGGATGTCCTTTTACACTATTAATGTGATGTCCTTCGTAACCCTTTACTTTTCCTGTTTCTTTTAATTCTTTTAACTCTTTCTTTGTCCATCTTCTGGAACCGCGCCCTGTCCTTTCCACCAATCTTTTCTCTGCTTTCCATACATCTTTAACAACTTTTTATCTCACCTTAATTCCGCAGCATAAATTCTTGTAAGAACTCCAAGTGTCTGAGAAACAAAGTTCTCAGAACACTTGGATATGTCAGAAATTTCACCTATCTTGGTGCTGCAAACATAACAAGTAAGCAAAAATCTGACATGGTAAAGGTAGCAATTAAAAACGAGAATATCACTTCTTTCGGTGGAATTTATCATATTATGGACGTATTTTCAAAGTTGGGCTTTGAAAAACTTACAGAATCTGTCTTGGGCAAACGTGGGTGTAGCGATAAGGCTTTTAGTCATGGAAGCATTTTCGGTTCTCTCTTCTTCAGTTACCTTTGTGGTGGAGAATGTCTTGAGAATATCAATACACTTATAGGGCAGTTCAGGCAGAGACCTGGTACGCAACTGCCTGGTGCCGACACTGTAGGACGTGGACTTAAGGATCTTGCCGAAGAGAATGTCGTCTATAAGAGCGAGATCTCTGGGAAGTCGTATAGCTTCAATGCAGCAGAGAAACTGGACACCTTACTTCTGCGAATGATACGACAGATGGGGCTTATAAAGGTAGGCAGCCATGTTGACTTGGACTTTGATCATCAGTTTATTCCTGCCCACAAGTTCGATGCAAAATATTCTTACAAACAGGATTTTGGCTACTTCCCTGGTTGGGCTTCCATTGGGGGCATTATCGTTGGAGGTGAGAATCGTGATGGAAACACCAATGTGAAATTTCATCAGGAAGACACGCTTCGTCGCATTATGGACCGAGTAATCTCAGAACTTGGTGTGACAATAGAGCGTTTCCGTGCCGACTGTGGGTCGTTCTCAAAGGAAATTATCCAAACCGTAGAGCAACGCTGTAACACATTCTATATACGTGCTGCCAACTGTGGCACTCGTTATGAAGAGTTCCGCCAACTGAAAGAATGGAAGAGCGTCGAGGTTGGTTATGAAAAATACGATGTCACATCCATCAACATGGACAACCTCATTGAAGGAAAGTCATACAGGCTTGTCGTACAGCGAAGTCCTTTAAGGGACAAGGGTGGTAAGAAACAGACGGATATGTTCGGAGTGATATACACATATCGCTGTATCCTTTACCAATGATTGGGTATCAACCGAGAAAGACATCATTACATTTTACAATGGACGAGGAGCAAGTGAAAAGAACTTCGACATACAGAACAATGACTTCGGCTGGGCACATCTGCCCTTTTCCTTTATGGCTGAGAACATGGTGTTCATGATGGTTACCGCCATGCTGAAGAACTTCTATCTCTATCTCGTCCGTCGTATCAGTGAAAAGGTTAAGCCGTTGAAAAAGACAAGCAGATTGAAAGCCTTTATCCTGCAATTTGTCAGTGTGCCAGCGAAATGGGTGCGCACAGGAAGGCAGAACGTTCTAAACCTTTATACCAATAAAGCATACTACTCTGAAGTTTTCCTTGAATAAACAGCATTTCTTTGTGGTATTCATTTTCCCCATTGGCTTGGGTGGGGGATTTTATGCGCCTGCAAGGACTAATACCAGTCTAAGGTCGCTTCCTATCACATGTAGAGGCAAAAAGACTCCTCAACACACAAAATTATATCACAAGAAAAAGTGCTGCGGAATTAAGGATTTATATGAAGACGGAAACGCGACGCACGACTTTGCTAAGCCGCACCTCGGAGCCTATCTCAACCGTCAACCGACGGCTCATATCACCAACCACCCCATTGCCGCGCCGCCTACGGGAGCTGCAGCGTCCATTTTTGGCCTGTACGGGGATTATCATTGGACAACGAACAACGCGGATGTGCATACCGACACCGTGCCAGCAGCTTTCACCGGAAATAACCCCGGCGTGATTGAGCTGGGTCCACAAGGCGCCGGCAGGAAGCACCTGAATGTGTACTCGGGCGGTATGCTCAAGAATTTCGAGGGCTGTCTGCCGCTCGATAACTTCACCATGCACTTCGGCGGTGGGTTTGGAACGCCCAATTTGAAGATCACCGGCACGAAGCCGCTCTATATTTTGAACTATGGCAATAATGACAACAAAACGGCCTGCGAGGCCAACCTCGTTTTCCTTCCTTCCACGAGCGACACGGTGCAACACGCGATCAATGGAGCCAACGACCCCGTGGCGCCTACCTATTATGCACCGCTGACGCAAAATCGCGGCGCGATGCATATCCAGGCGCTGGGTAATACGGAGTTTCGCACCGACGAGGTGTGGAAGCCGGGGATGAATAACAACCTTCTGATCCTCTCGGAGAGTCGAAACGTGATAGCCCAAGGGATTGATTACACCGCGGGATATACGGACGACGTGGCGAGTGGGCTTCTGACCTTCTGGGTGGAGGATCGCACGCCGGATCAGGCCCTTGTCTCGGGCTGCGATAATGCCGGATTGGCCGATCGGAATGGTCATCGTGGCAATTTGTACCTCAACGACGTCACAAAAATCACACGTCCGGCCGGCGGAGGTACGGAAACCAACCTCGTAGCCGCAAATAACATCCGTACGGCTCGCGTGGAATATGCGGGACAGAACGCCGACACGCTGAACGTGATCTCTCGAAAGGGCGATCTCTACCTCGGCTACGCGGCCGGTTCCAAGATTTACACGCCCACGGAGGCTTACGTCGGGAATAGTAAAACGGGCACCGACAATGCGTTCATCTATCAAGGCACGGGTGGCACGGCCGAGGTCCATCTGCAAGCCGGATTTGACGATAGTCATGCACAGATGACGCGCACGGAAGGCATGGAGGGCGGAAACGTCTACTTTGCCCGCCTGGCGATAGATATGCCAAGCGGAGGTCGCCGGAACGCTCGCGTCACCATCCCCTACTCCAGCGAATACATCTGCAACGGCGGCAATCTGCACCAGCGCGCGGGCCAGAGCATGCTCCGCTACGAACATTCGGGCATCATCGGCGGACTCGGTCGCTGCGGCGTGGAAAGCGCGGCAGGCTGGGCGGCGTATGCCGGCCGATTGGAGAACCCGGGCACACTGAACGACTTGAACACCATGGCCCGCGGCGCCGCACACCGCTCGCTGGAGTATAAGAGCGACAACGAAAGCCTTGTGCTCGACGCCGGTCGGCGGGGGAATATCATCTTGAACCGCGGCGCCTTACTCACCGGGCGGTACACTACCGGGCACGTCGTTTTTCGCACTCGCGAGGGCGATATTGATCTGCGCGACCCCGTGGACATCACTGGCGGAATCGGCGGAGGGGTCTTATTACTCGCCCAGACGGATAGCCTCGAGAAATTATCTAAGATCAAAGCCTGCGATTGCGACGAAATGCGGAATAATGTCTACCTCCAAGACCTTTCTTATACCTCTACGCATTCGGATAATAGCTTTTTCATCGGCGCAGACAACAACATCAAACTGAATTATGGCGGATTGGCCAATATCGGCACACGCGAGGATCCATTTCTTAGCACCGACTACGAAGAAAGGGACGGTCAGCCCGTCAGAAGAGGCGTAGGCTATGCCGGCGGGGTGAATGGCGGATGTGATAACAGCGCTTTTCACTGCGATCTGGACCCGAACGAAAATAAGGCTCGCGATCTGCAACTCACCTTCACCACCTACGTGGCGAGTGATGGCAGCACGAAGCCCATCCGCAGCGGCGGATTTGCGGCCGTGGCCTCGGATCGGATCGATGTGTACAAAAATCTGATGTATACCGGCGGTGAGGGCACAGGTTTGGGCACCCCTCCGACGGCGAACGGCCTGCTGCACGGCGAAGACGTACGCGGCTACGGGCTCTTCCTCAAAACGCAGGCAAACAAGGGCAACTGGACGGAAAACATGCTCCTCCACACGCCCTCTTGCCCCACCACCTGTCAGGCTACGGGCTGCGGCAGCGGCGAAACACCACGCGCCTACCTACACCACACCGCCCGCCTCACCTTCCACAGTGACGCCCGGCTGAAAGCTGGCAACCAACGCCTCGTGCTGGAGTCACCCGTGATCGAGACCTTCGGCGTGCTCGAGCTTGACGCACTCACCAACGCGGGAGGTAACACCGAGATCGTGATCAAGACAGACTCCCTGATTTGCCACGACAGTTTGATCCGCGCCGGAGACGATCGCATAAAATGGACCACCTGGAGCGGCCTACCCGGCGACCAACCCATCATCAAATTGGGTTACAGCCGCCGCACCGCCCCCTTCGCCGAGTATGCCGTGGACGGCAAGCGCTGCCGCGAGTGCGTCAGCCACTATAAGGGTAAGATTTATGCCCCGGGCGAGACACCGCTCGACACGATGTTCATCCAATTCGGCCCCAACACGCCCACCGAACGTCGGAATGTGTTGGTGCTCGACCACACCGTGCTCTCCTTCCTCACGGATTCTTTCGACCACGTCAAGGGCGGCGCCATCCGCCACGCGCGCTTCTTTGTCGATACGCTCAAAACGCGCAACCAAGTGGAGTTTTGGACCGACGAGAAGCACGAACGGGAAGGCCACCTGGAGCTGATCTCCGAACCGCAGATGCTCTCGAAAGACTACGCCGGAATGTACACCCGCCATCTGCACCTCGAGCCCATCGGCGCTTGTGGGCGCCCCACAAGTGAGCTTTGGCTGCCGGGCAACGCGCTGGATGTGATCACCACGTCTACGTTTGGCGGCTTCGGCATCCAGTACACCGACGTGCACGTCGAAAACGGCGGACATCTGAACCCGGGATTCACCTCCCTGCGCCTCCGCGGACAATGCTACGAGCAGCAAGCCGGCACGCTGACGATGAAAGACCTACGCCTCGACAGCGGAGCCGATCTGCACTTCTCCATCGGCTCCACCCAAGGCCTGAATGGCAGCTACAGCGACGCCATCGACGTAGACCGACTCACGACGTATGGCTCCGTGAATGTCCATATCGAGATCCGCCCGTGCGAGCGTGTCGAAAAGCGCTGCTATCCGCTCATCTACTATAAGTCGGTGACTCCGAACAGCCTCAACAACCTGAAGCTGAAAAGAAAGAGCGTCACGATCGACGGCGAGGAGTACCCCCTCGCGCTGAGCCTCTCCACGGACGGCGTCGTTTACCTCTGTGTCGGCAACGCCGTGGATCCGGTGCTCACGCATACGGTCACCATGCCCGAAGTGAGTGGCGTCACGACCACACCGCGGGCAGGCATCTGGCCGGTGAACAGCCGGAGCAACTTCCGCTTCAGCGCCTCCTATCCGAAAGGTTCCCGCCCGCTGATGGTGCGTACCAATCGCCGTGTGCAGGGTGGCGCGCTGGAAGAGCTTTCGGGCATCCTCAACGCGAATGGGGAGTACGAATACATCGTGCCCAGCGTCCGCGAAGAAGTGACCCTCACCTTCGGCCCCGATCACGTCTCCAACGAGCTGATCATGAGCTCGGCCGTGTGGTCGCACGGGGAGCAAATCCATTTCCGTATCGATCGCAGCGACGTAGCGAGCATCTACTCCGTGGCGGGTCGCCTGGTGAAGCGCATCGACCTGCCCGCCGGCGAAACGAGCATCCCCATGCAGCGCGGCGCGTACATCATCACCCTGCGCGACGGCTCCGTGCATAAAGTGATCGTGAAATAAGAAGCCGTTAGGCCGCTCGTTCGGCCGCCCCGCATCCTCTTCAAGCGTAGAGAGGATCATTTCGAGGCTCGTTTTGGAACTCTCCGTCGTGGGAAGTCCAAAATGAGCCTCATTTTTTTGTCCTCCGCGATGGAGCGCATAAAATGGGTCGGATTACGAGGTACATAGCCCTGATATGATAAGTGGTGTCTTGCCACAAGATGCAGGGATATGGAAAAGTATACTGTGCATCTGCGGTCGTCTTGTCATGCGTCTCTTTTGACTCTGGGCAATGTAGACGACAGAGCCCTCTTGAAACACATGGACTTCCACAAACGGATTTTCGGGAAGCTCTTCGGAGACAGGGGCTATATCTTGAAAGACCTATTCGAACAGCTCTTTATCGATGGAGTTCACCTTGTCACTCATTTAAAGAAGAGTCAGTGAAGAATGCCTTAATGCTTCAACATGACAAGATTATGACTCGGAAAAAATCTCTGATCGAGACTGTTAATGATCAGGTGAAAAAGCGTTTGTCAGATAGAGCATACCCGCCATCGGTGCTTCTCGAACTTTATCACCAATCTGCTATCGGCTTTGGCTGCTTTCTCCTTTTTTCGACAAAAGGCCCTCCATCAACACCGCTGAGGAGTTTGTACATCCCTCCTTCCTACCTGTTGCTAGATCAAACTCGCCCCTGAAAAGGTGCGCGACATGGCCCTGCAAATGCTCGACACGGTGGAAAAGCTACACGATGCCCTCCAAGGTGAGACGCTGGGCGATACGGTTTCCGCCCTCAGCCGCAGCCGTGCCACAATGCAGACACGCAGCAATAAGATCGTCGTGTTCAATCTGATCTACTCGACGACCTTCCAAGAAGTAAAGTAGACAATCAAAAGGGGTGAAAATACCCCCTTTCGAGGTATGAAAGGGATACAAAAAACGGGGCGCGAAAAACACGTCCCGTTTTTGTACTTTTTGATTGGCGCCATTGTACTTAAGCCAAAAAATCCCACCGAACCGCAGCTCGATGGGAAATTTGAGGGGAGAAATTGCTTCTCCTGAACCATATGAAAAAATCCGTAGACCATAGAATGTACCCCGATTGCAAATCGGGGAGGCGTGTACTCGAAGCGGGACTTGAACCCGCACAGCCGTTGTCGGCCAAGGGATTTTAAGTCCCTCGTGTCTACCATTCCACCATTCGAGCCGCAGATCTGGGTCTTGAGAGCGGAAGACGGAACTCGAATCCGCGACCCCAACCTTGGCAAGGTTGTGCTCTACCAACTGAGCTACTTCCGCAATAATGTGTCAATGTGTGCTTGGTGCTTTTTGTCGGCTTTTGCATCTGCCTTGCCAAGGTTGGCTGTTTGTCCATCCTTTGGGGCAAGGTTGTGCTCTACCAACTGAGCTACTTCCGCGTGTGACAATCATGTCAATTGTGTGCTTTGCTTTCGCTAAAGCGGCGGCAAAGATATACGCGATCTCATTTTTGCAAAACGCTGGAGTGAAAAATAGTGCCCGTGCGGGGACTGCGATCAGTTGTATACGATCACGGTGCCTCGCCCATCGCTCTCGGTCTTGTAGGGCTTGAGGCCGTGCCGTCCGACACCCTCGACGGGAACGCCGCTGCCATCGTTGATGAGGTATTTGGTGCCGCACTGTGGGCAGACGGCGTAGATGATGTCGCTGTCGGGCTCGACGCGTACGGAGGAGCGATTTTCGTACGGGCAGGAGAGGTCGAAGGCGTAAAATTTGGCGTCGACGCCATGCACTACGAGTACACCTCCGAATCCGAAGGCCTGATAGGCGGAGCTTATCGGGTGGCTGTAGTGGGTGTAGGTGGCTGCGGAGGGGACGGTACGCAGGGCCTTGTCGTTGAAGGTCAGATCGAGGCGTAGCGCAACGGGATAGTTGTCGATGGGGTTAGGCTCGGTGCAGGCCGTGACGAGTCCGACGAGCAGCGTGGCAACGATGGACGCAATGTGAGGGCGTTTCATGGGGTGAGGTCTTGCTCTTCGTAGGGCAGGCGGGCCAAGATCTCGGAGATCTTTTCGACGGCTTCCTGCATGGGCTTGGAGACCATCGGTTTGAGGAAGGGATTGAGGTCGGCGCGGACGGTCAATTTCATGCGGGTGTCGCTCGTGGCCACTTGTTTGAGCTGGATCCAGAGTTGCAAGGGGACGGGCGATTGAGTGGTCTCGAACTTGATGGTTTTGTTGGGCTCGCGGTCGACGATGCGGAACTCGATCTTCCCGATGGGGCTCACTTCGAAGCTGCAATGGTCGTCGGTGAAGGAGAAGGCTTTGATGCTGTCCTCGGGGATGCTGTTGCGCACGCGTTGCAAGTTGGAGAGGTCGGAAAGCATGGCGAAAACGCGGGCGTCGTTGTGGGGAATGGGGCGGATGGTGCTGGTGAATTCTGTCATTATGTATGTACTAAGGAGGAGTAAGGAGGGGGTAGGGTGGGGGAGTAGTCGGGGTTAGTCCTGTGGGTTCCAGTGGGCGGGATCTTTGCGCCATTCTTGCAGGATGGCCTCCTCGGTCGGGGTGATGTATTCGGTCTTGAGGGCTTCTTCGATCACGGCGTCGTAGTTTGAGAGGGTGATGAGGCGCACGTTGGCGGCTTGGAATTGTTCTTCTGCCACGGGGAAGCCGTGGGTGTAGATGGCCACCATGCCGATGACCGTGCAACCGAAATTGCGGACGGCCTCGACGGCTTTGAGGCTGCTACCGCCCGTAGAGACGAGGTCTTCCACGACGACGACCTTCGATCCGGGTCTCAGTTCGCCCTCGATCAGGTTTTCCAGTCCGTGATCTTTCGGCCTGGAGCGGATGTAGACGAAGGGGAGTCCGAGCAGGTCGGCCACCAGGGCACCCTGCGCAATGGCGCCTGTGGCGACGCCGGCCACGGCCTCCACTTCACCGAAATTCTCTACGATGGTGCGTGCCAATTCGATCTTGAGAAAGGTGCGGAGGGCGGGATAGGAGAGCGTTTTGCGGTTGTCGCAATAGATGGGTGACTTCCAGCCCGAGGCCCAGGTGAAGGGGTTTCCGGGTTGCAGCTTGACGGCTTTAATCTTGAGCAACTTCTCAGCGACGATGCGTTCTAATGCTTTCATATTCTCTATTAATGGATGGATGGGTAATGTTTGTGGGCGCAAAAGTAGGGTAAAATGCCCACGCGGCCGGAACGCGCTTCGTTATCGGAGGCTGTCCCGGCCGCGCGTGTGGGATAAGTGGCGTGGCGACCTGATGGACGGCGCTCGGGCTACGATGCGTCGCCTTCTTCCATGAGGTTATTCATCAGGGCGTAGAGTGCCAGGCCGGCCACGGATTTTATGTTCGTCTTGCGGGTGATGTTTTTGCGGTGTGAGATGACGGTGTGGACGGAGATGTGGAGGCGTTCGGCGATTTCCTTACTCATCAGCCCTTTGGCTACGAGTACGAGGACGTCTGTCTCACGTCGCGTCAGTTCGTGACCGCCTGCGGGGTCGAGCATTTCGGCTCTATCGGACGTGGATGCGTAGGCCTCGAGTATGATATCGACTATCCGTTCGGCGGACTCGCGTATCTCGAGCACGCTATGGAAAGCGTGCAGGATGGTGTTGTCGATATATTGGTAAACGAGGGCTATGATGGTCATGTGAGGGTATTCCTGGGCTAAGCTATAGACTGGGTAGCGCTTGGAGTAGGGCATTACGGTCGGGTTGATCAATAAAATGTCTGGACGTGCCACGGAGATGCGTTCTGCGTAGTCCTCCGTGCCGTCGGATGGGCGTAGGACGTCCAGCTCCGGAGACTTCCCCAGGATTTTGATCAGCCCTTCCTTAATGATGATGGAGGGCTCGACGATAAGTACCTTCTTTTTGCGGCTCATGCACGTTTTGCCTCCAGCATTTCGACATACGGGACGAGGATACGATCTTCGATCAGCGCATGCTTGTTTAAGTCGGCCGATAATTGGAATATATCGAAGACGACGTCGATAGAGTCTTCAGGCGACACATTCCCCGGCAGGTATTTGAAGATGATTTGGGTCAAGTCGTTGAGTTTATCCTCGATATTGTCGTGCGCCTCGGCATAGTCATGGATATGATACGATTCGGGTAAGGTCTCGCCGTTTTCGGAGGCTATTCGCAGTCGCTCGATGTAGGGAAAAACGACCTGTTCTTCGTAGTCGAAATGTTCCTCAACTTCATTTTTATACCCCGCGAAGAAGTGGCGCAACATATTTCCATATCGCTTATCCACTTTCGAGGCCATCCCGTCGAGCAGACGTCCCAAATAGGGCAAATGACGCAAGTAATACTGATGAGAAGCATGCAAATAGGGCACGAGTAGGCGCATGTCGATCGATTGAAGGGTCTCACGATTCGGCAGATAGGCATCGAAGGTGTAGACGTTGCAGACCAGGAGGAAGAAATCCACTGGCACGTCGTACGCGGCGCATACTCGCGCTACGCTTCGCTCCCCGAAACCCAGAGGAATGCCGAAACGAGGCAGCATAAGAATGAGGTTATGGTTGGCGGAAATCAAATCGGCCAGTTTCATGTTTTCCGAGAAAAGCATTTTATCCATTATTCGTTCAATACGTTCATTGATCACGGACGCAAAAGTAGACCTTTCCCATCGCATGAACTCTCTTCGGAGCATCGCTAATGATAGCGATTTTTTAGCTTCATCTCTACCCAATAATAGGGATAGGCGCGAGTAGTGACCCGCCCCGGCTTGATGGCGACTGCTTCTCGTCTCCTCGATAGGTGCCTCTTCCATCCGTGGTACTCCCAAACGCTTCTCGTTTCCCTATTCACCCCCGATGGGGGTGTCTGTGGGGCGTATGCTGTTGCGCCCTACGGCGGGTATATCTGGAAAACGTGCCGCATTTCTTGATTCGATCCCGTGGGGATCGTCTGTGGGGCGTATGCTGTTGCGCCCTACAGCGGGTATATCTGGAAAACGTGCCGCATTTCTTGATTCGATCCCGTGGGGATCGCCTGTGGGGCGTATGCTGTTGCGCCCTACAGCGGGTATATCTGGAAAACGCGCCGCATTTCCTAATTCGATCCCGTGGGGATCGTTTGTGGGGCGTATGCTGTTGCGCCCTACAGCGGGTATATCTGGAAAACGTGTCGCATTTCTTGATTCGATCCCGTGGGGATCGCCTGTGGGGCGTATGCTGTTGCGCCCTACAGCGGGTATATCTGGAAAACGTGCCGCATTTCTTGATTCGATCCCGTGGGGATCGCCTGTGGGGCGTATGCAATACGCCCCTACAGCAGATGTAACCTCAAAACGAGGCGCGTTTTGGGACTCTTCGCGATGGATGACCCCAAAACGAGATCCATTTTGGGACTCTCCGCGATGGATGGCACCAAAACGCGATCCATTTTGGGACTATCCACGATGGATGACCCCAAAACGCGATCCATTTTGGGACTCTTTGCGATGGATGACCCCTAAATGAGGTCCATTTTGGGACTCTTTGCGATGGATGGCCCCAAAACGCGGTCCATTTTGGTGCTTTTCGCGCTGGAGAGTAGGAAAACGAGGTCCATTTTGGAGCTCTCCGCTCTGGAGAGTTGTAAAACGCGGCGCGTTTGGGTGTTCTCCGCGCTGAGGAGTTGTAAAACGCGGCGCATTTGGGTGATCTCCGCTCTGGAGAGTAGGAAAACGAGGTCCATTTGGGTGGTCTCCGCGCTGAAGAGTAGGAAAACGAGGTCCATTTTAGTGATCTCCGCGCTGAGGGGTTGGAAAACGAGACAAAAAAAGGACATCCCCGAGGTGGGGATGCCCTTTAGTGATCGACGGGATAGACCGTCGTTAACGGATTACTTATTGGAGGCGTACAATTGGCTGAGCATCATGTCCAGGACAGGGCCGCGGGCGCCAACCCGAACAATCTTACCCTCTGAGTCTACCAAGAAGCAGGCCGGTACACCCATAATGCCGTACACTTTGTTGGCCATGCCTTGGATGCCATCAGGGCAGCGGAGCTGCGTCCAGGAGGGCTTGTCTTGATCGAGGGCTTTCTTCCAGGCTGCGTCGTCGTCGTCGACGGAGATGCTAATAATATGGAAGGCGGGGTACTTCGACACGATCTGCTTGAGATGTGGAATTTCTGCGCGGCAGGGCGAGCACCACGAGGCCCAGAACTCTACGAGCGCGTAACCCTCTTTCGGGAGCACGTCGTGCAGCTTGACGGTCTTGCCATCTGTCGTAGAGAAGTCGGCGTCGGGGATGACGGAGCCGAGAGCCATGTTTTTCTTCGTCGTCATCTGCTGTACCAACAGATCATAACGTGCTTTACCCTTCCACGAGGGCTCCAAGACCTTGAGGATCTCGTCCACGTCCGTCGTTGTCAGCTCATCCGCGTAGACGAGTATGCCGGCTTGATCCAGCGCGACGATGGAGGCGGCGTTTTTGCGGATAAAGTCCAGGCGGGCGTCGTTGCACTCCTTGCGGAGGGCCTCAATTTCACTCTCCATGCGGACGGCCTCGGCGATGATGCTGTCGGTGCGCTCCTCAGCGGAGTAGTACACGGAGGCCTGTTTCTCGCTGAGCTCGCTCAGGCGGTTCTCCTTGTCGGCCATCTGGGCGTTGAACTTCTCGTTCAGCTCCTGCGTGGGTGAGCCTGTGATGACGGGGTTCACCGTCTTACGATCCGGGATGTAGAAGAGCGTAGGCATGGTGGCCGCATCGGCTGTGAAGGTCATGGGTGCGTTCTCGACGTAAAAAGCATAAGCTAACGTGCGCTCCTGCTCCGAGAGCGAGGCGTCGGGCAGATCTATCGTCAGCTGGAACATGGTCGGCTCGTCCACTTTGCCTTTCAGCTGAAACTTGCCTTCCTTAACCACGGCGCTGTCGACAACGGTCATCGTCGGATCAGCCGCATCGAAGATCTTTACTACGGCATTCTCAACGTTACCAGTCAATTTGCCGTCAATCACGAAGCCATCTGAGGCTTTCTGTTTGCATGCCACGGCGAGTAAGGCCATGACTGCGAGGAATAAGTACTTTTTCATCTCTTGTTTATGTAGAAATTAAACGTAGTTGTGTGTGGGTGAGCCTCTCGGAAGGTACACTTCAGGGCGTCGGGTCAATAGCCGGGGTTCTGCTTCAAGGCCCGATTTCCGCCGAGTGCCTTGCGGGGGATCGGGAGGATGAGGTGTCGGTCGGATTTGACGTAATAGGGGGCAATGGGGTAGTTGTCCCAAGCGTGGAAGCGGACTAAGTCGAACCATTCCTCACTGTTTTCGGTGAAGAATTCCAGCCATTTATGGCGGAGGATCATCTCCAAGAGGCGGGAGTCCGGAATGGCCTCCACGTAGGCCTGGGTATATCCAGCGCGGTCGATGCAGAGGATCTCCTTCAGGGCCGCGCGTGCGGCGGTGGGGTTGCCCAGACGCGCCTCGGCCTCAGCGATGAGGTAGTACATCTCGGCCAGACGGATGTAGTAGTGCGAATCTTGTTTGGTGCCCGCCAGGCCCTCCGTGATGGGGTACTTATTGTTCACCACCTCCGGCCGCCCGGGATCGAGGTCCTTGTATATGGCTGCGAAGCGCTTGTCTGGCACGCTATCGGAGGGGGCCACGGCGCTGGCCAGCTTACTGGTGACCGGGCCGGCCGTCGAACGGTTCCAGACTCCGTCGCTGTAGAGCTCATCGGGGGCCATCGCGTAGACGGCGAAGAGCATTTCCTGCGATTGGAAACTGTTCACGAAGAGTTGCTTGAAACTGTCCTCCAGCGCGTAACCGGCCGCGGGCGCCTCGGCGATCACTTGACGCGCCAGGGTGGCCGCCTGGGCGAACTCCTTCCTGTAGAGCATCACGCGGGCCTTGAGCGCCTTGGCGGTGAGTCGGCTCATGCGATAGTGCGTGTTCGTCTCGGGGGCCTTGGCAATGGCTTCGTCCAGATCGGAGAGGATGGCGCGGTAGCTCTCCTCCACGGAGGCGCGCGGCAGGGCCGTATTGTCTTTGATGGAGCGATTGCCGGGGTAGAGGACGATGCCATAAGCGGACGTGCGGTCGTAGAACTCGCCATACTGACGCAGCAGCATGAGGCGGGCCAAGGCGCGCGAACATTTCACCTCGCCCACGATCTCCGTGCGGCGCGCGGGGCTGAGCGACTGGATGGCGGCGGTGGACTCCAGGTGCTCGAGGATCGCCGAGGCGTTCTGCACCACGAAGTAGAGCTCGATGTAGTTGCTTTCCACACCGGTGTTGTCGTCCGTCACCTCGTTGTCGGCAAAGCCGTCGATGCCCGCGATGTTCACTTCGTTCTCGACCCCGGTGAGGGCACCGAGCAGATGGCGCATCCAGCCAATGCGGTAGGTGCGCCAAGAGAGATAGACGCCGTTGAGGGCCGCTTCGGCCGATTTGGCGTCGGTGATCACGTTGTTGTCCGTCAGCTTGTGCTCCGGTTCGATCTTATCTAAGCTGCCTACCAATTCGCAGGCCGTGAGGGCCAAGGCCAGGCAGAGACCTATGATAGCATGTGTCGTTTTCATTACTGTATAGTTGGGGATGTGTGGAAATTAGAACTGTAGGTGCACGCCAAACGATACGGTGCGGCTCAGGGGGTACGGATCGGCGTCGTTGCCTTGTCCGCGGTGTATGCCGGAGCCCACGAGCTCAGGATCCAGTCCGGGCCAGGCCGTGAGGGTGAACAAGTTGGTGACCATCGCAAAGACGGATGCGCTCTGTACGCCCACGAGGCGCAGGGCCGCCTTGGGGAGTCGGTAGGTCAGGGTGATGTTCTTCATCCGCAAATAGGAGGTGGAGTAAATCATGCGGTCGTTGGTCTTCGCATTGTAGCTGCTGTACTGTCCGTAGACGAGTCGGGGGAAGAGCGCATCGCGGCGTTCCGGCGTCCAGGTGCGGCGGAAGGTCTCCCGGGTGATGCTCTGCCCGAGGGTGCTCTCCAGGTCCAGCCCCACGTCGGAGTAGAACGCCTTGCCGCCCTGCGAGAACTGCATGAAAAGCGAGAGGTCCACGTTGCGATAGGTGAGCGTATGGTTCCATCCGCCGAAGAACTTGGGCAGGGGCGACCCGATCACGGTGCGATCGTCCGACGTGATGCGGCCGTCGCCATTGACGTCCTCCAGAATGTAGTCCCCCACGCCGAGGGACGTTTGGTAAGCCCCGTAACCCTTCGCTGCTGCCTGAGCGTTAAGGCGGTCGATCTCCGCCTGATCCTTGGCGATACCCTTGGTCCGGAAGCCCTTAATCACGCCGACGGGTTCCCCCTCGACGATCAGATCCTGCATCTGACTGTTCAGGTTGGCCCCGTTCAGCTTCAAGACCTTGTTGCGGTTTGAGGCGATGTTGAACGACGTGCTCCAGGTGAAGTCCGCCGTGCGGACGATGTCGCCACCCAGCTCCAGTTCGAAGCCGCGATTACTCATGTCTATCAAGTTGGAGGTATAGCTGTTCATGCCCGATTCGGCTAAGTAGGGCGAATTGACAAGTGCGCCCTTCGTCGTGCGGTTGTAGAGGTCGATTGAGCCATAGAGCCGATGGTCGAAGAAGGAGAAGTCGATACCGCCGTTATACTCCGTGGTGATCTCCCAGCGGATGTCACGGTTGGGCAGGTTGCGCTCCAACCACACGCCCGGCTTCTCGCCGTAGCGTCCGCCTTTGGAGTAGTAGCGGAGGTAGGAGAAGTCGTCCACGTTCGTCGACCCCGTCTTACCCCAGCTTAGTCGCAGCTTAAGGTCGTCTAACCAGCTGCACGCCCCCGCCATGAACTGCTCATTGCCCAAGCGCCAACCCAGAGAGACGGCCGGGAAGACAGCCGTGCGATTGTTCGGCCCAAACTTCGACGAGGCGTCGCTGCGGAGGCTCAGTTCGGTCAGGTAACGCTGCGCATAGTCATAGCTGACACGCGCGTAGGTGGAGTTCAGTCCGCCGCGGGCATAAGCGTCCATGATGGGCAGGTAGGTATTGGCTGACCCTATGTTGTCCATGTCCGATTCGTTGAAGAAATCGCTAGCACTCAGCGTCCGGAGCTGATAGTGCGTACGGTCAGCACCCACGCCCAGCAGGGCCGCCAGGTTATGGTGCCCGAAAGAGCGGTTGTAATCGAGCCGGACGTTGGCCGACGTCTGCGTCGTTGTGCTGTATTCCTCGCCCAGCTCAGCCTTCAGCTCCACGCCCGGGATAAGCGACTGCGCATGCGAGGGGATGAAGGTGCGGTCGCGCTGACCAAAGACAGAGACGTTGACTTCAGCATGCGCCTTGAGACCTTCCAAGATCGTCACGTCCGCATACCCATTGCCCATGAATTGACTCGACACGGCGCGGTTCTTCCGGTCCCTTACCGCCACGGGGTTCGGGCTCATGATGGGCACACCGTAGAGCGGCGTCGCATCGAAGCGCATGAAGTTGCCCTGCTCATCACGTACCGGCAGATCCGGGCGCATGCGCCACGCCGTCAGGCCCTCCTGAAAGCCTTCCCGCAGGTTGCCCGAATGGCGTGCCGATCCCGAATAGCTCAGCGTAGCCCCAGCCTTGACCCATTTCGAGACCTCCGTGTCGATAGCCATCCGTCCGCCGTAATGCTTCAGGCGATCGTTTTTCATCAGGCCCTCTTGATCCATCGCGTTCAGCGACACGGAGTAGTTCGTCACCGCCGATCCACCTCGGAGTGAGACGTAATACTGCTGCGTGGTGGCGTTCCGGTGCGTGATTTCGTCGTTCCAATTCGTGTTTGCACGACCGAAGACGTCGTCACGCAACCCGTTGTAAGCCGTCAGTTTATAGAGGTACGTATCCTCGTCCAGCGTCGCTTCCACTTTCCCGAACGATTGGAGCACGGTGTACATGTTTGCGTCCATCATTCCGCCCAGGTTCTCGCGGATGTGGCGCACCGTTCCGTCCATGATCTCGCCCTGCAGCTGCCTGAACTCCGTCGGGTTGAGTGGGCTGTATTCCTTGATCGGGTTGCCGACGGAGAGGGTGTAACCCGCATCAATCGTCATCTTTTCGTTCTTCCTCCCGTTGCGCGTCTTGACGATCACCACGCCATTGGCACCGCGCGAACCATAGATGGCCGTAGCCGAGGCGTCCTTGAGGATGTCGACACTCTCAATGTCGTACGGTGAGATGGCCAGCAGCGGATTCAGGTTGTTGTCCTCGACGAAGTAGGGCATACCGTCGATCACGTACAGCGGGGCGTTGGACTGTTTCGTCATCTTATCCCGCGGTATGGGCGACGTGATGCCGCGTACATTAATCAGTGGCCCAGCCCCTGGCGCACCGCTCGATTGCACACTGAAGACGCCCTTCACAGCGCCGCCCAGCATGCCGTCCACCGTCGAGGCCGACCGTGCCAGCCGCTCGATGTCGTCGTTCTTCAGCGACGAGATGGAGCTCGTCAGGCTCTTCTTGTCCTTGCTTCCATAGCCGATCACGACCAGGTCGTCCAGCATTTTGCAGTCTGGCACCAATCGCAGATTCAGCGTGCTACCTGCCACCGCAGGCAGTTCCATCTGCTCGTAGCCCACGTAAGAGACTACCAGCGTAACGTTCGGACCCTCCACCGTGAGCGAGAAGCGCCCCTCTAAATCCGTCGTTGTTCCCGTCGTCGTACCCTTCACGACGATGTTCGCACCCACCACCGGCTCGCCCGTTTCGTCCACGATCCGTCCCGTGATGATTCCTTTCTGTTGCGTTGCTGTCATGTGGCCTGTTGTCGGGTCAAACTCCGCAGCCCAAGTTGGCTGTAACCCCGTTGCGGCCACGATGCAGAGTGACATCATGGCCCATCCAAGCCTCCGCCCGCCATGCTTTTTACAATCGTATTTGTAGGTCATAAGGTGTATGGATATAAAGTATTCGTTGTCGATGTTTTGGTTTGAAATCTCACCACTCATTCTCGTCAGATGCACATTGGCACCGAGCAAAATGAACGGCGCGAAAATAGAAACTTTCATTAACTCGCCCATGATCGTAACAAATCGCCGCTCTTTTTGCGCTCTTTCTTGCATTTGTAAAGTATAGAGGCGGGCGTTGCACCGCAATCCACCATTCCGACGCTCATCCATGCCCACTTGCCCGCCGCACCAAGACTTCGACCCCCATCCAAGCCTCGCTATGCCTTATGACAACTCTTTTTCTCCTCACAAGCTACTTTTATATGCTATGAAAATCGTTTTTCACTTGTGGGATAACTTTCATAGTCTATGAGGGTCATTTTTCACTTGTGGAATAACTTTCATAGCCTATGAGGATCATTTTTCATTTGAGAAGTAGCTCTTATAGCCTATGAAAATCGTATTCTACTTATAGAAAAACTTTCATAGCTTATGCGGATCGTTTTTTATTTGAGTAGTAGTGCTTATAGCCTATGAAAATCGTATTCTAATTGTAGAAGAACTTTCATAGCCGATGAGGATCATTTTTTACTTGATGAGTAGCTCTCATAGACTATGAAAATCATATTTCGCTTGTAGAAGAACTTTTATAGCCTATGATGATTAGTTGTTGGGCGAAAAAGTTCCCTCATAAGGCGCACTGCCCTTTCGACGAAAGGCGAAGTGTTGACACATCACATGATGCCCTCTTTGACAAAAAACGAAGCCCCGTCGCGCAGTGCGACAGGGCTTCGACGGAAACGAATTGAATACAAAGACAGTCGAGATCACTCCTTTTCGAGAAAATCCGATTCCTCGCACTGAAATACCACCACAGTGCGGCAATACAAGTGGGGGAGTCAGGCAAAAAAAATGGCCTTGCGGCCATTTCTCATCTTTTGTCGGTAGCGAGACCCGGGATTGAACCGGGGACCTCATGATTATGAATCATGCGCTCTAACCAGCTGAGCTATCTCGCCTCTTGTTTCAAAAAGACGCCGCAAAGATAGACGTAGGTTTGACATACAAAAGCACCGACCTCTCTTTTTTGTCTTATCGACCCTGCGTTAAGTGATAGGCGCAAAACGTCACGGTGCGTTTTTTCTTCACAGATCCTTGCCGGTCTTCATTCTCGTTTTATATTTGCGACACGATAACGCAAGAGAGCGATCATAACACCGAGTTAAGCCGCACTTGTTCGATTGGGAAACTCATCATAAATATCAGAATTCCGAGACACGCTCTTGGCACCAATGGCGGGCTGCAACCTTCGGGTTTGCCTCTCGAGGCACAGCAGATTACAACGATGTCAATGGCACTCAAATCTTGTCATTCGGAGTTTGTTCAATTCCACAGTGCGGCTTTCATACGAGAGAGAGGTGACTTTTCAACGAGTCGCCTCTCTTTTTTTGCCCTCTGGCTTGCTCTGAGCTGTGGAGGAAGTGTAACGCACGGCTCCTTCCTGCGTCATGTCTGTAGAAAACCTAAATAGACACGGACATGAGACGAATCTATCTCCTATTGATCGGCATACTGGCCGCAGCATGTGCTACTTACGCACAACAAACATTGACCGGGCGCGTGGTAGACGCGCAAAACCAACCTATTGAGTTTGCCAACGTGGCACTGTATGCGTTGCCCGACTCATCGCTTGTGACAGGGACAATCACCGATGCTCGCGGGGCGTTCGCATTAGAAGGTGGCGCGGCCAAGCGCACGTTCCTCAAGGTCTCCTTTGTGGGCTACGAGACGCGTACGGTCGAGGCGCCACAGTCAGGCGTGACCGTCACGCTGAATCCCGAATCCACGCAGTTGGGCGAGGTGACGGTACGGGCTCAGCGACCTGCTATCCGACTGAAGAGCGATGCGCTCGTGGCGTCGGTGCAGGGCTCGGTGTTGAGTCAGGCGGGTACGGCGAATGATGTGCTTCGTCGGTTGCCCTCGCTGACGACCGATAACAAGGGCGTTTTCTCCGTCTTTGGAAAGGGTGAGGCCAAGATCTACATCAACCGCCGTGAGGTGCGCGACCTCTCGGAGCTGGATCAGCTGAACTCGGCCGACATCCGCGACGTGGAGATCATTCGCAATCCTGGTGCACGCTACGACGCCTCGGTGAAGGCCGTGATCCGTATCAACACGGTGCGGCGCGCAGGCGATGGCTTCGGGTTCGACGCACGATCCAGTTGGTATCAAGGCGAGACGACCGACCTCCGCGAGCAGGTGAATGTGAATTGGCGCAAGAGTGGCTGGGATGTCTTTGGCACCGTCCTTTACGGTCGCGGCGAGTACATACAGGATAGCCGCATCACGCAGTTGACGCGCCTGGATACGCTTTGGCGGCAGGAGAACCAGCTTTACGGCACGGGCGTAGATCAGTGGGTGCGCATCACGGCCGGCACCAACTGGGAGATCTCGCCCAAGCATTACGTCGGCCTTCGCTACACGCTTTCGCCCGGCATGCTTTCCGAGACAGGACACCCGACCTTCAACAGTATGGTGTACGCCAACGGGGCTTTTTACGACGAATGGAAGAACCGTGAGGATAGGCGCGAGACGTCCGACCCATCGCACCGCCTCAATGCGTATTACAACGGGACGGTGGGCCGCATGGGAATCGACTTCAATGCGGACTACTACACGAGTGGTAGCACGTCGCGGGCACACGTGGAGGAATCGAGCCGCATGCAGGAAGATCGCGTTGTGAACTCAGAAAATCGCGTACAGAATCGCCTTGTGGCTTCGAAGCTGATTCTGTCTTACCCCGTCTTGGGTGGCGAGTTCTCCCTCGGTGGCGAATATGTCCGCACGCACCGCACAGACACGTACAGCAATCCCGAGCGTATCGTCCCGTCGTCGGACATGACTGTAGACGAGTGGAACGGCAGTCTCTTCGCGGAATATGCACGGACAACGCCCATCGGGCAGTTGGGCGCTGGGCTGCGTTACGAGCATGTCCGCTCAGATTACCTCAGCGACGGCCGACCGCTCGCGGGGCAGAACCGCAGCTATAACCAGTGGTTCCCGAGTGTCTCGTTCGGCACGCGGGCGAAGGGCGTCGACCTGCAATTGGCTTACACGGCCAAGACGCAGCGCCCGACTTATCGCCAGCTGAGCAGCAACGTGTATTACGCCAATCGCCTCTCTTTGCAAACGGGCAACCCGCTGTTGAAGCCCACCGTGACGCACGACGTGAGCCTTACGGCCTCGTGGCGCATCGTGCAACTGATGGCAAGCTATAAGATGAATCGTGACGCGGTGGTCTACTGGACGGAGCGCAGCAAGTATGACCCGAAAGTCTCCCTGATCACCTTCCGTAACCTCGATCGCCAGTCTGCGCTGACGGTCTTTGCCACGGTCACGCCGACCATTGGGCTGTGGACGCCGCAACTGAGCGTGGGCCTCGTGAAGCAATGGGCCGACGTGGACGTAGACAACGAAACGATCCGATATAACGACCCAATGCTCCAAGCCTCGCTCAGCAATTCGCTCCGCCTACCGGCCGGATTGCTCCTGACGGTTGACTTGCGCTATCAGGGCACGGGTGATTATGAGAATGTGCATCTGACCGAAAAGTCGTTCAGCGTCAATGCGGGCCTCACACGGTCATTCTTCAACGACCGGCTGCGCGTGGAGCTGAAGGGTTGGGACATCTTCCGTGGACGGAAGGACGGCAATCTGTTGCGCTTCCCACGGATGGAGCTCTATCAGAGCAACCGTTACGACACGCGTGAGCTTGAGCTGACCCTGCGCTACCGGTTCAATGCCGCCAAAAGCAAATACAAGGGTACGGGCGCAGGTGTGGGAGAGATCGACCGACTGTAGCGTCCCTGCCCGAAAAGAAAGAAGGAGGTCGCCGAAATTGCTCCGACGGCCTCCTTCTCGATCAATAAAAATGAGAGAAAAAAACCTTACTCTAATCAGTACAACCCCTTGTAATCTCCCAGGATGAGCGTCATATCCGTAGCCGAGGTGTAGGTAAACGGGAACGTATTGCCGTCGTTGATTCGGATCCGGTAGTCGCCGTATTCCAACGGGAACTCATACTTCAGGTTGTAGGGGCAGGTGCAATTGGCTTGCGCCGAAGCCACATCGCGCTCCTCGATGTGGATCAACTGCCCGTTGCGGGTAACATGCAGCTCGATTTTCGCGGCGCACTGGTAGACCACACTGTCGTGGTGGATCTGCAGCCGACCGTTGCCAAGCGCCTTGAGGCGGAGTACCTCGTGCCGACCGACGATGGAGGTCGTGTCGTCCGTGCCGTCCGATCGGAGGTTGGAGAGGCAGCCCGAGTTGGTGAAGTGATAGGCCTTCAAAGTGGCCGAAGGACTTTCACTACCCGCTTCACTCTCGCTACAGCCACCCAGACCCATCAGCAGTGTCATCGTCGCCATGCTGTAGACCAAAAACATTTTCGCTTTCATATTTTGTTTCGGATTGATTGTTTCTGCTCTTACGGATGTTTGGCGCGGGGCAGACGCTGCATGTCTTGGGCGTTTCTTACTCGATGATCGACACCCAGCCGAACTCGTCCGGCTCGTCGCCGCACTGGATGGCGCGCAGCTTATGATAGAGCTTCTCGCAGACTGGGCCCACGTTGCCATCCTTGGCGATGACGTACGACTTGTTTTCGTCCAAGTCGTCGATCGCAGAGATGGGGGCGATGACGGCTGCTGTGCCGCACTCGGCCGCTTCGTCGAAGGTGGCGATCTCCTCGAAAGGCACCGGTCTACGCTCCACGGTCATACCCATGTGCTCGGCCAAATGCATGAGGCTCTTGTTTGTGATCGAGGGCAGGATGGAGTTTGACGCGGGCGTGATGTACGAGTTGCCGCGTATGCCAAAGAAGTTGGCTGGGCCGCATTCGTCGATGTACTTCTTCTCTTTCGGGTCGAGGTAGAGCACGGCGGCGTAGCCTGCTTCGCGTGCTTTGGAACCGGCTGCGAGGCTGGCTGCATAGTTACCGCCGACCTTCACCATACCAGTGCCATGAGGTGCGGCGCGATCGTAGCCTCGCATGATGCAGACCTTCGAGGGGCGGAAACCGGTCTTGAAATACGGTCCCACGGGCGTAACGAAGATGACGAAGAGGTACTCCGTAGCGGGTTTGACGCCTACCTGCGCACCGGTACCGATGAGCAGCGGGCGGATGTAAAGCGACGATCCGCTGCCATAAGGCGGCACGAAGCGCTTGTTAAGCAATACGACGCGGCGCACGGCCTCTTCAAACTTCTCCACCGGCAGCTCGGCCATCATAATGGCGCGGCTGGAGGCCTGGAGGCGCTTAGCGTTCTCGTCCATGCGAAAGACACGGATGCGTCCGTCCTTGCCCATAAAGGCCTTCAGGCCCTCGAAGGCCTCCTGGCCATAGTGCAAGCAGGTGGAAGCCATGTGAATGTCGATGTTTTCCGAAGAGGAAACCTCGAGTTCACCCCATGCGCCATCGCGGTAATAACATCTCACATTGTAATCCGTCTTCATGTAACCAAACGGAATCTCAGACCAATTGATTTCTTTCATGGTTGCGTCTTGTTTTTGATGTGTTGTATTAATGTTTGGAAAATAACTACGCGCAAATGTAACGTCCCGGATGAGATATGAAAGCATTCGGCTCTTTTTTTCTGCTAAAGTATTTCGTCAAGCGACTTTTTAGCGTCGCTGCGTGCCAGCGGGCCCGTCAAGCGACTTTTTAGCGTCGCTGCGTGCCAGCGGGCCCGTCAAGCGACTTTTTGGCGTCGCTGCGTGCCAGCGAGTCCGTCAAGCGACTTTTTGGCGTCGCTGCGTGCCAGCGGCTCCGTCAAGCGACTTTTTGGCGTCGCTGCGTGCCAGCGGCCCCGTCAAGCGACTTTTTGGCGTCGCTGGGTGCCAGCGAGTCCGTCAAGCGACTTTTTGGCGTCGCTGCGTGCCAGCGGCGCCGTCAAGCGACTTTTTGGCGTCGCTATGTGCCAGCGAGTCCGTCAAGCGACTTTTTGGTGTCGCTGCGTGCCAGCGGCTCCGTCATGCGACATTTTGGCGTCGCTGGGTGCCAGCGAGCCCGTCATGCGACATTTTGAGGCGCCTGCGTGCCAGTGGCTCCGTCATACGACATTTTGAGGCGCCTGCGTGCCAGCGACGCCGTCATGCGACATTTTGGGGAGCCTGCGTGCCAGCGGCACCGTCATGCGACATTTTGGGGCGCCTGTGTGCCAGCGGCGCCGTCATGCGACATTTTGAGGCGCCTGCGTGCCAGCGGCTCCGTCATGCGACATTTTGAGGAGCACTTTTGATCCAGCGAGTCCAGTAAGTGAGTCGCCAGCGATCGAAAGACGGAGTGCCCCCGCGTCAACTGCCGCGCCACTATATATAAAGGTATAGGCGAACCGCCCCGTTGACCTTCGGCCATTCCTCTTGCGAGGTGTGCCCCCCGCTTCATTCGGATACTTTTGCGGGGCAAAACGGGAGTCCATCTCCTCCATCAAAACAGAAAGGAAAACGAATCATGTTAGGAGCTATCGTAGGCGACATTGTGGGGTCGCGATTTGAGTTTAATAACACGCACCGGACGGACTTTGAGCTGTTCGCGCCCGAGTGTGGATTTACGGACGACACGGTCTGCACGGTGGCCGTGGCCGACGCGTTGCTACGCGGCGTGGATTTCGGGCCGACGCTCCACAGCTGGTGTCGCCGCTACCCGTATCCCACGGGCGGCTACGGCGGACGCTTCCGGCAGTGGATAGCCTCGGACGATCCGCAGCCGTACTTCAGTTTCGGCAACGGTGCGGGCATGCGTGTTTCTCCGTGCGGGTGGATCGATGGGCCGATGGACGATATGCTGGAGGCGGCCCGGCAGTCGGCGGCCTGCACCCACAACCACCCGGAGGGGATCAAGGGTGCTCAGTGCATTGCCGAGTGCATCCGCACCTTGCGCGACGGTGGCGGACGTGAGGCGGTGCGCGCTGTCGCCACCACGCGCTACGGCTACGATGTCAGCGAGACGTGCGACGAGATCCGCCGGACGAATCGTTTCGACGTGACATGTCAGGTCACTGTGCCGCAGTCCATCGTTTGCTTCTTGGAGAGCACCGATTTCGAGCAGGCCGTGCGCCTGGCCATCTCCATCGGCGGCGACAGCGACACGATCGCGGCCATGACGGGCAGCCTGGCCGAGGCCTTCTACGGCATCCCCGACGCCATCGCTCGGCAGGCCCTGGCGTGCCTGACGCAGGAGATGCGTGACGTGGTCATACCGTTCATTGCCCAGCGCCCCATTCAGCTGATCCGGTGAACCCCGCTTTCTTTGCCCCCCAAATCATCGAATCTTATCGAATCAATGGACTATATCGAGACGCATATCCCCGGTGTGTGGATCCTGGAGCCGAAGGTGTTTCACGACGCGCGAGGGTATTTTATGGAAGCATACAAGCAGCCGGATTTTGAGGCTCACATCGGGCCGACACGCTTCATTCAGGACAACGAATCGTGCTCCTCGCGCGGCGTACTGCGCGGCATGCACTATCAATTGGCACCCTACACACAGGCTAAGCTGGTGCGCGTGATCGTCGGCACGGTGGTGGACGTGGCCGTAGATATCCGCCGCGGATCACCCACGTTCGGGCAATACGTGATGGTCGAGTTATCGGCCGACAACCATCGCCAGTTCTACATCCCGCGCGGCTTTGCGCATGGCTTCTACGTCAAGAGCGAGACAGCCATCTTCACCTATAAAGTCGACAGCCCCTACATGCCCAGCCATGAGCGCGGCTTCCGCTTCGACGACCCCGACGTGGGCATTGATTGGTGCATCGACGAGGCGACATCCATCCTCACGTCCGAGAAAGACCGCGTGCTGCCCCAGCTCCGCGACGCAGAGCTATAACTCCCCCCAGAGATGTACCCGGCCAACTTCCCCGGCCTCGGCAGAGGCCTTGATTTTCTTTTGCTTCTTTTTTTCTTGCATTAAGGCAAGAAAAGAAGATAGAAGTCCGCTGCCTTTCACCCTCTACCCTCTACCCTCTACCCTCTACCCTCTACCTTCTACCCTCTAACTATTATGCATACCTATTTAATCACCGGCGGAGCCGGATTCATTGGCGCCAACTTCGTGAAGCATATGTTGGTCACCCACGCGGACGCACAGCTGATCGTCCTCGACCTACTCACCTATGCCGGCAACGTGCACACGATCGAAAGCGATATCGACGGAGTGCGTTGCCATTTCGTCAAAGGCGACATCGGCGATCGCGCGCTTGTGGAAAGCCTCTTTGAGAAGTACCCCATCGACTGCGTTGTCAACTTCGCCGCCGAGAGCCACGTCGACCGTAGCATCGAAGACCCGCAACTCTTCCTCATGACCAACATCCTCGGCACACAGAACCTCCTCAACGCCGCCCGCAAGGCGTGGACCACCGGACGCGATGCGACGGGTTACCCGACGTGGCGCCCCGGCGTACGCTTCCATCAAGTCTCTACCGACGAGGTCTACGGGAGCCTCGGCCCCGACGGCTTCTTCACCGAGACGACTCCGCTGGCCCCGCACAGCCCTTACAGCGCCTCCAAGACAAGCGCCGACCTAGTGGCGATGGCTTACCACGACACCTACCGCATGCCCGTCAGCATCACCCGCTGCTCGAACAACTACGGGCCGTATCACTTCCCCGAAAAGCTGATCCCGCTCATCATAAACAACATCCTCGAGGGTAAGCAGCTGCCCGTCTACGGCGACGGGTCGAACGTTCGTGACTGGCTCTACGTCGAGGATCATTGCAAGGCCATCGACGCCGTCGTCCACCGCGGTCGCGCGGGTGAGGTCTACAATGTGGGCGGACACAACGAGCGCAAGAACATCGACATCGTGCGCACGATCATCCACACCGTCCGCCAACTGATGACCGAGCAACCCGCTTACCGCGACGCTCTCCGCAAACGCATCGCCGGCCCGGACGGACTGCCCACCGTCGACTGGATCGACGACAGCCTGATCACCTTCGTCACCGACCGACTCGGCCACGATCAGCGCTACGCCATCGATCCGACGAAGATCTCCACCGAGCTGGGTTGGCAGCCGGAGACGGACTTCGAGACGGGCATCGTCAAGACGGTGCGCTGGAACCTCGAGCACCAAGACTGGATCCGTGAAGTCATCAGCGGCGATTACGTGGGGTATTACGAACGCATGTATGCCGGCCGCGAACTGAAGTCATGAATCGCGCCTATCCCTCCACGCTCCTTGAGAATGCCGTCGACGAGCTGTCGGCGCTGCCCGGCGTCGGTCGAAAGACGGCGCTGCGGCTCTCGCTTTACCTGCTCCGTCGCGAGCCGGAGTACGCCGAGCGACTCGGCACGGCGCTTCAGGCCTTGCGTCGCGACGTGAAGTATTGCCGGACGTGTCACAACATCTGCGACACGGACCTCTGCGACATCTGCGCCGATACGTCGCGCGACCGCTCGACGGTCTGCGTGGTGGAGAACGTGAAGGACGTGATGACGGTCGAGAACACGGCGCAGTTTCGCGGTCTCTACCACGTTCTCGGCGGCATCATCTCGCCCATCGACGGTATCGGCCCGGCCGATCTGGAGATCGACAGTTTGGTGAAGCGTGTGGCGGAGGGTGAGGTGCGCGAGGTGGTGCTGGCGCTCAGCACGACGATGGAGGGCGACACGACGAACTTCTTCATCTACCGCAAGCTCTCGGCCTATCCCGTCCGTGTGACGGTCATCGCGCGCGGCGTCTCCATCGGCGACGAATTGGAGTACGCCGACGAGGTGACGCTCGGCCGCTCCATCCTCAACCGTGTAGAGTTCAACGATGCGATATGACCTATGCCCATCCAACTGATCATCCTCGATTTTGACGGCACACTGGCCGACACGCGTGACAACATCGTCCGCACCCTGCAAGCCTCCATGCATCAGCTCGATTTGCCCGTAGCCGACGAGGCGGCCTGCGCCAGCACCATCGGCTTAAAGCTCGATGACGCCTGTCGGCATCTCTATCCCGACGGCCCGGCCGACCTCCCCGACCGCTTCGTGGAGACGTACCGCGAGATCTTCTTCCGCAACAAGGAGTCGCTCGTGCCGGCCCCCTTCCCCCACGTCCTCTCGACACTCCGGCAGCTCCGGCAGCGGGGTGTGGTGCTGACCATTGCCTCGTCGCGGGGCACGGGGTCGCTGCACGCCTTTATCGACGCAATGGGGCTGAGGGACTGCATCTCGTACGTGCTTGGTGCCGACAGTGTGGAGCATACCAAGCCCCACCCCGAGCCCGTGCTCCGGACGCTCTGCGAGACGGGCATCGACGCGGCGCACACGCTGGTGGTGGGCGACATGCCTGTGGATATCCTCATGGGGCGTAACGCCGGTGTCCAGACTTGCGGCGTCACGTACGGCAATGCCACGCGCGACCAGCTGCAAGCCGCCGGCGCCGACTTCCTGATCGATGACTTTGCCGAGCTGGGCGTCTACGGATCCACACAGGTTTAATTGCCATTCAAATTCGTCCCCAAGCGGTACGATCATGTACTCGGCCATATTCGCCGGCGTCCGCAGACGCCCGTATGGGATAGGCCCTACAGCCTGACGGCCATAAACAAGAACAAGGGCTGCATCATACGCAATCGATGATGCAGCCCTTGGTGTATAGTAGCCCCAACGAGGGTCGCGGCTATTCCGGCACGTAGATCACTTCGCCGTTCTCCAGCTCGTAGGCTACGCCGACCTTGCGGCCTTTCTTCCCGGTGGCGTTCTGATTCTCGGAGGGCTTATAGCGGGTGATTGTTTGGCCTTCCTTGGTGATGATCTCCATGTTGTCCTTGCCGGGGTTCTTAACCATGGTGTAATCCTCTTTGGAGAAGATCTCGGTCATGTTGAACTTCACCACCATGGCCACCATCAGGGCGACAGCGAAGACCATCGCCACGTCGAAGAGGTTCGTGAGCATGGCCACGGGGTCGTTGTCTTCGGCCGAAGCCGAGAGCAGTCTGCGGCGGCGACTCATGGCTGTGGGGCGTTAGTGGGTTCGACAGAGGAGGCCTTGGCGGTCATGCCGGCAATGAACTCTAAGGAGGCGAGGTCGGAGACGAACCAGCGCTGGCGGGCTTGCAGGATGACGTAGCCCACGGCGCCGGCGAAGAGTCCGACGACGGTCGTGGCGAAGGCGATTTGCATGTTGTAAGCCATCGAGGCGACGTCGCCCGTGGCCAGACCGGCCAGTGCGGGGCCCATGGGGATGAGTGTGCCCATGAGTCCGAGGATGGGGCCGAACTTGGTGAGCATGCGGCAGCGACTCAGGTCGGCGTCGGCGCGCACTTCGTACTCGGCCAGGATGCGGTCGACGTGGGTCGAGTCGGGCGTGGCAGCGATGCGGCGCACGGCCTCGGTGAAGTCGCGTTCGGCCGAGGCTTCGATGGTGGGCAGGAGGGCGTCGAGGCGCGCGCCGTCCCACGTGTCGAGCTGCTTCTTGAGCTGGCCCGCTTGTTTGGTGCGACGCAGGTATTGGTTGAAGAAACCGCCGAGCATGAGTATGCTGCGGATAAAGAAGTAGAGCAGGCCGACGATGACGGGGACCAGCAGCCCGTTGGAGATCCAAAAGAGGATGTTTGATACGTATTCCATTGTTGTTTAATGTAGGGGCGTATTGCATACGCCCTTGGGTAGTTATGCGCCTTGCGGCCGGGTAGTAGGGGCGTATTGCATACGCCCTTGGGTAGTTATGCGCCTTGCGGCGCGGGTAGTAGGGGCGTATTGCATACGCCCTTGGGTAGTTATAACGACAAAACCACTGTGCAGGCCTTGCATGGTCGCTTCACACACTGTGACACCACTGTGCAGGTCTTGCACGGTCGCTTCACACACTGTAAAACCACTGTGCAGGTCTTGCATGGCCTTTTTACACACTGTGACACCACTGTGCAGGTCTTGCACGGTCGCTTCACACACTGTAAAACCACTGTGCAGGTCTTGCATGGTCGTTTTACACACTGTGAAATCGTCATGCAGGCCTTGCATGGTCGTTTCACACACTGTGCCGCCGTCATGCAGGCCTTGCACAGTCGTTTCACACACTGTGCCGCCATCCGCAGGTCTTGCATGGTCGTTTTACACACTGTGAAATCGTCACGCAGGTCTTGCATGGTCGTTTTACACACTGTGAAATCGTCATGCAGGCCTTGCACGGTCATTTCACACACTTTGCCGCCGTCACGCAGGCCTTGCATGGCCATAGTTACACCGGTGGAGGTAGAGGCGCCCCTCGTGGGAGCCTTGCCCCGACTATCCATCCGAAGGCTATGATTTCTTCTGAAGCCTCCGCCGCACCGCAGTGAGCAACCATCCGACGAGCGTGAGCCCAAGGAGCAGCCCGAGGGTGCCGAGGCAACCGAGCCAGTCGACGGGGGCGCTGTGCGAGATGACGGTGTTGGAGGGGTGGAAGACGGCGCTGCAGACGGTCAGCAGGAAGAGCAACAGGGTGAGCAGCATGATCAGCTCGATCAGCAGATCCTTGCCGCCGATGAGGCTGCGAGCAAAGAGCGACGCGGCCACGAACACGACAACCACTCCTGCGGCCAGTCCCCACGTGACGGTCGTGAAGGCGACGCCGGGCAGGGAGAAGAGCAGGTTGATGTGGAGGTAGAAAAGCGCGGGGAAGATGAGCAGCGAGGGCATATGGCGCACCAGGGTGGTGTACCACGCGAAGCGCTGCTCGGGCTCGCGGTCGCGCAGGCGGGCTAGGCAGAAGTAGACGGTCAGCAGGCTGTCGACCATCACCACGAGGGAGATGTCGAAGAGGGCCGAACGCTCCGACAGCATGCGCTGCACCTGCAGCTTGTTCAGCTCGACGACGTACGAGTGGGAGAGCACCACGAACACGCCGAGTAGCACGCTGAACGCGATGCGATAGCGCCGGTCGGGCAGCAGGGTGGTCATGAAGAGGCTCTTCACCACAGCGAAGAAGGCGAGCAGGAGGAAGATGTTGTCCATAATCGAAAAGGGAAAAGCTAAAAGTGAAAAGCTAAGCCGGGTACGGGAGAGAGGGGGGGAACTCGCGTGCGCCCCCCTCCTCCTGCCGGCAGGACTTTTCGTTTTTGGCTTTTCGTTTTTAGTTCTTCCTCCTTCTGCGGATGATGAGGAATGCGGCGATGGCCACGACGAGCGCGATGGCTGCGATGAGGATCATGCGACGGCCCGAGGTGTCGGCCGTCTCGTCGATGGCGTTCTGCTTGTCCTTCTCTAAGACGACGCTCTTGGCGTCCTTGTCGGAGAGGTTGGCTTCGCGCGCCTCGGCGATCTTCTGCTTGTACTGGGCGGCGGCCGAGGCGTCGGCCTTCGAGGCGATGAAGTCCTTCAGCTTGGCGTTGTCGCAGACGAAGCCAGAGCATGCCGCGCCGTATTTGTTCACCGTCTCGGTGTGCACGCGGGCCAACTCGGCGATCTGCTCCGGCGTGGCTTTCCACATGCCCTTGCGGATCGTCTCCATCATCACGGCTGTGATCTCCTCGAGCGTGGCGGGGCTTTGCTCGCGGAAGAACTCGTCGACCTTGAGGTCGTACTTATCCTTGACGTAGACGTCGAAGATCTCGTCCCACAGCTCGTCGTCGATGGCGGACGGCTTCATCACGTTCCAAGCGTAGGTGTTGCGGACGGTCTCGGCAAAGACGCCGGCCGACGAGGCTTCACCCTTCATCTTCTCCTTGATATACGTCGGGTTGAGGATCGTCGTGCGCGCCTCCACACCGATGGCCTCCTTAACCTCCTGCATGCGCACATTGCTGCGGTTGCGGTAGTCGCTGAGGTAGGCGTCGGGATCCTTGCCGGTGACGTGGCGGACGGACAGGTTCATACCGCCCATGAACTCGTAGACGTGATCGAGGCTGAGGGCGCCCCAGGTGTTGCTCTGGCGTGGCTGTACGACGACGTCGGTGCGGGTCAGCGCGGCCTCGAAAGCGTATTGGCGGAACAGCTCCCACTGCTTTTCGCTGCCGTAGAAGGCGCCCATGTTATGGATATACGTCTCAGCGATCTCGGACTCCTTCTCCCAGCGGTCGCCACTCTCCACCATGCCTTGGATGCCCGTGCCATAGTTGCCATTGACACCGCCAAAGACGCGATAAGTAGCCATCTCCTGCGCTTCGCGTGGCGAGAGACCCTTGGCCAGCAGTGTGCGCTGTGCTTCGGTGACCCCCTCGGACACTTGGTTGTCGAACTTGTCATCCTTCGCCGCAGCTGCCATCTCCACGGCGCGATTGATGAGGAAGAGTCGCGAGGCGGCTAAGTCGCGCAACTGGCCGGAGGTCTGCACCACCACATCGATGCGCGGGCGACCCAGCTCGGAAGAGGGGATCAGGCGCAGGTCGGAGACACGACCGAAGGCGTCGCGCACCGGCTCCACGCCGAGCATGTAGAGGATCTGTGCGATGGTGGCACCTTCCGTCTCGATGAACTCGCCCGACCAGAGCGTGTAGCTCACCTTGCGCGGATACTCGTTGTTGTGGCGTTTGCGGTAGAGGTCGATCGTGGCGTTGGCCAGTCGCTTACCCTTCTCCCAAGCTGCCTCTGAGGGTGTCGCCTCGGCATTGATCGAGTAAAGGTTGCGGCCCGTGGGCAGTGTGTTCGGGTTGGCAATCGGATCGCCGCCCGGCGAGGGAGCCACGTAGCCACCCTTCAGTGCGTTCATGTTGCTGCGCAGTTCGCTCTCAGGGCTCTCCATGAGGTACGTCTTGTATTTGTTCACGTTCAGGATTGTGCGCTCCACTTCCATGATGGCGTCAGCCAGGTGCACTTCGTCCTTCGTGTACGTCTTCTTCTTGCCGCCCATCATGCCACCCATCATGCCACCCATGCCTTTCGGCGGCATACCGCCCGGCATACCTCCGGGATGTCCGGCAGGCTTGGCGTCGGCTTTACCGCCTGGCATACCTCCGGGATGTCCGGCGGGTTTGGCGTCAGCTTTACCGCCCGGCATACCTCCGGGATGTCCGGCAGGTTTGGCGTCGGCTTTACCGCCCGGCATACCTCCGGGATGTCCGGCGGGTTTGGCGTCAGCTTTACCGCCTGGCATACCACCGGGATGTCCGGCCGGCTTGGCGTCGGCTTTACCACCCGGCATACCACCGGGATGTCCGGCCGGCTTGGCGTCGGCTTTACCACCCGGCATACCGCCGGGATGTCCGGCAGGCTTACCGCCCGACATGCCCGTAGGAGGCATTCCCGGCATACCGCCTTTCTTCTTGTTGCCCGTCATCATCATCATGGCCGCCATACCCCGCGGGGCGTTGCGGTCGGCGATGATCTCGCGTGCCTTAGCCAGCTCCTCGGGGGTGATCTTGGCTGTGCGGCAGACTAACTCGTCCGTGGCCATCGTCGGTTGGGTGAGCAGACGGTTCACGAGCTCCTTTGCCGGATCTAAGTAGACCTGTGTGAACTTCACGCGGTCGCGATCGGCGTCGAGGTGGGTGCGTCCCTTCAGCTTGTCGAGCGCCCAGAGGCCGTAAGCGATCGGGTCGGTGGCCATAGCCAAGACGGACGATGTGATGCGAGCGGGCTCGTAGGGTACGCCCATCGTGTAGAGCTGTCCGGTGATCTTCTCCGTAGCCAGCTCCTCGGCGAAGTTCTCCACGCGGCGGATGTCGTCCTCCGAATAGGGCTTACCGGCGATGCTATCCAGCTCCAGGTCGCGATGGATGCCGAGCTTCACGGTGGCCGCCTTCACGTTGATCGCGGCACGCTTCAGTTCGTCCTCCATGCGAGCGTCCGGAGCCTTGCCCTGCTCGCGGCGTTCGTTGATGTCCTCGGCGAGGTGGTCGTAGATCTTCAGCGCCTCGGTCAGCTCGCGGTACATGCCGCGCACGCTACTCTCCATGAAGGGCGGCGTGAGGTATGACGTGAGCGTGGCGTAGGAGCGGCGTTTGGCGATGATGCCCTCGCCGACGTTGCCGATGGTGTAGACGTAGAAGTGTGGCAGCGGGCCCACGAGTCGGTCGGGCCAGTCGTTGCTGGAGAGCGCCACCTGCTTGCGGGGCGTGAACTCGAGGCTGCCGTGTGTACCGAAATGGATCAGCGCGTCGGCCTTAAACCCGAAGCGCATCCAGAGGTAGGAGGCGATGTAAGGATGCGGCGGCGCGGCGTCTGTTCCGTGGAGGATCTTGAAGGCATTTGTGCCCGATCCGGCGGCGTTCTGCGGCATTACGACGACGTTGCCGAATTGCAGTCGGGCCACGCCCAGTCGGCCGTCTGCCGTGGCCATGTATTGACCGGGGAAGTCGCCATTGGCGGCCACCACTTCCTTGTATTTCTCCGGGCGGAGCGCCTGTTTCACCCAGGCTTCATAGTCTTCCTTCTTGATCAGCTCCGGGTTGCCGGTCTTCATAAACTCAGCGATCGCACCCTCGGCATAGACCCCGAGGACGGCGCCCTGCTGCATGATCATCTTCTCCAACTCGCGGTGGTTAGCGGGCAGGTTGTCCACCTTGTAACCCTCGGCTTTGAGTCGCTTGAGGAAGTTGTAGAGCGACGGAGCGACCTCCATGCCGCCGGCCGTCATGGTTGCGCCTTGGCCCTGCCCCTTGAGGTAATAAATGGCCACGCGCTTCTCGCTGTTGGGCTTGGTGCGGAGGTCAAGGAAGCGCTTCACGGTTTCGACGAACGTCTCGAGGCGTTCGGGCACGGCGAAAGAGTGGCGGTAGCCGTCCTTGTCTTCATACTGGGCAAAGAGTGCTGTGGTGCGTATGGCGCCGTCGATCTCGGGCATGGTGACGCTCTGCGACATGAAGCCGCCGGACATGCCCATCGGGTCGTTCTCCCAATCCTCCACGAGGCGATTGACGGTGAGCGGTGCGAGCATCGTCACGTTGTGCTCCCGGAGCCAATCGACCATCTCGTCGCCCATGCGGCCGTGCGCCATGTTGATCACCATGGCGGGGTTGATGGCGTTGAGGTAGTCGAACCATTTCTCGCGGGCGTAGATAGGATAGACGTTCATGCCCGCCTTTTGCAGCGCATCGATCAGGCCGGTGGGGTCGGCCATCTGTCCGGTGACGACGATTTTATGGGCGCCCTCGTGCCAGAGGTTTTGCTTCTTGAGCCAGGCCTCATACTCGGCCACGGAGTGGAACTCGAGGTCGTCGTCGCGGTCGTTGCCGCTGGGGTTGGGGTGATAGATGATGTCTTCGGCGCGCTCCACGGCCGGCTCAGGCTCGTTGACGAAGAAGCGTTTGCCGTCGACCACCTTGCGGACGTAGTTGAGCAGGCTGCGATAGTTCTTCTTGCTGCCGCCGTCGAGGTAGGTCTTGATGGAGTCGCGCACCACGGAGTCGAGGTTGCAGATGTTGTTGTCGGGGTTTGTGGCCATCGAGGTGTAGATGGGCACTCCCTTGTCGGCCAGGCGTTGCAGCTGTTGGCGTTGCTCCTCGACGATGCGCAGGCCCATGCCGTTGACGAAGACCATGTCGAAGCCTTTGAGCTTGTCGAGCTCGTCGGTGGAGACTTCCACGAGTTTGATGTGCGAGTTGTCGTTGGCTTTGTAGATGCTGCCAAGCGAGATGGCCTGATAGTTCACGAAGGCCACGCGTGTGGGTGCCATCCATTTGGAATAGGCAAAAAACGCCGCGGCCAAGACGACTGCGACGATCCCAATCCACAGATAAATCTTTCTTTTCATTCTATGCGTAGTTATGCGCCTGTGGCGCGGTAGTTATGGGGCTTCGCCCCGGTAGTTAGGAGTAGTTAGGGGTAGTTATGCGCCTGCGGCGCGGTAGTTAGGAGTAGTTTTTTTCGAGGTAGCCCCGAACCCTCAGGGTTTGGCCCTTCTTTTTTTCTGGGTGACGCTGAACCCTGAGGGTTTGGCTCTTCTTTTTTTCAAGCGACGCTGAACCCTGAGGGTTTAGTCCTTCTTTTTTTCAAGTAGCGCTGAACCCTGAGGGTTTGGGCCTTCTTTTTTTCAAGTGATGCTGAACCCTCAGGGTCTGGCCCTACTTTTTTCCAAGAAGCGCTGAACCCTGAGGGTTTGGGCCTTCTTTTTTTTAAGTGACGCTGAACCCTCAGGGTTTGGCTCTTCTTTTTTTCTGGGCGACGCTGAACCCTGAGGGTTTAGTCCTTCTTTTTTTCTGGGGTAGCTCGGACCTGTCGGGCTTGGGGCCAAAAAAAGAGGAACACGACGCCTCCCTCAAGAAGTGTCGTGCCCCAAAAAAGTGCCAAGTGCCCGTCCCGTCATTTGCCGATCAGCTCTGCGATATTGACGGAGAGGTTGGCGATAAACTCCGTGCCGCGGGTGAGGGTGGCGGAGTAGACGTCATAACCGATGTTCTTATCCCTTGCGTTGAAGAGGTTGTCCACGCCGATGTTGAGGGCGATGCCGCGTGGGAAGTAGCACCCGGCGTTCAGCTTCCAAAGCATGCGGCTCTCGAGCTCCATCTTGTACATGCTCTTCTGGCTGCTGCTGTACGACCAGTAGTCCGTGGCGGCCATCCAGCGCCCATTTAGGCCGATGTAGGCGCGGCAACGGCCGAAGCGGCGCGTGTAGTCGGCTTGCATGACGGCTGTGTGGGGACGGATGTAGGAGCTGCGTTTGCCCTGCACCTTCTCGTCGTCGTTGACGTAGGAATAGGTGCCGCGCAGGGTGAGGTCGAAGGGCAGGCGCACTTGGGCGTTGACGTCGAAGCCGTAGGTCTTGGACTTTTCGGCGTTCTGATAGGTGTAGTCGGGATACTGTTTGGCGGGGCCATCCTCGATGCGCACCGTCCGGACGATGCGGTTGTTGAACCAGTTATAGTAGCCGGTGGCGGAGGCGTTGAAGATGCCCGCGACCCACTCGGCTGAGATGGAGGCGTGGTGGCTCGTTTCGGGCTTGAGGTCGGTGTTGCCGTAGATCTTGAACATGCCGCGGTGGTCGAACTCGGCGTACAGCTCGCGGAGCGACGGGGAGCGGAAGCCGGCCGCATATCCACCGCGCAGCGTGACGTGCCCGAGGCGATACATGGCGGAGAGTTTCGGGCTGACGTGCGCCTTGTATTCCGAGTGGTAGTCCATGCGCAGGCCGCCGACGAGGCTCAGGCGGTCGGTGACGCGATAGTCGTCCTGGACGTAGATCACGCAGTTGGAGAAACGGGAGGAGGTGGTGTCGCGAAACCAGTTGCTCTTCATCCGCTCGGTGTTGTATTCGGTGCCGGCGGTGAGGGCGTGACGGTCGGCCAGGAGGAGGCTGTAGTTGAGTCGGATGTTGTGGGTGACGTCGCGATACTTCACCGTGGTGAGGTCGCCAGCCTGGGGGAAGATGTCGTTCTTATAGTAGTGGTCGTAGTGGTAGGAGAGGTCCAGCCGACTGTTTTCGTTGAGGATGTAGCCGAGCTTACCGCCGAAGGTGAAGTCGCGGAAGCGCTCGTGGAGCTTCATCTCTTCGGTGTAGAGCAGTCGGTTCTGGTAGAAGCTGCCGGTGACCTCAGCGCTGAGTCGGTCGGTGAAGTCGTAGCCGAACTTTTGGGCGATGGAGAAGGTCTCGTAGCCCTTGATGTTGAAGCTGCGTCGGGTGGTATCCACGGCTGTAGAGTCGGTGCCGTCGGGGCGCTTGAAGGTGCTCGTCATCGGCTTGGTGTCACGGATGGTGTACGGGTTGCGACGGCTGAAGGAGGCTGAGGTGAGCGATGAGAACTTCTCCTGACGTGTGCCCACGGAGAGCGCGTATTTCTGATCGCCGCGGCTGGTGGTGCGAGCGGAGACATTGCCCACGAACGGGCGGTTGGCCTTCTTGGTGATGATGTTCACCACGCCGCCCAGGGCGTTCGAGCCGTAGAGGGTGGACATGCTGCCCTTGATCACCTCGATGCGCTCGATGTTGTCCACGTCTAAGCGGCTGAAGTCGATGTTGTCCAAGGCGCCCTCGCCGGCCATGCGTTCGCCGTCGATGAGGAAGAGCAGGTAGCGGGAGTCCATGCCCTGGAACGAGATGTCGGGCAGTCCGGAGCCGTGTGCTGCACCGTTGAATTGCAGGCCAGGCAGCTCGTATTCTAACAGCCCTTTGAAGTCCTGCGGGTCGAGCTTCTTGATCTCCTCGGCCGTGATGACGCGCGTGACGACGGGCTCATCCTTGAGCATGCGCTCCGTTCGTGTGCCGGTGACGACCACCTCCGTGAGGCCGTTCTTGGCCTCGTCGAGTGTCACCTCGAGGTCGGGCTGCTCTTCGGCCAACACGTCGACGGTCTTCTGCTCGTAACCGGTGCAGGAGAAGCGCAGGCGGTAGGTGCCTTTGTCTAATTGGAGGCGAAAACCGCCGTCGGCATCGGCGGCGATCCCGATGTTGGTGCCGATCACCATCACCGTGGCATAGGGAACGGGGGCATTCGTGCGATCCTTCACGGTGCCCCTCACCGTGTAAGTTCGTCTGGTCACGTTTGCGTCAGTGGCATAAATGGCCATGGCACAGCAGATCATGAAGCAGAGAAGCGTAGCTATTCTTTTCATTGTATATGAATGGTTGTTTTGATTTTTTAGCGCGGCAAAGATGAAGGCGTGCGCGTCGCCCGGCAATCCCCATTTCAAGGGAGGGCAAGGAGACGAATTACACAATGAAAAGAGGGGAAAGAAGAGGGTTTACAGGGTGATTCACGCCCGGGAGGCTCTTCAGAATCTGATTCTGACGGATTGCAGACTGTTGCAATGGCCCAGAATCTGATTCTGACGGATTGCAGACTGTTGCAATGGCCCAGAATCTGATTCTGACGCTTTGCAGACTGTTGCAATGGCCTAGAATCTGATTCTGAAGGATTGCAGACCGTTGCAATGGCCCAGAATCTGATTCTGACGCTTTGCAGACCCTTGCAAAGGCCCAGAATCTGATTCTGAAGGATTGCAGACCCTTGCAAAGGCTCAGAATCCAATTCTGAAGGATTGCAGACCCTTGCAATGGCCCAGAATCTGATTCTGACGGATTGCAGAACGTTGCAAAGGCTCAGAATCTGATTCTGAAGGATTGCAGACCGTTGCAAAGGCTCAGAATCTGATTCTGACGGATTGGTGGACCGTGCAACGGCCTCGGCATCTTTCAGAAGACCAGCAACGAAACGAGCAGCAGGGTATAGATCCAGATATTACGGGCGGTGAGTCCGAGCACACGGTTCAGATCGGAGCCGCTGAGGCGACGCAGATCGTGCCACGTCACCAGTTCGAAGGCGAGGAAGATGAGGAACAGCAACCAGGTGTAGGCGCCGCGATAGAAATAGGCGGGCCATGAGCAGGCGACGGCCAGCACGGCGCAGACGAGGTAGAGCGTCGTGCCAAAGCGGCGGCCGAAACGCACGACGGTGGTGCGTTTGCCAGCGGCGGCGTCCTGCTCTTGGTCGCGGACGTTATTGACGAGGAGGATGTTGACGGAGAGTAGTCCCAGGGCAACGGAGATCCACGCAGTGGTGGCAGTCACGGTGCCCGCTTGGACGTAATACGTGAGGCAGACCGGGATCACACCGTAGAAGAGCAGCACGCAGACGTCGCCCCAGCCGCGATAAGCCAAGGGGTAGGGGCCGGCGGTATAGGCGGGCACGCAGAGCGCGATGGCTACACCCGCACCGAGGAGCAGGACGGGGTTGCCGTAGGCCAGGAGGAAGAGTCCGCAGATCAGGGCCAGCCCAAGTGTGACGAGCGAAGCGCGGAGCATCGTCTGCGGGGCTATCCACCCCGAGGCGACAGCGCGCTGATGCCCCACACGCCGATCGGTGTCGGCTCCCTTCTTATAATCGAAGTAGTCGTTGGAGAGGTTGGCGGCCACCTGCGCCAGCACGGCTACGAGCAGACAGAGCGCAGCGGGCACGAACCGAAATGTGTCCGCACGCCAGGCCAGCGCCGACGCAGCGACCACGGGGCAGGCCGAGGCTGCCAGAGTGTGGGGCCTTGCCGCCGTGATCCAAGCCTTCAGCGGACTCACGGAAGCGACAGCGGACGGTGGCGTGGGGGAGGAGAGGGGGCGCTCGGTGCTCATAGTTTCGGAAACGTGACGGGATCGGTCGCCGCACCCTTTCCGCCGCGGATGGGCACGGACTTGCTCTTGACCTCGATGCCTCCGTTCTTGCCATTCTCGCTGTAACGGATGATGACGTAGCCCGGGCGTTTGGGATCGACTTCGACGGGCTTCAGCCCCGTCTTCCACTGGTCGCAATGGGTGGGGAAGCTCTCTACCGCCTCGATCCAGCGACCGTTTTGCAGCGTCCAGACGTGATAGTCGGCCCAGCAGCCATTGAACCAAATGGGCAGTAGACCGACCTCGTCGGCGCCGTCACCGTTCAGATCGCCGAGGTTATCGGGCGTGCCGTCGATGCAATGGCGAACCTTGATGGGGGGGATGAAGGGGTTGAGGAAGCGGATCGTGCCGTCGCAGCCGCCGAGGCAGCCGGCGTCCTCGTCATCCGTTTTCGCGAACACAGGCGGCTCGAGCCAGACGTAGCCTTTCGTACCCGTGCCGTTGAAGTCGCCCTCGTTCATGCCGCTACCGCGTGCGCTGCCCGTTTCGCTCTTCTTGCGATTGTAGTCGGTGGCGCCGTCGCCCTCGGCCGTGATCCGCCAGCCGTTGGGCTTGCGCATCATGACGAGGTAGGAGGGATATTCGAAAAAGCCATCGTTTTGCTTGACGCGTTTGATGAAGGAGCAGCGATAGGTGACCTGATTAATGGAGTCGTAGACGATCTCGCCGACTAACGTTTGGGCGTATCCGGGATGACTCTCCATGTAGGCCCGTTTGTCATTGATGCACTCGTCGGGTGTGGTGCGGCCGCCGTAATAGAGCACCTCGGTGTCGTGATAGAGCTGCTTCAGGCGGTCGACGGTGGCCGGAGTCAGGGCAGCGTTCCATTGCTCGACCACTTTGCGCAGCTGGGCCTTGGTGCGAAAGTCACCGTCCTGTATGGCCTCTTTGATGGGCAGCACGGCCGACGAATCCTTGAGGAAGACGCTATCGCTTGTCGCTGTGATGGGCGCTAAGGCGGAGGTATCGTTAGCGGCGGCCACGAGTGCCACCGTTTGCGCAGAGTCTGTCAAGGTGATGTTGTCTTGCGCTCGGGCTGCCGGAGTGGCTATCCAGAGCAGTCCGGCCAGTGCGCCGTACATAGCCCTCTTGCTGAAGGCTTTCATTCGTTCATTCATTGTTCTCTGTTGAAAAGTGGTGAATACTATGGATTACATATAGATAAGCTGAATACGTTCGAAGCTCACGCCCGGCGAGTTTCCGCTTCCGTGACCAAAAACGAAGATCATCCTCGACAAATTTCCGGCCATTCGTGTGGGGACGTATGGCATACGCCCCACGAATCGCCTTATCAGCAACCGAATGATCCGAAAAATCGACGTGTCTCCGCTTCCGAGACTCCAAATGAAGCAGCTCCTCCATCGGTCATCGCTTGTGTTTGGCCACGTAGAGCTGGAAGTAGCCGCATTCGCGGATCACATCCCGGTAGTACTGCGTGTTCGCGTAACGCATCAGCTCGCCAAAGCCGTCACGATCGAGCCAATTGGGAGAGTTGCTCTGATTCATATACCTCTGATTGTCACAGAGGGCGCGTCCTCGGATCGGCCCCAAGTAGCAGTCGTTGCGATCGCATTTGATGGACAGAAAAACGGCTTTCGCGCGCTGTTCATCGGTCGTGGCGGCCTTCAACGCCATGCGGTAATACTTTTTCGCGGCGGGGCTGGTCATGACCATCTCTTGGGCATAGCAGGGGACGAGCTCGAAGATGGAAGCGTTCAGCAACGGGACGCGCCAAATGTCGCTTGTGCCGTAAAACGACATGTTGTAGAAGGCATTCCCGACCAGTAAGCTGTTGTTATACACCTCCTCACCGCGCGCAATCTTGGCTTCGCCCTCCCGCATCTTTTGGATAAGCGTGATCGGCGTGTATTTCACCTTCGCTTCCTTAATATGCTTGCGGGTATGGGCGTCTAAGGGATCGAGGATGTAGTCGTTAAAGGGATTCGTGTAGATTTCCGTCATCCCCTGCTTGCCCGCTTTCTTCATCAGCGCCTCGGCCTCGATCAATTGATCGGCGTGAAGGGCTTGAAGGGCCTTGTAGAAGTAAAACTCCTCCGCCGTATACGGATACATGTCGACGATGAGCTTCTCCATCGGTGTGCGCGGGTTTTCGAGCACGGCGATCAGCTTGTCCACCACGCCGGGCTGAGCAATCTTCTCGCTGCTATGATCCAGCATCTCTGCCAGCTCGGGCCGACCGGCCTTGGCGTAGAGCGTGGACAGATAGGTGGCGCTTTGTGTGATGGCCGTCTTATAACGCATGCCACCTTCCCCATATTCCGGATAGCTGTTCTGCTTGTAAAGCCATCGGAGCTCCTCCGTGAGGCGCTCTACGTTGTCGCCTTTCACCTCCGTGATCCGACTCAGGGCGTTGACGAGGCGCAGTAAGCGCAGCTGATCGGCCGCTTCTTTGTTGCCGGCCTTCATTTGTCCTGCGGCCTTATCGTAGAGCGAATTAGCGCCATCGTAGTCGCCCGACCAAGACGTGATGTAGCCCGCCGCCGCATACCAGAGGAACGGGTTTTCCGTCTTCTCCTCCGTTGCGATTCGCCGGATCAAATCGAACGTTTCCCGCGGTATTTCCTTCATGCGGTTGGCCTTCGGATCGGCATCTTCCGTCGGTGGGCCGATCAGCGACCCTCGGCAATCCTCATTCTCGTTGATGAAGCGGATCACGAGCAGGCTAAGCAGCGGATCCTTAGGGCGGATCTGATAGATGGATCGGATGGCCCGGTCGTTATCGCCTGTCCGGAATGCCAGCAGGGCCCAGAGAGCCGTTTTTTGCTCGGGCGAGGCTGCGCGGAGGCATTGCTCCCATTGTTTTTCGTCTTGCAGCGTAAGCGACGTGGCAGCGACCGGTCGCATGGCTGGTACGTGGTTAAATACCTCTGCGTAAAGCAAATTCGCGTTGCAAAAGTCCTTCACCTCGATGTAGAAGCCCGCGCGATAGCCAAGGGCACGATAATAAAGCGTATTGCGCGGCATATTCGGCTCAACTTCGCCGAAAAAACGTTCAAATGCATCCCGATTCCCAGCGTAAAAGAGCGCCTTAAGTGCCTGGAAAGCATAGCGATTCTTGAGGAAGGCATCCGTCTGCGTTTTGTAGCCCTGAATGACTTCCTGTGTCAGATCAGCGGGCACCTTCCGGGGCGCTTCTGGCTTATTGTTGCTGTAAAACGACCACGGATCGATCGGTGTACAGGCATAGTCGTCTACCTGGTGGGCTAAGCGTACGAAGCGCTCGAAGGCTTTCACCTTCGGATTCGAGGAGTTAGCGATGGCCGCGACCTTTTTGCCCTCGAGCATGAAGGCTGCAATCTGTTCCCGAGTGAGTTTCCCATCCAAAAAGTCATACCAATCGTTAGTTACCTCCTCGTTGAATCGGCGGGGATGCTGGTCATCGTGTCCGTTGTAAAACGTCGTGTTGGGGTCATAAAAGAGGGGCCGATAGGCCGCCGCATCCCTCATCATCAGCTCCGGGCTGAAGTTCGACGGCGGGTCGAAGTCCATGTAAAAGCATGCCCAAGCCAGACCCGTCGAGATGAGTATAGCGCTAAAAACAGCGCACCACGTCCTTAAAGAAATTCGTTTCGCTTTCATAGTTCGTTATGTATTTATTGAAATGATGCTCATCCAAGTCAAAAAAGATAACCTCGCGAGGCCGTGCCGACATATGCCGACTCAGATCGCGCGCCATTTCTAATAAGTCTTTCGATGTCACTTCCTCTATCCTCACTTCATCGCCCGTGCGGTAGTAACGTCCGCCTTTGATCAGGGAATGTTTGACCGTGATGAGGTTCGAACCGCGTGAGACAAGAAAATTCGTGTCTTGCTCAAAATCAGCGCGGTGGATACGATTGATCAACTCGGTCACGCGACCCTCGCTGAGGTGTACGCCCCAGGCATAAATGGGCAGTGCGACGTCCATCGGCAGGGGGTAAACCTTGAGGCTGCCGAGGTAGCGCTTGGCAATCTTGCGGTCATAGATCGAATTGACCGTATCCGTCTCCACGGAGCCCATGTTATAGTACATCAGAACGCCGCGATCGACCCCAGGGATGCGCGTAATGGTGTGATGCTTAGCTTGGTGCAGACGGATCGTGGCCGAAAGGTTGCGAAAGCCGCCGTGCCGCTTCAAGGTGTCGATGAATAGCATAAACCGGTCGCGGCTGCCGGTCGACCAGTCGCAATCGATCTGCACCTCGTCGGGTTCGGGCAGACCCACCGCCCGGTTGATCCGTCGGATGTAGGCAGCGATGTTCGCAGCCAGTGTGTCGACGTTTGTCTCGCGGCGGAGCATGACGCGGTTGGTGATGAAGACCACGGGCGTGACACGGATGCCCTTCGGCGGCAGGCTGCGAAAACGAACCGGGGCCTCGGGCACGATCGCACCGCTGGCGGGATCTATTTTGACGTCGAAATAGCGGATATACAGGTGTTTCACATCGCAATCCTCCAGCACGCGCCGCTCCGTAGGCGTCAGGTCGAACGTCGTCCGCCAGTAATAGAAAGCCACGGCGGGCGTGTCGTCCCCGCCGCTGGGCTGGCAGGCGATGGCGGCCAGTGTGCAGAGCAGGAAAAGGAGGTATTTTGCGTTCATCGATCGAGGGTGGAGGTCGTTTGTCCCTTCAGCGCAACAAAGATAAATAAAATGAAGCGGAGCCGTGGATTATACAGGATTGTCCGCATCCGTGGGCACCGATTTTTGTCTACGTCTGGCCCGCCGTTGGGCCAAGCTCTTCTTGTAAGTCATGCGGGCGTGCGCCGTGTGCTCGTTCAGATGGCGGACCAGTTCGGCGATGGCTTCACGGTCGATCGGCGGAACATTATTTTTGTAAGCATATTGTAATTGGAGGATCACCTCATGGTAAACCTCGTCCGTTTTAGGTCGGATTTGCGTCATCGAAGGCCGTTTTCGCCTTACGCGCAGGTTGCTCCGCTCACGCTGTAGCCGACTCGCGTCCTCGTTAGCCTGCTTCAGCAGCCCCACAGCCTCGTCGAGGCCGAGCCGCGTAATCATGGCCTCCGGTTCAGGCTTTTTGAGGTCATTCAGCAGTGAATCGATACGCGCCGGTTTGCGTCCGATGCCTTCCGACTGTATCCGTTTTTTGTCGTGAGTCAAAACGTACAAATGCTGCGCATCCTCGGCCACCTCCTGACGCGGCGAAAGGCGCATAATACGTATCACGCCCAAAATGAAAGACAGCAGACGGTCACATTCCGCATCCTTTTTCAGGATCGCTTTCGTTTCATTCTCCTCGCCAGACACCTCCTTCAGCATCTCAAACTCCTCATCGACACACGCCCGATACTCCTCGACCATCGTCTGCGGCACACCGATCTTCTCTCCATCAGCCGCGCCGATACGCTCGCACACCTTATCATGGAACCAAGTATGCAGCGAATTATCCAGCCGATACTGCCCCAGTTTCTCAATTTCAATCACACGTTTCATTCGATCATCATCACAAAAAACATCACCATAAAATACATAAAACACATCCCCGCCAAGTCTACCCTTCCCCGCCCGACGGCGAGCAAAGAAACTGCCCCCTTTTCGTCCGTCAGGGTAGGGGCGTATCGCATACGCCCCCATAGTTTCCTTGAGAAATAGCGAGTGGACATATCAACCCACCCGCTCCTCATCGTGTAAAAATATCTATGCCTAAACATCTTCAATTTTCATCTTCTCAACAAATAAAAGAACCCTATTCTCGCCTAGACACCCATTCCCCGACCGACGACGGACAAAGAAAACGCCCCCAGCGGGGGCTTGACTTTCTTTTGTCTCCTTTTCTTGTGTCAAGACAAGAAAAGGAGAAAGAGACAGAAGAAAAACGTTCCCAACTTTCATCTTCCCAACGATTTAGAGAAGCCCATCCCCGCCAAGTCTACCCTTCTCCGCCCACCGACGAACAAAGAAAATGCCCCCTGTGGGGGCTTGACTTTCTTTTGTCTCCTTTTCTTGTGTCAAGACAAGAAAAGGAGAAAGAGACAGAAGAAAAACGTTCCCAATTTTCATCTTCCCAACGATTCAGAGAAGCCAATCCTTATCAAGATTACCCTTCCCCGTGTCTCATCGCAGGCTATTCTTATCAAATATTCCAATCCCCGACCATCCGGGATACCCATTTTAGGTCGGTTTTTCAATCCAAACGCCTCCGCGTAGATCATACCCGACAAGATTTCCAATCCCCGAGCCCCACAAAGGTAAAAACCCGACGCAAATCATGATCTCCCACTATGAAAGATCACAATCTGCGTTGCAGATCTATATCTCCCGATAGGAAAGAATCTCATCCGCATTGCAAATGTAATCTTCTCGACCCAATAGAAGCATATCCGCATTGCAAAATCTATACTCATGGCTCAAAAGAAGATCTTATGCGTTGCATATAGTCTGCTTTTATTCCGGGAAGATATAATCTGCGCTGCATATTCTTTTCCTACGGGTAAAAAAGATACTACATGCCGTGCATATACGGTTCTATTGCAGTAGGAGCATAGCCGACGCATTGCATATCGATAGCTATCGGTATGATGGTATATAATCTGCAATGCAGATAGAATCTCCCTGATTCGTGAAGATCATATATGCGTTGCATGTCATCTTCTTTTGTTCCGTGAATATTTAATCTGCAATACATATGCTCTTCTTTCATATTCGAATGATTCAATATGCGTTGCATATCTACTTATTTTATTGCGGGAGATTGCTTTGTGCAGCGCATAATCTCTTCTTTTATACGAGAAGAAACGTATATGCGTCGGGATTTATCTTCCTAATTGCCCAGGGATAGCTTGCCCCGATGGGTTTAGGGATCATTTTTTGTCGGTGAATCGAAATCGTGGCGATTTTTCGTCCGTCAGGGTAGGGGCGTATGGCATACGCCCTACGAATGAACATATCAGAGGCTGAATGAATCAAAATCGTGACGATTTTTCGTCCGTCAGGATAGGGGCGTATGGCATACGCCCTACGAATGAACATATTAGAGGCTGAATGAATCGAAATCGTGACGTCTTTTCGTCCGCCAGAGTAGGGGTGTATTGCATACGCCCTACGAATAAACATATCAGAGGCCGAACGAATCAAAATCGTGGCGATTTTTCGTCCGTCAGGGTAGGGGCGTATTGCATACGCCCCACGAATGAACATATTGGAGGCCGAATGAATCGAAATTATGACGTTTTCTTTGTTCGCCGTCGCTCGGGGAAGGGATGTCTTGGCGGGAGTGGTCTTCTTTTATTTGTTGGGAAGATGAAAATTGTAGATGTTTAGGTATAGATATTTTCATATAACGAGGAACAGGCTGATCGATATGTTCGCTCGCTGTTTTCTGATGGAACTATGGGGGCGTATGCAATACGCCCCTACTCTGACGGACGAAAAGGGGGCGTGTTTTTTGTTCGCCGTCGGTCGGGGAAGGGGTGGCTTGGCGGGGGCGGGCTTCTCTGAATCGTTGGATATAGTGAAGTTGAGAGCGTTTTCCTTATGTCTCTTTCTCCTTTTCTTGTCTTGACACAAGAAAAGGAGGCAAAAGAAAGTCACGCCCCCGCAGGGGGCGTGTTTTTTGTTCGTTGTTGGTCGGGGAAGGTGTGTTTTGGCGGGAATGGACTTCTTTTATTTGTTGGGAAGATGAAAATTGTAGATGTTTAGGTGTAGATATTTTCATATAACGAGGGACGGGCGGATCAATATGTTCCCCCGCTACTTTTTGATGGAACTATGGGGGCGTATGCGATACGCCCCTATCCTGACGCACGAAAAGGGGGCGTGTTTTTTGTTCGCTGTCGGTCGGGGAAGGGATGGCTTGGCGGGGACGGGCTTCTTTTATTTGTTGGGAAGATGAAGATTGGAGGTGTTTTTCTTACACCTCTTCCTCCTTTTCTTGTCTTGACACAAGAAAAGGAGACAAAAGAAAGTCAAGCCCCCGCAGGGGGCGTGTTTTTTGTCCGTTGTCGGTCGGGGAAGGGGTGGCTTGGCGGGGATGGGATTCTCTAATTCTTTGGGATTAGGAAGATTGGAGGTTTTTGGGTGCAGATATTTTTACGTAACAGGGGACGGGCGGATCAATATGTCCCCCGCTATTTTTTGATGGAACTATGGGGGCGTATGCCATACGCCCCTACCCTGACGGACAAAAAGGGGGCGTGTTTTTTGTCCGCCGTTGGTCGGGGAAGGGGTGTCTTGGCGGGGGCGGGCTTCTTTTATTTGTTGGGAAGATGAAGATTGGAGGTGTTTTTCTTGCGCCTCTTTCTCCTTTTCTTGTCTTGACTGGGGGAAAGGAGACAAAAGAAAGTCAAGCCCCCGCAGGGGGCATTTTCTTTGTCCGTTGTTGGTCGGGGAAGGGGTGGCTTGGCGGGAATGGACTTCTTTTATTTGTTGGGAAGATGAAAATTGGAGATGTTTGGGTACAGATATTTTTACGTGACAGGGAACGGGCGGATCAATATGTCCGCTCGCTATTTCTCAAATAAACTATGGGGGCGTATGCGATACGCCCCTACCCTGACGGACGAAAAGGGGGCGTGTTTTTTGTTCGTTGTCGGTTGAGGAAGGGGTCTTCTGGCGGGGATGGGCTTCTTTTATTTGTTGGGAGGATGAAAATTGGAGGTGTTTGGGTGCAGATATTTTTACGTGACAGGGGACGGGCGGATCAATATGTCCGCCTGCTATTTTTTGATGGAACTATGGGGGCGTATGCAATACGCCACTACCCTGACGGACGAAAAGGGGGCGTGTTTTTTGTCCGCCGTCGGTCGGGGAAGGAGTGTCTTGGCGGGGGCGGGCTTCTCTGAATCGTTGGGAAGATGAAAATTGGAGGTGTTTGGGTGCAGATATTTTTACGTGACGAGGAACGGGCAGATTGATATGTTCGCTCGCTGTTTTCTGATGGAACTATGGGGGCGTATGCCATACGCCCCTACCCTGACGGATGAAAGGGGGGCGTTTTCGTTGTTCGCCTTCGGTTGGGGAAGGGGTGGCTTGGCGGGTGTGGGCTTCTTTTATCTATAGATATTGTACGGAAAGGCATACGAGGGCTTGGGGATGTGGGGCGTGATTGAAAATAAATCGAGGATGATGTTCGGTTTTTCGCGAATTGGGTACACTTTTGCGGCCCTTTGTATGGGGGGATCGTTGCGATCTCCCCTTTCTCCGATTCTCCCTTTCCTTCTCCTCCTGACTTACTGATTAACGGTCTCATGGACATTAAAGACTTACAAAATATTTACGCGGCGCACCCGCAAATGGTTGCCCTGACGTCGCTGATCGATCGAGGCGATGTGCACAGCATGCATTGGGCAGGGTTGCAGGGGTCAAGCGCTGCGGTGTGCTTAGCGGCACTCTTTCGCAAGCGTGGCGGGTGTCTGCTTTGCTTGATGAACGACCTCGAGGAGGCCGGATATTTCTATAATGACTTAGTGCAACTGGTGGGCGAGGCCAGCGTCAGCTTTTTCCCCTCCGCCTACCACCGACATATCAAATATGGCCACACGGACGCGGCCAATGAGGTGCTGCGAACGGAGACGTTGGCCACGCTGCAATCAGACAAGCCGGACGTGATCATCGTCTCCTATCCGGACGCCATCGCTGAGCGTGTGCTATCGAAAAATGTGCTCAAGGAGAACACGCTGGAGCTTCACGTAAGCGAAAAAGTGGACCCGATTTTTGTTTCCGATGTACTTGATAATTACCACTTTGAGCAGACTGACTATGTCTATGAGCCGGGGCAGTACGCCGTCCGCGGGAGTATCTTAGACATCTTCTCTTTTTCCCACGAACGGCCCTATCGCGTGGACTTTTTTGGCAACGAGATCGAGTCCATCCGCACGTTTGACGTAGAGACGCAGCTATCGCAGGAAAAACTGGACGCGATCCGGATTGTCCCGGAGATCAGTCGCTACGACGATGCCGATAGTTCGCTGCTCGACCTGCTGCCGAAGGACGCCCTCGTCGTGACGCACGATGCGACGTGGTGCCGCGAGCGGATCGCCTCCCTCTGGGACGAGGAACCGGTGAATAAGGACGACGAGGGTTTCGCGGATCGGGAGGCCATGCGCCGTAAGCTGATCGGCGCGGAGGCCTTTTCGGTAGCCGCAGCACGTTTTATCTCGATCCACCTCATGGCGCGCGATGGCGACACGTCGGCCGTCTTCCGATTCGACACGTCGCCGCAGCCGCTCTTCCAAAAGAACTTCGACCTCGTCAGTCAAACCTTTCGCCAATATCTGACGGATGGCTATACCCTTTATTTATTGACTGACAGCGAGAAACAGGCAGCTCGCATTCGGGACATTTTCAAAGACCGGGGCGAGGCGATACCCTTTACGGCCGTCAGTCGGACTCTGCACGAGGGCTTTACAGACCATACGCTGCGCAGTTGTTTTTTCACGGATCACCAGCTATTCGGTCGCTTCCACAAATATAATCTCAAGAGCGACCGCACACGCAGCGGAAAGATGGCCCTGACGCTCAAGGAGCTAAACCAGTTCACCCCCGGCGATTTTATCGTACACATCGACCACGGCGTGGGACAATTTGGCGGCTTGGTGCGTACCGAAGTGAACGGCAAGGTGCAAGAGGCCGTGAAACTGATTTATCGCAACAACGACATCCTCTTCGTCAGCATTCACGCGCTGCATAAACTCTCGAAGTACAAGGGCAAGGACGGCGGCGAACCGCCCGCACTGAACAAGCTCGGCAGCGGCACTTGGGAACGGATGAAGGACCGCACGAAGAAGAAAGTCAAGGACATAGCGCGCGATCTGATCCGCCTTTATGCCACCCGCCGCGGCGAGAAAGGCTATGCCTTCAGTCCGGATAGCTTCATGCAGGACGAGTTAGAGGCCAGCTTTATCTATGAGGATACCCCCGACCAAATGCGCGCCACTGCGGAAGTGAAGGCGGATATGGAACGTGAGCGGCCGATGGATCGCCTGGTCTGTGGCGATGTTGGATTTGGCAAGACGGAGGTGGCTATGCGGGCGGCTTTCAAGGCAGTGGCCGATAATAAGCAGGTCGCAGTGCTTGTGCCCACCACCGTGCTCGCGTTTCAGCATTACCAGACGTTTCGGGAGCGTCTCAAGGGCTTTCCTTGCACCATCGATTACATCAGTCGCGCCCGATCGACCGCGGAAGTGAAAGACATCCTCAAACGCTTAGCCTCGGGCGAGCTGAATATCCTCATCGGAACGCATCGCATCGTCGGCCGCGACGTCAAATTCAATGACTTAGGCTTGCTGATCATCGACGAAGAGCAGAAATTCGGTGTCTCGGTCAAAGAGAAGCTCCGCCAGCTCCGGACGAACGTAGACACGCTCACCCTGACCGCCACACCCATCCCGCGCACGCTTCAGTTTTCACTCATGGGAGCCCGCGACCTGAGCAACATCACTACGCCGCCGCCCAACCGATACCCGGTGCAGACGGAATTGGAGCGCTTCAACGCCGACATTATCCGCGAGGCCATCGAATTTGAGATGAGTCGCAACGGGCAAGTCTTTTTTATCAACAATCGCATTCAGAACATTTACGAGATCGAGAACCTGATTCGACGTGAGGTGCCCGGAGTGCGCGTGGCCGTCGGACACGGCCAGATGGAGCCGGACAAACTGGAACGGATCATCTTAGATTTCGTGAATTACGAATACGACGTGCTTGTGGCTACCACCATCGTCGAGAATGGCATCGACGTATCGAACGCAAATACGATCATCGTCAACAACGCCCATCAGTTCGGCCTTTCGGAGCTGCACCAGCTGCGCGGACGGGTCGGCCGGAGCAATCGCAAGGCATTCTGCTACTTGTTGGCGCCACCGCTCTCCACGCTAACGGCGGAAGCCCGTCGTCGGCTTCAGGCCATCGAGAGCTTTGCCGAACTGGGCAGTGGCATGCATATCGCCATGCAGGACCTCGACATCCGTGGCGCGGGCAACATGCTCGGAGCCGAGCAGAGCGGTTTCATCGCCGATCTCGGCTATGAGACGTACCAAAAGATCCTCGAAGAAGCCGTGGATGAGCTAAAAACAGACGAGTTCGCCGATCTCTACGCCGGGGACGACGAGGGCACACCCAACACGGGTGACAACTACGTCCGCGAAACGTTTGTCGAGAGCGATCTGGAGCTAATGTTCCCCCCGACGTACATTCCCAACGACTCGGAGCGCGTCGGCATCTATCGCGAACTGGATACGATCGAGACCGACGAGGCTTTATCGCGCTTTGTTGCGTCGCTCCAAGACCGTTTCGGACGTATCCCGACCGAGGGCGAGGAACTGATTCGTGTTGTGAATCTCAGACGCATGGCACGTCGGTTAGGCATCGAGAAAGTTGTCCTCAAACGTGGCGCGATGGCCCTTTACCTACCCTCCGACAGCGACAGCCCCTACTATCAAAGCATAGCCTTTGGCCGTCTGCTCGGTTACATCGGTCGACATCCGAAAAGCTGCGTCCTACGCGAGCAAAACGCCAAGCGGAGCATCCTAATCCGTAACGTGGCGAGCGTTGCCGCCGCCGTGCGTTGCCTGACCGAGGTGGAGCACATCGAGCCCGATGCTGCGTGAAGGGTTCCTCATACAGAGGGGATCCAAAGAAGAGGCATGGAAACGATCCGTCTATCCGGCAAGCATGGCGGCACCCTCGGTGCCTTGATCTTCTTTTGCTTCCTTTTCTTCTATCAAGGGAAGAAAAGGGAGAGGCGAGTAAAGGCGAAGGCCACACTGATCAAGATGAATGCTGGCACCTCCCCGTGCATAACTTTGCCCCTTCATTTTGGCATACAATGACGGGCAGACATCGAACGCCTGCCCCTATATCGATATTCATTACGTATTATGAATCCTATTCACTCCCTTATTTTCGATCTGGACGGGACGTTGCTCAACACCATTGCCGATCTCGCCCATAGCACGAACTACGCGCTGGAAAAATCTGGCTTTCCGACGCATGCCATCGAGGCGTACAAGTATTTCGTTGGCAATGGTATCAATAAGCTCTTCGAACGTGCTCTGCCCGAGGGCGAGCGTACGCAGGAGAATATCGCCCGCATTCGCAGCGCTTTCTTGACGTACTATGACGCCCACAACGCGGATTACACCGCTCCCTATCCCGGCATTCCCGAGCTACTCAGCCAACTGCAAGCCGACGGGATGGCGCTGGCCGTGGCCTCGAACAAGTATCAACGCGCCACGGAGAAGTTAGTCCGACAGTACTTCCCAGACATTCGTTTCGCGGCTGTCTTTGGGCAGCGCGAGGGCATACCCACAAAGCCCGATCCGACCGTAGTCAGAGACGTGTTGCAGATCACCGGTTGCACGGCGGAGGAGACGCTCTACGTGGGCGATTCCGGCGTCGACATGCAAACGGCAGCCAACGGCGGACTCGTTTCGATCGGCGTCACGTGGGGCTTTCGTCCGCGTACGGAGCTTGAGGAATGTGGTGCGCGACACATAGTCGACTCGCCGGACGAGATCCGACGCCTCGCGTTTGGGTAACGACGCGTGCCCGACCAAACAAAATGAGCCGCCCCTCGGTAAGTCCTTCTCAGGGACTTCGAGGGGCGGCTCGGTTTATACAGAACAGAGTGGCAGGCGAATCATTCGCCGCCTTTGATCATCGTAAGCAGCATCTTGAAGCGCTCAACAGCTTGCAAGGCGTGGGGGTGATTGGCGGGCATGATGATGCAGTCGCCAGCTTTCAGGCGGTGCGGCGTTCCGTCAATACGGATCTCGGCCTCGCCATCGAGGACCTGCACAAGGGCATCGAAATTCGCGGTGTGTTCGGTCAGGCCTTGGCCTTTGTCAAAGGAGAAAAGGGTGACGTTTCCAGCGCGGTTGATGGTGACTTGCTTGCTAATGACTGATCCAGGAGCATAGTCAATCGACGGCTCGAGGGCAATAACGGTTGCTTTCTCAAATGTGCTCATAAGAAGGAAAATTATTACTGTGAAACGATTAATGATGACGCTGCAAATGTAATCCTTGACCAGTCTACGAATTGTCACATGGGTGACATAGGTCTTATTGCCAAGGATGACAGTTGCCTCCTGCCGGACTATCTGATCCCCGATAAGTACCTCTTAAATACGTATTTATTGAATCCTATGCTTGGCAAGGATGGGATTCATCCTTGAATCGGTCTGCCTCTCCTCGATAAATTTTCGACCGTTAGGGTAGGGCGCAAAAGCATACGCCTCAGCGTGTACCTGGCCGGTGGGGTTGTTCGCCCACTACGTGGTCGTTTGGAGGGCGTATTCGATATGCCCCTACCCTGACGGATCAAAAATTCGAATCCATTCTATCTATTGAATCAAAAATCCGGTACGTGCGGGAATGTATGCGATACGCCCCTACCCTGACGGACGAAGGATGGGGAGGTCGGGGTGACGGTGCATCAGATTCTTACCGAGGAAATGACAGCTCGACCGATGGCGAATGGGCGATCACTTCTGTTTTTTCTTGGCTGCGCGCTTGGGATTGGCCGGAAACCAGCCTTTTTCTACGCGCTTCTCTTGGTCTCTCACTTCCAGGATCGACCAGAAAGAGGAGAAGGCGATGACTCCGAAAATCGTGGACAGAATGAGGTGGTGCACCATCACGGACAGGCCCATGAAGACGAGTCCGGCTAAGAGGAAGGCCCACCAAATGCCTGCGCCGAAATAATATTCAGCCTTGACGACGAGGGGATGGAAAAGCCCGATAATGAGGAAAGTGGCCACGCCTATGACTAGGCCCCAAAGGTTGTAAGTAGTAAGGAATTCCATTGTGATTATTGTTGCTTGTATGGGTTTTTAGAAAGCGTATTCGATGCGAATGGCCACCTGGGCGGGTCGACCCTTCTGGATGAAGCTGCGACCGAAAGAACGGAAATAAAAAGCAGCATAGTCCGTCCCGGTCAAGTTTTGGCCGCCGAGGGAGCATGTGAGGGGGCCGCGACCTATGCCGGCGCGGGCGTCGAGGGTGTGGTAGAAGGGCTGGCGAATGTCATTCGCCTCGGTCCAGTGAATCGGGCCGACGCCGTTATACTGCGCCGCGGCAAAAATACGGTCGATCAGGCGGCTGTGCAGCCGTCGCTCGTAATGGATACTGAGGCTGACGGTATGGCGCGGGGCATAAGGGATAAATTTTCCGCGGTAGTCCGTGCGGCCATCGTTATAGTTGCGAAAGGTGGCATGCGTGTAGCCCCAGTTCACATCGGCCGTGAGCCCGGAGGCAATGCGTGCGCTGAGGGACACCTCGATGCCGCAGCTGACGGCACGGCCGGCGTTGCTGAGCATGCGTCCTGTGCCGCTGGCGGTAAAATGCGTCAGCTGCAAGTCGCGAATGTCCATGTAGAAGACAGTAAGCTCGGTGTGCAATCGGTTTTTTATCGGCTCGGACTTGATCCCCGCCTCATAGCACCAGGCGTTTTCCGGGCGATAGGCGAGGGCCTCCTTGGGCTGTATCTTATCGAAGTGGGGGAGCGTAGGCACGATGTGGCGGAATGCGTCCATGATGTCGTTTTGCATACGTGACTGCATCAGGTCTGCCGACATCTGCACGTTATAGCCACCCGTCTTGTAGCCCTTAGCCACAGCCGCATATAGGCTCGTGCGCGGCGTCCAGGCGTATCGCAAAGCCAGTCGGGGAAGCACTTGCCACTCGTCTGACGAGAGATGTTCATCGAAGGATGAGGCGGGGTAGAGCGCGCTGATATCCGTCTCCTTCGGGTATACGGGAGGCATGAGGATAGCCAGGTTCATCTTGCCACTGGCTTCGTAGTACAGCCGCCGGCGCTCGATATCCATACGCAGTCCGGCGGTGAGCGAGAGGCCGGGCAGGAGAAAATTGTCGAGTGTAGACTGGTGGTAGATGGCCATTCCGAGCGACGATTCGTCGAAGGCAGAGGGCAGCTCCAGACGATTGTCCGTCACACGCAGGCGAGGCATGCGCGGGTTCTTGGCCCGCATTCCGTCGAAGGCTTTTTGCATGGCAGCGCGGATGCCTTCCTCTTTGAAGGTCACGTTGGCATTCGTCCGCAGATGGTCATAGAAACCACAGGCGCCGACGGTCCAGCGGTAGCGCCCGACTGTGCCCGTGACGGAAAGTTCTTGATTGAAGGCGTGGTGGCGACGGCGCTGATCGAGCGTAAAGAGAGAGAGGGGCATAAAGTCCTGATCCATCTCCATGCGGTCGTGTAGGAACTGCCATCCGGTGGTGTATGTGGCGACAAATTGCGGAGTCACGTACTTGAGCGTTAGGCTGCTATTGGTCGTGGTGCGGCGGTACGACGAGGGGTCATTCAGATTCACGGGATCGATGTGACCCGTGCTGTCGTTGCGCAGGCCGTACGGGAAGGCGCCTTGATTCGTGTAGCTCCCGACTATGGCCAACGTGGCGGTGAAGGCATTCGAGAAGCGGCGCACCACCTTCACATTGCCGCCGATGGTCTGCTCGCCGTCGGCCCTTGTGCCATCAAAGACGTTTTCGAAGAAGCCCGTGTGCCGCCGATAGTATCCCCCAACCTGTAGGCCGGTGCGGTCGCCGAGACGCATGGCGTGCGAGGCGCGGAGGCCGAGGTTGCCGTAGTTGCCATACGTCACCCCGACGCGTGTGCCTTGGTGCTCGAGGGGGGAGAAGGTATGCACGTGAATGATACCACCCATCGCATTACGGCCATAGAGCGTCCCTTGCGGTCCGCGTAAGACCTCGATGCGGCGAATGTCAGGCAGTTCAAAATCGAAAGAGCCCTTGTCGGGGTACGGCACATCATCGACGTAAAGGCCTACCGTCTGGCCGCTGCTTCTGGCTCCCACGCCACGGATATAGATGGCCGAGGTGCCGCGCGACCCATAATCGGGGATGTAGAGATTCGGGATGAAGGCGCTCAGGCGCTTCACGGAGCCGATCTGTCGGAGGTCGGCCTGCCGCGGCGAAAGGACGGTCAGCGCGCCGGGCAATTGCTCGGTGCGATTCGTTTCTTTGCGCGAGGAAGTGATCACGATCTCGTCGATATCGTACGTCTTGATCGTGTCACCATCCGTTTGGGGGCGGCCATCGCTTGCCCAGCCCATTTCGGTTAGGCAGAGGGCGCATAGCATGAGCGCCAATCGGTGAATTTTCTTCGTCATGAGTAAATGCAGCGTAAGCACGGCGTGAGACGCATAGCCCGCCATTCGTTCCTTTTCGTAGCCGCAAAGGACGGCAAACCTCCCCTCCGCGGCAATCACTACATGTAGTGATTTTGCAATGCACTCCAAGCGGAGCGTGGAATCGAAAAACGAAAAAAGAAAAACGAAGCACCCCGCCTACCCGATCCAGGTCATTTCCGGTATGTACCTATTAAATACGCCCCCGCACGTACCGGGTTTGTGAATCATTAGCCAAGAGGCCGTCCAATTTTTTGCCCGTATGTGTAGGGGCGTATTGCATACGCCCTCGCGCGTATCGGGCGGATGATTCGATGAATAGAAGGGAATTGAATTTTTGATCCGTAAGGGTAGGGGCGTATTGAATACGCCCCAGCGCGTACCGGGCGGGCGATTCGATGGTTTTCGGGCTACCCTATCCTCGCCAAGAATAGGAATCGATAAATACGTATCCCATAGATACGTATCGCGTTTCGGTATGTACCTATTAAATACGCCCCCGCACGTACCGGGTGGGTAATTCAATGGATAAAAAGGAATCCAATTTTTGATCCGTATGTGTAGGGGCGTATTGCATACGCCCTCGCACGTACCCGGCAGGCGATTCAATGGACAAAAAGGAATCGATTTTTTTGTCCGTCAGGGTAGGGCGCAACAGCATACGCCCCCACGCGTACCGGGCGGGCAAATCAATGGATAAAGAGGCATCCAATTTTTGATCCGTATGGGTAGGGCGCAATAGCATACGCCCCTGCACGTACCGGGTTTGCGAATTATCAGCCGAGGAACCACCCAATTTTTGATCTGTATGTGTAGGGGCGTATTGCATACGCCCTCGCACGTACCGGGTTTGTGAATCATCAGCCAAGAGGCCATCCAATTTTTTGCCCGTATGGGTAGGGCGCAACAGCATACGCCCCTGCACGTATCTGGCGGGCGAATCAATGGATAAAGAGGAATCCAATTTTTGATCCGTAAGGGTATGTACCTATTATATATGTACCCGCGCGTACCGGGCGGGCGAATCAATGGATAAAGAGGAATCGATTTTTTGAACCGTAAGGGTTGGGGCGTATTGAATACGCCTCCGCACGTACCGGGTTTTTGATTCAATGAATAGAGAAGAATCCAATTTTTGATCCGTAAGGGTAGGGGCGTATTGAATACGCCCCCGCACGTACCGGGTTTTTGATTCAATGAATAGAGAAGAATCCAATTTTTGATCCATCATGGTAGGGGCGTATTGAATACGCCCCAAAATGTACCGGGCGGACGAATCATTTGCCCATTGTCATAGGAATTCGTGGGGCGTATGCAATACGCCTCCACACCAATATCCTAAAAATGGGTTGGGACAGAATTCGTTCGACCCCTGACGGAACCGTTCGTGGGACGTATGCCATACGCCCACAAACGGCCTCTGGGGACCTTGCTTTTAGTTCGCTTGTCTTACTCTGTCGGCAGGTGAATGTCGGGATTACCCGAACCACCCGTGTCACCGCTACCCGCGCCGCCGCCACCTTCAGGCTGCTTGCCACCACCGCCTTCGGGTTGCTTGCCCGAGCCACCGTTGCCTCCGGGCTGCTTCGACGGATCCTCTTCGGGAAGATGAATGTCGGGCTTCCCGTCATCCTTCGGCTTCTTCGGTTTGGGATCCTTGGGCGTCTCGGGATCCTTCGGCTCACCCGGTTTGGGATCCTTGGGCACATGGGGATCCTTAGGATCGGTCGGCTTTTTCTTCTTCTCGGCCGCGGCCCTCCTTTGCGCGACGCTTTGGTTATAGCCCTTGTCAATGCGGTCGGCCAGCCGGCAAAGATTCTCTGCCAGTGTCTCGATGACCTTCGGATCGATCGGGGTTGCGCCAAAGAGGTAGTTCCACTGGAGCATCAAGATCACGCGATCGTAGATAGCGTCCGATTCCAGTCGCACCTTGCTGGCGGGCGGTAGCTTAGTGCCGGTATTAGCCGTCATTCGCTTGGTAAACAAGGCATCGAAGGCCTTATTAGCCGATTCTAACTTGGTGAGGATAGGCGATAGCCCCAGCTTCGTGACGTCGGCCGAGTTTTCCATCTTCCTCAGGTCGGCCAATAGTCCCTTGATGTCGGCTGTCTCGCGGTCGAACGACTCGTTTTGTACACCCACGTAGGGCTTGACCACTGCCGTCAGACGCATGGACGCCTCGATCATGTCTTGATCCGGGAGGAACTGTGCATTGCGAATTGTGCCCATGATGTAAGTCACCAGCCGGTCGCGTTCCTTATTCTTTTCCTTCATCAGGCGCGTCTCGTCGCTGGCTTGCGACACCTTGGTAATGTCCGTCTCGAGCGCGTTGTTGCCATCCCATTCCGTCATCAGTTCAGAGGGGATGCCGAGCTTTGTAATGTCTGCCGCGGTAACGAGGTCGTACGCGGAGCTGTGGAACTTCGAATGCAAGGAGTTGTCTAACTTCTTCATTCCGGGCTTTCTGATAATAACCGTCTTTTTCATAGATGTGTTTTATATACGCCTGCAAACATACGTCGTTTTTTCTAACCACCATACACGTGGCTCGCTTTTTTTGCCGAGGAGGAGAAAAATCCACGCTCATACCTTCTTTTTCTTGCCACGAATAGGGTAGATCTCCCCGCCCACTTTCCTTTTCTTACCCAGTTTAAGAAAGACCATCACGCAGACATTCTCATCCTCGCCAAAGATGACAAAGCTCGATACGTACTTTATCCTAACCCCGGCGAGGATCCGATAGCTGTGGCCATATTCATCCCATCCTCGGCGGGTTTCGCATAGATATGACCATATTCGTCCGATCCTCGGCGAGTTTTGCGTGAATATGGCCATATTCATCCCATCCCCGGCGGGTTTTGCGTGAATATGGCCATATCTGTCCAATCCTCGGCGAGTTTTGCGTGAATATGGCCATATTTATCCGATCCTCGGCGGGTTTTACGTGAAAATGGCCATATCTGTCCAATCCTCGACGAGTTTTGTGTGAATATGGCCATATTCGTCCGATCCTCGACGGGTTTTGCATGAATATGGCCATATTCATCGAATCCTCGGCGGGTTTTGGACGCGTTCATACAAATTTTAATGATTTCTCGCCGGGAATGGATAGACCGTAAAGGTATGCAACCCCAAACGTACCGGGTTTTCGATTCGATGGATAAAGGAGAATCCAATTTTTGATCCGTATGGGTAGGGATGTATTGCATACGCCCTAGCACGTATCGGGCGGGTGATTCAATAGATAAAAGAGAATTGATTTTTTGATCCGTCAGGGTAGGGGCGTATTGCATATGCCCTAGTACGTATCGGGCGGACGATTCAATGGATAAAAGAGAATCGATTTTTTGATCCGTTAGGGTAGGGTCATATGGCATACGCCCCAGAACGTACCGGGCGGGTGATTCAATAGATAAAAGGAAATCGAATTTTTGATCCGTTAGGGTAAGGGCGTATTGCATACGCCCCAGAATGTACCGGGTTTTTGGTTCAATGGATTACGTGTATTCAAAAAATGGATGGCAAATAGATTCATTCGTCCTCTGACTGGGCCGTTTGTGGGGCGTATGCAATACGCCCCTACACCGGTACACCGAAAAATGGGTCGTTATGGGTAGGTCGTTTTAATGGGGAAGCCAATTCTTTCCGGGTATAGGATTCGATGAGAGAAGGTGAATCCAATCCTTGACGGGAATAGGATTCAATGAGAGACGGTGAATCAAATTTTTATCGGGTATAGGATTCAATCAATACGTATTTAATAGATACGTATCCAGCGGACGAATTATTTGCCCATTGTCATGGGCATTTGTGGGGCGTATGCCATACGCCCCTACACCGGTACACAGAAAATCGTCCGGATTGAATAGCGTGTGGGGACGGCGATGGGTCAAATGCCGTAGCGTTTGATCTTGTTGTAGAGGGTCTGCCGAGAGATGCCCAAGGCGGTGGCGGCGTGGGAGAGATTGCCGGCGTGACTGTCGATGGTGCGACGGATCAGGTCGGCCTCCATCTCTTCGAGGGTGGTCGGTGGAGTGGGGGTGGGGCGGACTATGGCGGACGTGAAGTCGAAAGCATCCGGGGAGATCTCGGGACTGTCACTCAGGATGGTGGCTTTCTCGAGCGCGTGCTCCAGCTCGCGAACATTGCCGGGCCAGGAGTAGGCGCGGAGCTTACGCAGGGCCGCCTCGGTGAGGGTGGGGATGGGTCGACCGGCGGCATCGGCCCACCGACGGAGGAAACGTTGGGCGAGGGGGAGGATATCGTCCGGCCGTTCGCGTAAAGGGGGGAGGGAGAGGCGGATGGTGTTGATCCGGTAGAGGAGGTCTTGGCGGAAGTCGCCGCGAGCCACCATCTCGTCGAGGGGGCGATTGGTGGCGGTCAGGAGTCGGATATCCACGGGGAGGGCGCGATTGCTGCCGAGGCGGGTCACGGTGCGACTTTGCAGGGCGGCTAAGAGCTTGGCCTGGAGATAGGGCGGCAGGTTGCCGATCTCGTCGAGGAAGAGCGTGCCCCCGTCGGCGGCTTCAAATTTGCCTGGGCGATCGGTGCGCGCATCGGTGAACGCGCCGCGGACGTGACCGAAGAGCTCGCTCTCAAAGAGCGTCTCGACGACGGCGCCCATGTCGACCGTCACGAGCGGCCGCCTGCTGCGTGCGGAGAGGCGGTGCAGCTCGCGGGCCAGCATGCCCTTGCCGGTGCCGTTCTCGCCCGTGATGAGCACATTGGCATCCGTGGGGGCGACACGCTCGACGAGGGCGCGGAGCTGCTGCATGGCGGGCGATGTGCCCCAGCAGATGGCGTCCTGCATGGCGGGCGCGGGTGGGGCGCCCTGCTTGGAGGCGGCGACATGGGCGCGATAGGCCTCGGTGAGGGTGTGGACGAGGCGCTCATTGTCCCACGGCTTGACGATGAAATCCGCCGCGCCCTCCTTTATGCCACGCACGGCGAGGTCGATATCCGCGTAGGCGGTGAACAGCACCACCGTGGGTGCGGGGCGTAGCTTCCGGATCTCAGCCAACCAAAACAGACCCTCGTTTCCACTGTTGATGCCGGCGTGAAAGTTCATATCGAGGAGGACGACATCCGGCGACTCGTCACGAATGAGCGCGCGGATGCGTTCGGGATTGTGGGTGGTCACGACTCGGCGAAAATGGGCGCGGAGGAGAAGCTCGGCGGCCGAGAGTATGCCGCGATTGTCGTCGACGACAAGGATGGTGGCGGGGAGCATGCTTTTCATCGTTCGCCGTTCAAGAGTTCGCTCAGGTACATCGCGGTACGGATCACGGAGAAGGATTGCGCGGGGATGCCGAGTGTGGTCGGCGTTTCGCTGCGAATGTTCTCCACCTCGCGCGCCTGCTCCTTGTTGAGGAGGTCGATCTGCACGATGCGGCCAAAGGGCACGGTGTAAAGGGCGGTACCGCGGAGGGAGAGGTCTGTGTTGAGCTTGATCGTTTTCAGGGAGAGGGTGCGGAGGTACTCGCCGCTCTTGGAGGAGACTTTGAGGTAGAGCGTGTCGTCCGGGCGCGCCAGGGCGGCGAAAAGGAGGGACGACTGGCCGAACATGGCGTTCGCGTATTCGTAGTCGGGCTTCTTGGAGAGGAGTGTCGAAACGGCGACGCGGTTGGCATAGCCGTTCTCGTAGACATAGATGAGATAGCCGTCGCTATCGTCGTCGTAGATGGGTAGGGTCAGACGCGCGTCACTGCGGTGAGGCTCCTCGTGGGTGATCACGAAATGGCCGCTGCGGAGGATGGAGAAATAGGCCGTGGGCTCCTGCTCGCGTCGAGGCGCGAGGGCGGAGGTGGCGATGCGGTCCGGCTCGTCGTCGGCGGGGGATGCGGGTCGCTCCGGCTTAGCCGTCGGCCGCGGCTTGGCGACCGCAGTGGGCGTATAGGTCGGGATGCTGACGGGGAAGACTTTCTCCACCTCGCGCTCTGCCTCCTCCTTGGCCTCGCCAAAGGCCGGTGTGGTGATGCGCAGGGCAGGCCGGAGGTTTTTCCGACGCTCCTTGAGCAGACGAATGTCGGGCAGGTCGAGCGGACGAGTGGAGTTGCCCTGGCGCTGCCAAACCACGTCGCGGAAGAAAACCACCTCGTGGTAGGCCGGGACAGAAATGGCGCAGACGGTCTTGCCGCTGAAGACGTGAAAGTCAAACCGGATGAGTCCGTTGATGTCCTTGCCCAGCTCTTTGACGATATAGTTACGGATGATGAGCTGATACTTGTCCACATTGGCATGCAGATAGCTGAGATCGGGCTCGATGCCTTTGGGATAGCCAATATCGTTCACGCCGATGAAGAGCACGCCGCCCTCTGCGTTGAGAAAGCCGCAGATGGCCCAGAGGATGCGCTCCATCTGCCGATCAATGTCGGCCATGCCATTGCTGTTGGGGGGGAACACGATGGTGGACTTAAATTCTCGGGTGTTCGTCTCGCGGCCAAAGTCAATCTCTTCGGCTTCGCCATCCGGGTCCTCCTCCTCTTCGACGGCCAGGAGGGAGCGCACTTCGGCGTCGGCCTCGGCATAGAGATCGGGGTAAGTCTGGCCAGCCAGCAGCCGGATGAGTAGCAGCCGCGCCAAGTCGGCCGTGAGCTTCCGCTCCGACTGCATGCCTTGGCGCAGGGTATCGATAGCCGTGGGGTCGTCCTTATCCAGCGCCAACAAGGAGAGGACCGTCCGGGCGTGGGCCAATCGCGGAAAGCGCTGGATAGCCTCGGCGTCGATCACGGAGACTGTCACCGCCTGCCGGTTGATGAAGTGATGCAGCTCGGTGAGGTAGAGAATGCGTCGGTCGTAGTAGGCCACGATGTTCGCCTCCTCAATCATGTCGGCCAGCAGGCGGGCCGTTTGGCAGAGATTGAAGCGCAGGACGTGGTCGTCGGTCGATTCGGTGTAGAGATCGATCAAATAGATCAGCTGGCGTACGTAGTCCGGGCTGAGTCTGCCCGGCGCTTCGGCGTGCGACTCGTGCAGCTCGTCCGCCACCCCCTCCTCGGTGTAGTCGGCCAGGCGCTCGTCCACGTAATAGCCCACCAGATCGGCGATGGCCTTCTGGGGGTCGATCTCCATGTCTTCCGGAGCCATTTCTTCGATCTCGGCACGGACGTAACCCGTGCGATTGACGTGGGTCAGGCGGAGCATATAGAGGTCATCCAGCTCCGGCTCCACTTCGTCGAGGGGCGAGGGCACGGTATAGAGCGGATAGCCCTTTTCCGATATCCAGCGATAGGAGTTCTCGTTTTTGGAGATGAGTCGGGCGTAGGTGTACTCGCCCGGATGGAAACGCGTGGCGATGGATTTACTGATCTCGTCGAGGATGGAGAATCTCAGGCGTTTGTTTTCGCTCACCTCGATCACGCGCGCCGTGACCAGATCGCCGACAGCGAAGATGCCGCTTAGCGAGGTGAGTTGCTTGATGCGTGTGACTTGGCTGAGGTGTATGGCCCCGTTGCCCTCGTACATGTCGTCCTCGACGGTGGCGAAGGCCAGCGAGGGATAGGCCGGGTGGAGGGCCGTGATGCGGATCTTTAGCAACGCATTGACGGGGGGCAGCTCCTTCGTCTCGTGGCGTTCGAAGACGGTCTTCTTTCGCTTAAAGTCCGCCGCAGCGTCCGCCCATATCTTGGCCGGTAGCTCATTGTCTGCCGCCACGGCCGATAGGTCCGCGGTCGGCTTTTGAAAGGAGTTGATGCGCAGACTGCCGTCCCAGAGCGTGAGCAGCTTGTGCATGCGACGGCCCGCCAGCGGATTGTCGAATGGGGCCAGCGTGATGCGTCGTTCGGCCAGCGTGAAGAGGCCTTTGCCCTCCAGCGTGTACGGCCGACGGTCTTCGGGGATGTTCTCCGTGAAGTAGGCAATCTTCCCCACGAACGACGGCAGCGAGAAGCCAATCAGCTCCTCCCACGTGTACTCCGGCGGGCGGCAGTTATGCTTGAGGAAGGTGCTTAGCATAAGGTTTTTCAGCGGCGGCAGATGGCGCTCGTCCAGCACACAGAGGTAGCGGTAGAACATCAGTCGGCGCACCATGTCGATCTCCCGATCGGCCGCCTTGCAGAGCAGGAAGAGTGCGCCCGCCGTACGCACCAGCCCCTCGGCGCGTTGCCGGACTTCAGGCGTGATTAGCCCCGTGAGCAGCGTCTCATCCATCGCCTCACACTCCCGAGCGATCAGGGCCTCGCACGTCTCGATCCAGTATTCGGGTGGGCAAAGCCCGGTCTCCTGCTCCACGAAATAGCGGATGAGGCGCAGGTAATTTGTGATGCCCACGGTCAACGCCTCCGGGTCATGCAGCAAGAGGGCCGTAGTCAGATCCGCCTTCTCCTCCGGCTGATAAAGCAGGATGCCGGGCGTTTCGACCTTCTCAGCCAAGTCGGTCGTGAAGGCCTCCGCCAGGCCGGATCGGAGCATTCGCAGTGCCTCGCGTCGCACCTGTGCCCGGCGTAGCTTCTGCTCCGCGCGCGACCGGATAAGGGCGTGTCGGCTTTCGGGGAAATAGGTCAGGAAGCGCAAATCCTCCAACAGGAACTCCTCGATGCGTATATACAGCCCAAGCCCCAAAATAGCCCGATCCCAGCCACCCTGATAGGTCTCGCAGGCATTGTCCAGCGCCTTCATGAAGGGGAAGATCCACGAGACAGAGCTGGCATTCAGCATCGGCATAAAGTCCGCATCCGGGTGTGGAGGCACAGCCGCGGCCAGTTCGTCAAAGAGCGCCACCTGCTCATCCGAGGCGTGTAGCATCTTCAGAAAGGCGTGCCCATTCGTATATGTTTCTAATAAACTATCCATAGAAGATCACAAAGCAATGGCCTTCCGCCCCCCTCGCAAATCGGAGGGACTGGGAGGCCCTTTTTTGAGTTGCCAAAGGTAGAGGCCGCGGGTGAAAACTTCAGAAGCCGCTTGGAATTTATTGAGTGATTGTTTGAAGGAGTCGCTTAGGCGGATCTTCCTCATTTCCCCTTTCGAGTTTCGGAGTGATTCGGGCCCTATTTCTGCCCATTGGATCCTTCAACGAGGCTCGTATGGGCCTTTTTCAAGCTCGTTAAATGATGAAACGTCCCCTTTTCATGCCTTTTCGGGCAGGATATCCGTCTGCGGACCTCCGTTCGGCCCTTGCTAAGCCTTGCGAAGACCTTACGGACATGAGTTTGGACCCAGAAAAGCGTCGATCAGGGACTATTTGTTTGTGTTTATTAGCTTCGGAACTTCCCGGGAGTGATTTTCTTTACGTTTCATTTATTCGGGGATTCCCGAATATACTATATAAGATGTATAATCTGATCGGAAGTCCCCGATAGATATATACAGTTTGATACATTAGCTCGGGAACTTCCGAAAGTACTATACAACTTGAATAAAGCTCTCGGATATTTCCGAAAAGTAGATACCTATCATATAAATCGTTTCGGATGTACCCGAAATAGATATACATATCAAATTAAATCATTTGGATATTCCCGAAGGGATTATAAAGTCAGAATAAGCGTTTCGGAACTTTCCGAAGACTATTTATAAATAGAATAGACTTCTCGGGAGATTCCGAACTATTGATACATACTTGAATATACTCTCGGGGATTTCCGATCGAGTGATACATACTTGACCATACTCTCGGGAATTCCCGAACAATTGATACATACTTGGGTATCTTCTCGGAAACTCCCGAATGGGTGGAAAAATACCCCTTATACGCTTAGAAGGAAGGAGAGAGGGCCACGAGGAAGTCGGCGGGAGCATACAGGGCGCTTGCAAGCCTTGGGGGCATATCCTTGGCGCCATATCCATTCCAGCAAAAGCATTTTTCGCCTACGTATTGCATGAAATAGGAGAGCAACAAAGAAAATCCTACTATTTTCGCATGCCCTTATGGAAAAAATGGGCTGCGATGGCGGTCGAAAGGCTTCACCGGTAGAATATTTTCATTTTATGGATACGTTAGACAGTACAGACCTGCAGATCCTGCGTGCTCTGCAGGAAAATTCGCAACGGACCACCAAAGAGCTGGCCCAATGCGTCAACCTCTCCTCCACGCCCGTTTTTGAGCGACTCAAACGCCTCGAGAAGAAGGGATACATCAAAAAGTATGTGGCCGTGCTTGACGCTGAGAAGCTCAATCAGGGCTTCCGTGTCTTTTGCACCGTGAAGATGAGCCGCATCAATCGGGAGATTGCGTCCGATTTTACGCGCAGGATCCGGGCCATCCCCGAGGTGACCGAGTGCTACAACATCGCCGGCGACTATGACTATCTGCTCAAGATCCATGCTCCGGACATGAAGTACTATCAGACGTTCCTCCTGAACGTGCTTGGGACGATCGATTATATCGGTTCGATCCACAGCATTTTCGTGATGGACGAGGTGAAAAGGGAATACGGCATACACATATAAAACTCAGACGACAATGAAGTATAAGATGATTGTGCTCGATGTGGACGGCACACTGCTTACGGATGAACAAACGATCAGCGCACGCACCCGCGCCACGCTGCTCAAGGTGCAACAGATGGGCGTGCGCGTGGTGCTGGCCTCGGGGCGGCCAACGCACGGCGTGATGCCGTTGGCGAGGGCGTTAGAACTGGATAAAAACGGCGGTTTTGTGCTGTCGTACAATGGCGCGCAGATCATTCATGTGCCGACCGGCGAGCGCGTGTTCGAACGGCGGATCGATCCGCAATTCATGGCCTACTTGGAGCGTGGAGCGCGGAAGCGTGGCTTCACCATCTTCACTTATCGCGAGGATCGGATCGTGACGAGCAACGCTGGGAACGCGCATGTGCAGCATGAGGCCAGGCTGAGTGGGATGCGTGTGGAAGAGGCGGCGAACTGGGCCGAGGCGGTGGACTTTTCGCCGTGTAAGGTGATGCTGGTTAGCGATGATGAGGCGGCGCTCGTGGGCCTCGAGGAGCATTGGCGGCGACGGCTGGCGGGCGTGCTGGACGTGTTGCGGTCGGAGGATTATTACCTGGAGGTGGTGTCCGAGTCGGTCGACAAGTCGAACACGCTCACGGTGCTGCTGGAGAAGGAGGGGATCGACCCGACGGACGTGGTGGCCATCGGCGACGGTGTCCGTGACGTGCCGATGCTCCAGCTGGCGGGCCTGGGCGTGGCGATGGGCAACGCGCAGGATTCAGTCAAGGCCTGCGCCGACGTGGTGACGCTGACGAACGCCGAGGACGGTGTGGCGGTGGCGCTCGAAAAGGCCATCCTGGCCGAGATCCGCGATACGGCCATCCCACTCGATAAGCTCAACGAATCGGGTCGGCATGCGCTGATGGGCAACCTCGGCATCCAATACACCTACGCCGCAAAGGGTCGCGTGGAAGCCACTATGCCCGTCGATGAGCGCACACGGCAACCGTTCGGCATCCTGCACGGCGGCGCCTCCTTGGCACTCGCCGAGACGGTGGCCGGCCTCGGGTCGATGATCCTCTGTCAGCCGGACGAGATGATGGTCGGCATGCAGGTGAGCGGCAATCACGTCTCCTCGGCACACGAGGGCGATACGGTGCGCGCCGTGGCCACGGTGATTCATCAAGGTCGCTCGTCGCACGTCTGGGACGTGAACATCTACACCTCTACCGACAAGCTCGTCTCCTCCGTCCGCGTGGTCAACAGCGTGATGAAGAAGCGCTGAGCCATGAAAGAGATCCTGTACGACATCGCGTGCAGATCCTGCGTAAGGAGGACATGGATTGGACGGGGTATCTCGGAATGAAAACCACGCCCTGCTGAGCGCTATATATAAAAAGGTATAGGGGACGCTCTACCCTCTACCCTCTACCCTCTAATCTCTACTTTTGGCGCCGTTTTGAATCATAACACATAAACCATACACGATGAACTTTATAGAAGAACTGAGATGGAGGGGCATGATCCACGACATGATGCCCGGAACGGAAGAATGTTTGCAACAAGGCATGACCTCGGCCTACGTCGGCATTGATCCCACAGCCGACTCGCTGCATATCGGACACCTGGTCGGCGTGATGATGCTCCGTCACTTCCAACGCGCTGGACATCGGCCCATCGCCCTTGTCGGCGGTGCCACCGGTATGATCGGCGACCCCTCGATGAAGTCCGCCGAGCGCAACCTCCTCGACGAACCCACCCTCCGACACAACCAAGAGTGCATCAAGCGTCAGCTGGCCAAGTTCCTTGACTTCGACTCCGATGCACCCAACGCCGCCAAGCTGGTCAATAACTACGACTGGATGAAGGATTACACCTTCCTCAACTTCATCCGCGACATCGGCAAGCACATCACCGTGAACTATATGATGGCCAAAGACTCCGTCAAGAAGCGCCTCAGCGCCGATTCGAACGTAGGCATGTCGTTCACCGAGTTCTCCTACCAGCTGCTCCAGGGTTACGACTTCATGTTCCTCTATCAGCACGAAAACTGCCGCCTGCAGATGGGTGGCAGCGATCAGTGGGGCAACATCACCACCGGCACAGAGCTGATCCGACGCGAACTCGGCGGCGAGGCCTACGCCTTGACTTGTCCCCTGATCACCAAGGCCGACGGCGGTAAGTTCGGTAAGACCGAGTCCGGCAACGTCTGGCTCGACCCGCGCTATACCTCGCCCTACGCCTTCTACCAGTTCTGGCTCAACGTCAGCGACGCCGACGCCGCCAAGTACATCAAAATCTTCACCTCCCTCACCCGCGACGAGATCGACGCCCTCGAGCGCGAGCAGGCCGACGCCCCCCACCTGCGCCCGCTTCAGAAGCGCCTGGCCCGCGAGATCACCACGATGGTGCACTCCGCTGCCGAATACGAGACGGCCGTCGAGGCCTCCAACATCCTCTTCGGCGGCGCCACCTCCGACGCCCTCCGCCGCCTCGACGAGGCCATGCTGCTGGCCGTCTTCGAAGGCGTTCCGCAGTTCGAGATCGCCCGCGACGCCCTCTCGGGCGGCATCAAAGCCGTCGACCTCTGCACGTCGCACGCCGCCGTTTTCGCCTCCAAAGGCGAGATGCGCAAGCTGGTCCAGAACGGTGGTGTGAGCCTCAACAAAGAGAAGCTCACCGACCCCGAAAGCGTAGTCCAGACCGACGCCTTAGTCGCCGGAAAATACCTCCTTGTGCAGCGCGGTAAGAAGAATTACTACCTCCTGATTGCAAAATAGCAGCCCGAGGACTTGCAAAAATGCGCCGCGTGTATACTTTTGCGGCGTCAAAAAAATGACCACGGCGCTTGTCTCATGGTGTAATGGTAGCACAACAGGTTTTGGTTCTGTTTGTAGAGGTTCGAATCCTCTTGAGACAACAATAACTCCCCTCACTTCCTTTTTGGAGTGAGAACCTCGGATCCCTCCCTCCCCCCATCCGAGGCGAACGTCTCCAGATGATCCACATCGCTTGAGTCCCCCTCGAGCCGGATCATTCGGAGCGTTCTTTTTATCTCCCCCTTCGATTTAGTTCTCATCCCGTTCCCCGGCGAGTCATCCGAGTGTGTTGAGGTCTCGTCCTGTCCCTTGATGAGTCATCCGTGTGCGTCGAGGTCTCGTCCTGTCCCTTAATGGGGCATCCGTGTGCGTCGAGGTCTCGTCCTGTCCCTTGATGAGCCATCCGTACGGGTCGGGGTCTCATTTTCTCCACTGAAAAGACATTGCTTCGCGTCGAGGCTCTCTCATTTCCCCTGAGATGACATCCACTGGAGTATGAATTTACGTGCTATTGGCTGGATGACATCCGCATAGTGCTTGCACCTTCTTTCGGAGGGCTTATAGATATAGGCCGCATGTAGGGCTGAAATAGCTGCAAGAAATGGGATTTATACATGCTGTAAGGCGATTCTTTCTATCGTCATTCTGACTTATACATAGTGTATGAGTTAAAACGACAGCGGAATGTATACTTATACATGGTGTATATAAAGTAAATCCATAGGATTTTATACATAGACAGTGTGTATCAGTCTCGTTTACGACGGAAAGAATGGGACTACATAGTGTATAAGCCATTTATCCGATGGATTTTATAGTCATACAGCATGTATAAGCGATCTATCTATCGGAGTGTAGGATCATACATATCGTATAAGCAGGGCGACATGCAGCATCTAAAGCTATAATCGAGGCGATGCGGACTCAGTGAAAAAATGAGGGCTCCGACGCGGGTCGATGGGCCACCGATGAAAAAGTGGGGGCTTTGCGGTCGGTCGATGAGGTGTCGGCCGAGACGGTGGGGCTTCGAGGCGCGCCGATGCGTTGTCGATGAGGACGACGGCGCGTGGACGGACATGGGCGCCCCGTTGGGCCGTGCTTTTTTGCCCTACCTTGCGCCCCCAAACAGAATATATACATCATAACACGAACGATTTATGAACACTTTCCTTGGAAACACGCTGCCGGATTACCCCGCCTTCGTGGAGGGAATCCGCCGCGCTCCAGACCGCGGGTACACGCTTACCCCGGCGCAAACAGCCACCGCGCTGAAGAACGCCTTGCGCTACATCCCCACCGAATTTCACGCCCAGCTGGCCCCCGAATTCATGGAAGAACTCCGCACGCGCGGACGCATCTATGGCTATCGTTTCCGTCCGGCGGGCGACCTGAAGGCCAAGCCCATCGACGCCTACAAGGGCAAATGCATCGAGGGGAAAGCCTTCCAGGTGATGATCGACAACAACCTCTGCTTTGACATCGCGCTCTACCCGTATGAATTAGTGACGTACGGCGAGACGGGGCAGGTGTGCCAGAACTGGATGCAGTATAACCTCATCAAGCGCTACTTAGAAGAGCTGACCCAAGATCAGACGCTCGTCATCGAGTCTGGCCACCCGCTCGGCCTCTTTCGTTCGCACCCCGAAGCACCGCGCGTGATCATCACCAACGCCATGATGATTGGGCAGTTTGACAACCTGCACGACTGGCACATCGCCATGCAAATGGGCGTGGCTAACTACGGACAGATGACGGCCGGCGGATGGATGTACATCGGGCCGCAGGGCATCGTGCACGGCACGTTCAACACGCTCCTCAACGCCGGCCGTATGAAACTCGGTGTGCCGCAAGACGGCGACCTACGCGGCCATCTCTTCGTCTCCTCCGGCCTCGGCGGTATGAGTGGCGCACAGCCCAAGGCAGCCGAGATAGCCGGTGCTACGGCCATCATCGCCGAGGTAGACGCCTCACGTATTGAGACGCGCCACAGTCAGGGTTGGGTGGGGCACGTGGCCGAGAGCGTCGCCGAAGCCTTCCGTATGGCCCGCGAGGCGATGGATCGGCGGGAGCCCTGCTCGATCGCCTATCACGGCAATGTGGTCGACCTACTCGAGTATGCCGAGCGTGAGAACATCCTTATCGAGTTGCTCTCCGACCAGACCTCCTGCCATGCCGTTTACGAGGGCGGCTACTGCCCCGTTGGTATCAGCTTCGAGGAGCGTACCCGCATGCTGCGCGAAGAGCCGGAAGCCTTCCGCGAACTTGTCGATAAGTCGCTGCGCCGACATTTCGAGGTGATCCGTAAGCTCGTGGCTCGCGGCTCCTACTTCTTCGATTACGGAAACTCCTTCATGAAGGCCATCTACGATGCCGGCGTGAAGGAGATTTCGCGTAATGGGGTGGACGAAAAAGATGGCTTCATCTGGCCCAGCTACGTGGAGGACATCATGGGCCCCGAGCTGTTCGACTATGGTTACGGACCCTTCCGTTGGGTCTGCCTGAGCGGCAAACACGAGGATCTGATCAAGACGGATCACGCGGCGATGGAATGCATCGACCCGACCCGCCGCGGGCAGGACATGGACAACTACAACTGGATCCGAGACGCAGAGAAGAACCAGCTCGTGGTCGGTACCCAAGCGCGCATCCTCTATCAAGACGCCGAAGGCCGGATGAACATCGCGCTCCGATTCAACGAGATGGTGCGCAACGGCGAGGTCGGCCCGATCATGCTCGGCCGCGACCACCACGACGTTAGTGGCACGGACTCGCCCTTCCGCGAGACTTCGAACATCAAGGACGGCAGCAACGTGATGGCCGACATGGCCGTGCAATGCTTCGCCGGCAACTGTGCCCGCGGCATGAGCCTCGTGGCGCTGCATAACGGCGGCGGCGTGGGCATCGGTAAGGCTATCAATGGTGGCTTCGGCATGGTCTGCGACGGCAGCGAGCGCGTTGATCGCATCTTGCGTTCGGCCATGTTGTGGGACGTGATGGGCGGCGTAGCACGTCGTTCGTGGTCCCGCAATCCGAACGCGATGAGCACCGTCCGCGAGTTCAACCACGCCCACGCCGATGGCTACCAAATCACCGAGCCCTTCGTGGCCGATGATCAGATCATAGAACAGGCGATGAAGGCGTAAATCTTCGAAGAGATTTCCTCCGGTGCCTCGCTGCATCGGAGGAAGTTTCATGTATAAACCACCGCATCATGGCACGGCCAACAACAAAAACAGATTTAATCCTTGCTGCCAACGGACAGTTTGAGAAGATGTGGAAACTCATCGACAGGATGAGCGACGACCAACAGCAGGCCACGTTTGCTGACGAAATGGCTACGGCAGGCAAGGAGGCTCATTGGGGCAGGGATAAGAATCTGCGCGACGTGCTCGTTCATCTTTATGAATGGCATCGATTGTTGGTCGATTGGATCAACGCGAACCGTAGCGGCGAACGTCGATCGTTCCTACCCGCGCCGTACAACTGGAAGACGTACCCGGCGATGAATGTGGAGTTTTGGAAGATGCACCAGCAGACACCGCTGGCGGATGCAAAGGCATGGTTGAAAGAAAGCCATCGGGAGGTCATGACGCTGATCGAGGCTTTCACCAACGACGAACTCTTTGCAAAGGGCACGTTCGATTGGACGGGCTCGTCTACACTCGGCGCCTATTGTATTTCGGCCACTTCGAGCCACTACGATTGGGCGATGAAGAAGATCAAGTTGCACATCAAAACGAGCAAAGTCTGAAGCTCCTCCCACATGAACTTCCTCAACCAATACAACGCAGGGGGCGTTACCCTTGAACCTCGACTTCCTTTTCTTCCATCAAGGGAAGAAAAGGAACCAAAAGAAGATCAAGGCGCCAGGGGCGCCGGCCAACTTGGCCGGGTACATGCCACCAGCCCCTATATGTGACTACCTCTAACTACTTAAACTACCCATAACTACTTATTTACACCCATTTGAAATGAACAAAATCATGGAGTGCGTCCCCAACTTTAGCGAGGGACGCGACAAAGAGAAAATCGAGAAAATCGTGGATTGCTTCCGCGGTAAGGACAATGTGAAACTGCTGGACTACAGCAATGATGAGGATCATAACCGCCTCGTCGTGACCGTGGTCGGAGAGCCGAAGCCGCTACGTGACGCGGTGCTCGAGGCTATCGGCAAGGCCGTCCAGCTGATCGACCTGAACAAGCACTCGGGGCAGCACCCGCGCATGGGCGCTGTCGACGTGGTGCCGTTCATTCCGATCAAGAACGCGACGACCGAAGAGGCCGTCGCCCTCTCCAAAGAAGTGGCCGCACAGGTGGCTGAGCGCTACGGAGTGCCCGTCTTCCTGTATGAGAAGTCGGCCACCGCACCGCACCGCGAGAACCTCGCTGCCATCCGCAAAGGCGAGTTCGAAGGCATGGCCGAGAAGATCAAGCAGCCCGAGTGGAAGCCCGACTTCGGCCCCGCTGAGCGTCACCCGACGGCCGGCACCGTGGCCATCGGCGCACGTATGCCGCTCGTGGCTTACAACGTGAACCTCAACACGGCCAACCTCTCCATCGCCGACGCTATCGCCAAGAAGGTGCGCTTCCTCGGCGGCGGTCTGCGCTTCTGTAAGGCCATGGGCGTGGAGCTGAAAGACCGTGGCATCGTGCAGGTGTCGATGAACCTGACCGACTTCACGCGGACAGCCGTCTACCGTGCCCACGAGATGGTGCGCATGGAGGCCCAGCGCTACGGCGTGAGCGTGGTCGGCGCCGAGGTGATCGGCCTCGTGCCCATGAAGGCGCTCATCGACTGTGCGGAGTATTACCTCGGCATCGAAAACTTCTCGATGGATCAGGTGCTCGAGTCGCGCATCATGGAGTAAATCATTGTCCCTCCCTGAAGCGGCTGTTTTGAAGGGTACAACCGTATCAAGGGCAAGTCTCCGACGACCGTCGGAGCTCTGAACCCTGAGGGTTTACCCCTTCGACGACCGTCGGAGCTCTGAACCCTGAGGGTTTACCCCTTCGACGACCGTCGGAGCTCTGAACCCTGAGGGTTTACCCCTTCGACGACCGTCGGAGCCCTGAACCCTGAGGGTTTACCCCTTCGACGACCGTCGGAGCTCTGAACCCTGAGGGTTTACCCCTTCGACGACTGTCGGAGCCCTGAACCCTGAGGGTCTACCTCTTCGACGACCGTCGGAGCTCTGCCTCTCCGGGCTTTTCACCGATAGATTTCACACTTAAAACTTGATAGATATGAAGCAGTTTATGACGGGGATGGTCCTCCCACTGATACTGATGGCATCCGCTTGCGGAAAGACGGACCCGCTGCCTTCGGACGGCCGACTGACCGGCGTCTGGGTGCACGAAACGACTGGAACCGACACGATCGATTTCGACGCGCATGCACGCTCCGATAAAAACGCGTTTGAGTTGAAGCGGAAACCGGGAAGTCCAAAGGCTGGCCCCTATTGGTATGAGGTCAAAGGCGACAGTATCCAAGTGCATTGGTGGTTGTCGAGCGCGATGGCCGAAACCTATGCTTTCAAGCTGAGCGCCGACGGGCGGTCGTTTCGGATCGGAGCCTTCGTGCCCTTCGTGGAGGGACAAACAGTACATACATTCAAGAAGATCAAATGAAGAACCTGATTATTAAGAACGCATCGCAGGTGGTGACATGCAGCGGCTTCGCGGGTAAGCGAGGGCGCGAGATGAACGACCTGCATGTGATAGAAGGCGGGACGGTGGTCGTGACCGAAGGCCGCATCTCGCATGTGCTTCGCGCGGGTGAAGAACTGCCTGTTGAGAAGAAACGCTATACCGTCATCGACGCCACGGGCAAGGCCTTGCTGCCTGGCTTCGTCGATCCGCACACGCACTTCGTCTTCGGCGGATACCGCGAGGAGGAGTTCTCGTGGCGCATGCGCGGCGACAGCTATATGGAGATCATGAACCGCGGCGGCGGCATTGTCAACACCACGCGGGCCACGCGTGAGGCATCGGAGGACGAGCTGTTCGAGGTTGGACGCCGCCGACTCGACGCCATGCTGCGCCTCGGCATCACCACCGTGGAGGGCAAGAGCGGCTACGGCCTCGATCGCGACACGGAGATGAAGCAGCTGCGCGTCATGCGTCGGCTGAACGAGGCGCACCCCGCCGACGTCGTCCCCACCTTCATGGGCGCCCACGCCACACCGGCCGAATGGAAGGGGCGCGAGGACGCGTTCATCGATTTCAACATCCGCGAGATGTTCCCGCTGGTTGCTAAGGAAGGGTTGGCCGAGTTTGCCGACATCTTCTGCGAGAAGGACGTCTTCACCATCGAGCAATCGCGGCGTTACCTGCAGGCCGCTCGCGAGCAAGGCTTCAAGCTGAAGATCCATGCTGACGAGATCGTGCAGTTTGGCGGCGCCGAACTGGCAGGCGAGCTACACTGCATCTCTGCCGACCACCTGCTGCAAGCCTCCGACGCGGGCATCCGCGCGATGGCCGACGCTGGCGTAGTAGCCACATTGCTTCCGCTTACGGCCTTCTCGCTTCGGGAGACATTCGCCCGCGGTCGGGAGATGATCGACGCCGGTTGCATGGTGGCACTGGCCACGGACCTCAATCCGGGCAGCTCCTTCTCCGCGTCCGTCCCGCTGCTGTTCGCGCTGGCATGCATCTATATGAAGCTATCGCCCGAGGAGGCCGTTACAGCCTTCACCATCAACAGCGCCGCGGCCATCGACCGTGCCGACCGCATCGGTTCGATCGACGTCGGCAAGCAGGGCGACCTCGTGCTGCTGCAATTCCCGTCGTACAAGTTCTTGCCCTATCACGTGGGTATGAACATCGTCGACACGGTGATCAAGCAGGGAGAGGTGGTCGTAAAGAACGGAGAAACTAAAAGCTAAAAACTAAAAGTCCTGCCGGCAGGAGAGGCCGAGAATGTCAGCCCGCTCAGCCGGAGGACGATTAGGTTTTTAGCCTTTAGACCTATTCAAGAAGTGAATTAACGAGAAAGAATAAAAGATGAGGGACAATGTCTTGCAATCGAAGAGTTATGCCTTTGCAATCAGGATTATCCGACTTGTCCAGTATCTCGAACGTGAAAAGAGAGAGTTTGTCTTGAGCAATCAGGTAAAAAGAAGCGGTACAGCCATCGGGGCTTCCATTCGGGAGGCTGAGTTCAGTGAGAGCCGGTTGGATTTCATCCATAAGATGAGAATCTCTCTGAAGGAGGCGAACGAGACAATGTATTGGCTGTCGCTGCTTTTGGATACTGGCTATATAAACAAACGCATGGCCGCATCCATAATGGGAGATTGTCGAGAGCTTTTGGCAATGTTGGTGTCAACCGTGAAGACTGCGAAGAGAAACATGCAGCAATAGGATTGTCCCCGTCATTTTTAGATTTTAGTTTTTAGATTTTAGTTCATATGGAACTCAAGAGTTTATCCGTAAAGGAATTTATTGACAAAGTGACCGGCAACGATCCCGTGCCGGGAGGCGGAAGCGTTTCCGCATTGAACGGTTCGCTGGCGGCATCGCTGGCGGCCATGGTAGCCAATCTCACCGTAGGCCGTAAGAAGTACGCCGAGGTGAACGACGAGATGGAGCAGATCTCTGCCCGTATGACAGAGCAGTCAGCAAAGCTGTTGGCCGACGTAGATCGTGACGCCGAGGCGTACGACCGCGTCTTTGCCGCCTTCAAGTTGCCCAAAGAGACCGACGAAGAGAAGGCCGTGCGTAAGGAGGCCATCCAACGCGAGACGAAGTATGCCGCCGAGGTGCCGATGGAGGTAGCCCGCACAGCCAGCGCGTTGTTGCCGATGATTGACGCCGCCGCGCGTCGTGGCAATAGCAACGCCGTGACCGACGCCACAGTGGCCATGATGTGTGCCCGCACGGCTGTCATCGGTGCCCTGCTGAACGTCCGTATCAACCTCACCTCGATCACGGATGAGGCTTTCGTCAAAACCATGACGGAAGAGGCCGACCGCCTAGAGGCCGCTGCCGTGGAGGCCGAACACAAGCTGCTGGAGTATGTCAAAGCCCATGCGTTCAACTAAGCAGCAGACGGTCGTGAAGAATGTATATCAGATCGGCTCCGGCGAGCTGACGTTCGAGATCATCGAACGCATCATCAACGAGAACTTGAAGCTGGAGCTGGCTCCCGAGGCGCGCGAACGCATCCAGAAATGCCGCGACTACTTAGACGCCAAGATCGCCTCTTCGCCCGACCCACTCTACGGTATCACCACCGGCTTCGGGTCGCTCTGCAACAAGAACATCTCGCTCGACGAACTGGGCGCACTTCAGGAAAACCTGATCAAGAGTCACGCCTGCAGTGTAGGCGAGGAGATTCAGCCCGTCGTAGTCAAGCTGATGATGCTGCTCAAGGCCCACGCCCTGTCGCTGGGTCACAGTGGCGTGCAGGTGATCACCGTGCAGCGTATCCTCGACTTCTTCAACAACGACGTCATGCCTATCGTCTACGACCGCGGCTCGCTGGGTGCCTCGGGCGACTTGGCCCCGCTGGCCAACCTCTTCCTGCCGCTCATCGGCGTCGGCGACGTCTATTATAAAGGCAAGAAGTGCGAGGCCATCAGTGTGCTCGACGAGTTTGGCTGGTCGCCTGTTAAGCTGATGAGCAAAGAGGGCTTGGCCCTGCTCAACGGCACACAATTCATGAGCGCCAACGGCGTCTTTGCCCTCCTGCGCGCCTTCCGCCTCTCGAAGAAGGCCGACCTCATCGCCGCCCTTTCGCTCGAGGCCTTCGACGGCCGCATCGAGCCCTTCATGGACTGCCTGCACCGTATCCGCCCGCACAAGGGCCAGATCGAGACGGGCGAGGCTTTCCGCCGTCTGCTCGAGGGCAGCGAGATCATCGCCCAGCCCAAGAAGCATGTGCAGGATCCGTACTCGTTCCGTTGTGTGCCGCAGGTGCATGGGGCCACGAAGGACACGATCCGCTATGTCGCCTCTGTGCTCCTGACCGAGATCAACTCCGTGACGGACAACCCGACCATCTTCCCAGACGAGGACATGATCATCTCCGGTGGCAACTTCCACGGGCAACCGCTGGCCGTAGCCTACGACTTCCTTGCCATCGGGCTGGCTGAGCTGGGCAACATCTCCGAACGACGCGTGGCGCAGCTCATCATGGGCTTGCGCGGGCTGCCTGAGTTCCTCGTGGCCAACCCGGGTCTGAACTCTGGCTTCATGATCCCGCAATACGCTGCGGCGTCGATGGTGAACCAGAACAAGATGTACTGTTTCTCGGCTTCGAGCGACTCCATCGTCTCGTCGAACGGGCAGGAGGACCACGTCAGCATGGGCGCCAACGCCGCCACGAAGCTCTATAAGGTGATGAACAACCTGGAGCTGATCCTGGCCATCGAGTTGATGAACGCCGCGCAGGGCATCGAGTTCCGCCGACCGCTGAAGACGTCGCCCGTACTGGAGCAAGTGCTGCATGACTATCGCAAGGAGGTGCCCTTCATCGGCGATGATGTGGTGATGTACAAAGAGATCCACAAGACGGTCGCCTTCCTCAAGCGGATGAAGGTGGACAATCTGTAAATCCCCCGTCGCCCCTCACGAAACATCCCCCGGGTACGGACCGCAAGTCCGCCGCTCGGGGGATTTTTTTTGGGGAACGGGTAGCCGTAAACGTCATCTTACGGCGCGAAACCAATCGCCGGATTTCTGTATCGCAAAAATGAGACACGAAACCGATCTCGGGATTTCTGAAACGCCAAAATGAGACGGGAAACCGATCGCTGACCTTCAAAAACGCCTTCCCGCCGCGGGAAACCGATCAAAACTTTCGAAAAACGCCTTCCCGCGGCGGGAAATGGGGAAAAATCTCCGAAAAACGCCTTCCCGCGGCGGGAAATGGAAAAAAATCTCAGAAAAACGGTTTCCCGCCGCGGGAAAGGGGAAAAATCGCTCGAAAAACGGTTTCCCGCGGCGGGAAGGCGGTAAAATTTTCTGGAGATCGGTTTCCCGCCACGGGAAATGGGGCTTTTTTGCCGAAAAACGCTTTCCGCCGCGGGAAGAGCATTTTCAAGAAGCCGCCGCCCCCGCCGCGGGAAGGATGAGGCCTCACAGGAGGCCCTTGTCCAACTTCGCCGGCAGCCGCAGACGCCCCCGGCGTGCCAACGCCCACAGCCGCCCAAAAGGCCTACTTTTGCCCGCGAGATGACACATATTACATTGATCACAGGCGGACAACGGTCCGGGAAAAGCAGTTACGCAGAGCGGGTGGCGCTATCGCTGTCCGCTCGTCCTGTTTATATGGCCACGGCGCGCGTGTGGGACGATGAGTTCCGCCGGCGGGTGGAGCGACATCAGGCCTCGCGCGGGCCACAGTGGACGAATATCGAAGAGGAAAAGGCGCTCAGTCGGCACGATGTCGCGGGGCGCGTCGTCGTTGTGGACTGCGTCACGCTTTGGTGCACCAACTTCTTTTTCGACCTCGATTCCGACGTCAAGGCCGCCCTGGCCGCCGCCCGCGAGGAGTTCGACCGGCTCACGGCGCAAGACGCCACCTTCCTCTTCGTCACCAACGAGATCGGCCTTGGCGGCGTGTCAGAAAACAAGATCCAACGCCGCTTCACCGATCTGCAAGGCTGGATGAACCAATACATCGCCGAGCGGGCCGACGAGGTGGTCCTCATGGTCAGCGGCATCCCCGTGAAGGTGAAATAATCCCCCCGACACTACACATTTATATATATGCATCCTTTCGATATCCGAAAGCCGGACGACGCGATCCGCCCGGCGCTGCAACAAAAGATTGACAACCTGACCAAGCCCAAGGGAGCGCTTGGGCGGCTTGAGGAGCTGGCCCTACAAATCGGGCTTATACAGCAAACCCTCAGCCCCTCGCTCAGCCATCCGCACAACCTCATTTTCGCTGCCGACCACGGCATCACGGCCGAGGGCGTCAGCTTCTCGCCGCGCGAAGTGACGTGGCAGCAGTGCATCCACTTCGCCACCTCGACCGGAGGCGGCGTCAACTACCTCTGCCGGCAACACGGCTTCACGCTCCGCATTATCGACGTCGGCGTGGACTATGATTTCCCGCCCGAACTCCCCATCATCCCCCGGAAGGTGGGCCGCGGCACACGCAACTTCCTCCACGAGCCGGCCATGACGACCGACGAAATGGACGCTTGTATAGCGCACGGTGCCGAAGCCGTCCGGGCCGTCCACGAGGAGGGTTGCAACGTTGTCAGCTTGGGCGAGATGGGCATCGGCAACACCTCTGCGTCGTCGATATGGATGGCCTGCCTCGCGGGCATCCCCCTGGAGCGCTGCGTGGGCGCCGGATCGGGCCTCTCGGACGAGGGCGTGCGCCGCAAGCTCAGTGTCCTCAGCCGCGCTTTGGACCATTACACCGGCGATCGGACGGATCCACGGAGCGTCATGCGCCATTTTGGGGGCTACGAGATGGTGGCCGCCGTCGGGGCCATCCTGCAAGCGGCCGAGCTGGGTATGCTCATCCTCGTCGACGGATTCATCCTCACCAACTGCATGCTGGCCGCCCGTGCGCTCTGCCCAGACGTGATGGCATACGCCATCTTCGGCCATTGCGGCGGCGAGTCGGGGCATCAGCTCGTCCTTGACGCCCTCCATGCGCGTCCGCTGCTCAACCTCGGCATGCGGCTCGGCGAGGGCACCGGTGCCATCTGCGCCTATCCGATTGTCGACTCCGCCGTCCGCATGATCAACGAGATGGACACCTTCGAAGGCGGACGCGTCACGAAGTATTTCAAGTAAGAACCTCTATACACATCCCCCTTGCGGTAAAGCCGCGTAACTACCCCCCCTTATAAATATGAAGAATCGAGATTTAGGACTACTCATCATCCGCCTCTCCGTGGGTCTGCTCATGTTGCCGCACGGAATCAGCAAGCTGGCCAACGCCGAGGCCTTCGGCTACATCGTGTCGCTGCTCACGGAGCGCGGCCTGCCCACCGCCCTGGGCTACGGCGTCTACCTGGGCGAGATCCTCGCCCCGCTCATGGTGGCCCTCGGCTACCGCACTCGCCTCGGCGCGCTCGTCATGGTTGGCACGGGCCTCTTTGTGCTCTTCTTGGCCTACGCCGACAGCCTCTTCAGTCTCACGCCCCACGGCGGTTGGGCGCCCGAGTTGCCCGGCCTTTTCCTCTTCGGTGCGCTGGGCCTCTTCTTCACCGGCGGTGGCAAGTTCGCCCTCTCCACCCGCAGCCGGTGGGACTAACACCATCTCCCATGCAGTCGGAGAGTTGCCCATTGTTCGTTGTTCGTTGTTCGTTGCCCATTGTTCGTTGCCCATTGTTCGTTGTTCGTTGTTCGTTGTTCGTTGTTCGTTGTTCGTTGTTCGTTTTTAGCTTTTAGATTATGATAGATGACATGTTTGCGGCGCTGACGTTCTTCACGCGGCTGCCGTGGTGGCGGATACATCGCGTGCCCGCCGACAGTTTCAAGCGGCTCGTCGCCTACTGGCCCCTTACCGGATGGATCACAGGCGGCGTGATGGCTGGCGTCTTTTGGCTGATCGCCACCGCCGACCTGCCCTTCATCTTCGGCCTCATCTGCGCCTTGGCCGCACGTCTGCTCCTCACCGGCGCCCTGCACGAGGACGGTCTGGCTGACTTCATCGACGGCTTCGGTGGCGGTCGTACCCGTGAGCGCACGCTGGCCATTATGAAAGACTCCCACATCGGCACTTATGGCGTGCTGAGCCTCATTGTCTACGTCGCTCTCTGGCTCTGCACGGCCACGATCTTGGCCGACTACATGGAGGGGTATCTCTTCTTCGTTCTCTTCCTCGGCGACATCTGGGCCAAATGGTGCGCCTCGCAGGTGATCAACCTCCTGCCTTACGTCCGCCGTGAGGATGAATGCAAGATCCGAGCCGTCTACGATCCCATGTCTACCGCCTCTCTCACCGCCGGGCTGCTTTTCGCCTTTGTGCCACTGATGGCCGGATCGGCATGGCTTTTCTGGGAAGGCTTCGAGTTCCTCATCGGCGGACTCTGGGTGACTGCGGCAGCCTCGGTGGGCACCATGCTGTTGCTCGTGTGGTACATGCGACATCGCCTCGGCGGTTACACGGGCGACTGTTGTGGCGCTACCTTCCTACTCTGCGAACTCTCTTTCCTTTTCATGCTGAATATCGTATGGATGTTTTTCTGATTCGCCACACCTCTGTGGATGTGCCGTCAGGCACCTGCTACGGTCATACCGACGTAGCCCTCCGCCCGACTTTCCCTGAGGAGGCCGCCCGTGTCAAGCAACAGCTCGACGCCTACACTTTCGATGCGGTCTACACCAGTCCGCTCAGCCGTTGCACACGCTTGGCTGCCTATTGCGGCTATCCAGACGCCCTCCGCGACGATCGGCTGAAAGAGATGAATATGGGCGAGTGGGAAATGCAGCTCTTTGACGCCATCACCGACCCCCGCATTCAGGAGTGGTACGACGACTATCTGCATGTGGCGCCCACCGGGGGCGAATCCTACCCCGACATGCAGCGCCGCATCTCCGCCTTTCTCGACGAGCTACGGGAGACGGGTCACAGCCGAGTAGCCCTCTTTGCCCACGGTGGTGTGCTGATGTGCGCTCGTGTACACGCCGGCCAGCTTCCTCCCGCTGAGGCACTCCGTCAGCTCACACCCTTCGGCGGCATCATCCGTATCACCCTGTAAACCCGTCGGAAATTCCCAACTAATGGGGACTCATGCCTTCTTTTTATCCATAGTATTAGGGATTGCCCTCGCCTCAGCCCGCTCCTACTTTTGCCCCCGCAAATTTTTTAATACAAGAAAGAAATGGGAAAGACAGCCATCATTTACGGTTCGACCACGGGTACGACCGAAGACATCGCAGGCCGCATCGCCTCGAAATTGAATATCGCTCAAGGAGACATTTACGAGATCTCTAAAGTTACCGCCGACACCGTAGCCGGCTACGACACCCTGCTGCTGGGTAGCTCCACTTGGGGCAGCGGCGACCTGCAGGACGACTGGTACGACGGCATTGAGACCCTCAAGGGTGCCGACTTGGCCGGTAAGAAGATCGCCCTCTTTGGCTGCGGCGATTCATCCTCTTACTCTGACACCTTCTGCAGCGCGCTGGGAACGATCTACAACGACCTGAAGGATTCGGGCGCCACGTTCGTAGGCAGCGTAGATCCGTCGGACTACACCTTCGACGGCTCTGACGCCGTTGTTGACGGACAGTTCGTTGGTCTCCCGATCGACGAGGTGAACGAGTCGGACAAAACCGACGAGCGCATCAGCAACTGGGTAGCATCGCTTTAATGAGATAGCGTCATGGTCGCCGAGACGAAGCAGATAGTGGGATCGGCCGAGATCAAAGTCTTGTACAATCACATCTATGAGTACAAGAAAGGCGTTCGAAACCTGATCCTTTACACGTTGAACGAGCAATATGTGTCCCACGCCTGTGAGCGATTGGACAAGCAGCGTATCCCCTACCTCATTCAGCGCGCGGGAAAGAACAACATCAATATCTACTTCGGACAACCGGAATGCATCGAAACGATCCGAAGTTTCGTCTCCCGACCACTGAATACGCTTACGCCTGAAGAGGATTTCATCCTCGGTGCACTATTGGGATACAACATTTGCGAACAGTGCAAGCGCTTCTGCACAAAGAAGAAGACCGCTTGCCGAGCTTAACGCCCCCCAAAAAGAGAGGTGTCTCCCCCAAAAAGGAGGCACCTCCTTTTTTTCGTGAGTTCTCTGCGTAAGTAAATCTCGTTTTTCGGCTCTGTGGCAAGTTGTTTTTCGGTCCGCTGACTCAAAAGTCGGCTGGCAAGTCGCTTGCCGAGGCCGCTGGATCAAAAGTAATGCTGGCATGTCGCATGCCAGGGCCGCTGGCTCAAAAGTGACGCTGGCGTGTCGCATGCCGCGGCCGCTGGATTAAAAGTAACGCTGGCGTGTCGCATGCCGCGGCCGCTGGATCAAAAGTGTTGCTAGCATGTCGCATGCCGCGGCCGCTGGATCAAAAGTAACGCTGGCGTGTCGCATGCCGCGGCCGCTGGATCGAAAGTGACACTGGCATGTCGCATGCTGAGGCCGCTGGATCGAAAGTGCCGCTGGCATGTCGCATGCCGGGAATACGGAAATAAGTGACACAGCGCAAGCACACGCTTTTATCTTCCTATCCACAGGAGGCTGCTCTCAACGCAGGCTCCGCCTTTGCAGGTTGGCATAAATTCCGACCTTTGGCCCCGGTTGAAGAACCCATTAATCAAGTCAATATGAAAATAGAAAAGATTACCGCCCGCGAGGTATTGGACTCGCGTGGCAACCCCACCGTTGAGGTGGATGTGAGATTAGAATCTGGATTTGTTGGACGTGCCAGTGTGCCTTCGGGCGCCTCGACTGGTGAGCATGAAGCCCTCGAATTGCGCGATGGAGACAAGAAGCGCTATGGTGGCAAAGGCGTGCTCAAGGCCGTGGAGAATGTCAACAATGTGATCGCTCCCGCCTTGATCGGTATGTCTGCACTCGAACAGCGTGCCATCGATCATAAGATGCTCGCCCTCGACGGTACACCGACTAAGTCGAAGCTCGGTGCTAACGCCATCCTCGGCGTATCGCTGGCCGTAGCCAAGGCCGCCGCTAACTATCTGGAGCTGCCCCTCTATCGCTACATCGGCGGCACGAACACTTATGTCATGCCGGTGCCGATGATGAACATCATCAACGGAGGCTCGCACAGTGATGCCCCGATCGCTTTCCAAGAGTTCATGATCCGTCCCGTGGGCGCTCCTTCTTTCCGCGAAGGTTTGCGGATGGGCGCGGAGGTTTTCCATGCGCTGAAGAAAGTGCTGCATGATCGCGGACTGAGCACCGCCGTCGGTGACGAGGGAGGCTTTGCCCCCGCACTGAATGGCACCGAGGACGCACTCGATTCGATTCTTGCCGCCATTAAAGCTGCTGGCTACGAACCGGGTAAGGACATCCGTATCGGTATGGACTGCGCTTCGTCAGAGTTTTACAAGGACGGCGTCTATGATTATACCAAGTTCGAGGGCGCCAAGGGCAAGAAGCGTACGGCAGACGAGCAAATCGCTTATCTCGAGGAGCTGATCAGCAAATATCCTATCGACTCGATCGAGGACGGTATGAGCGAGAACGATTGGGAGGGCTGGAAGAAGCTCACCGAGCGCATCGGCAACCGTTGCCAGCTGGTGGGCGACGATCTTTTCGTGACCAATGTGGAGTTCCTCTCCAAGGGTATCGCGCAAGGTTGCGCCAACTCGATCTTGATCAAGGTTAACCAGATCGGATCGCTGAGCGAAACGCTTGATGCGATCGAAATGGCCCATCGCCACGGTTACACGACCGTTACAAGCCACCGCTCGGGCGAGACAGAGGACGCTACGATCGCTGACATCGCCGTGGCTACCAACAGTGGACAGATCAAAACCGGTTCGCTCAGCCGTAGCGACCGCATGGCCAAGTACAATCAGCTGCTTCGTATCGAAGAGGAGTTGGGCGCACTGGCTGTATATGGCTACAAGCGCGTGAAGTGAGAATGGCTCCCGATCGGATTGTCGGTCGGAGCCGCTGTTATAGGTAATTCGAGAGAGGTGTCCCCATAGGATGGGGGCGCCTCTTTTTTTCGGGCGAAAGTGGGCGGTGATGCGTCGGAATCAGTGGGCGCGGCGACGAATCTCAGCGCAGACGATAGCCGTGGCCACGGCCACGTTGAGCGATTCAGCGCCGTAGCGGTCGGTGGGATAGCGGGGGATACCGATTCGATGAGTGACGAGTGCTGCTACTTCGGAACGGATGCCACGTCCTTCGCTGCCCATTACGAGTAAGCCAGTCGTGAGGGGTGACGGTAGGTCGTAGAGAGGCGTGCCGTCGGCAAAGGTGCCGTATATCATGGCCTCGGAGTGGCTGCGGATAAAGGCGGGGAGGTCTGTGTAGTGGATGTGGATGCGTGCCGTGGAGCCCATTGCGGATTGGATGGCCTTGGGACCGAATGCGTCGGCCGTGTCAGGGCTGCAAACGAGGTGCGTGTAGCCTAACCAGTCGGCGGTGCGGATCACGGTGCCGAGGTTACCGGGATCTTGCACGCCGTCGAGGGCAATCACCCACTCCTGAGTGGGATCGGCGCCACGGAGATCGTCTTCACGGCGGTGGAAGATGGCAATCACCTCGGGCGGCGACTTTAATAGGCTGGCACGATGCAGTTCGTCGCGATCGGCCTCGATTCGTTCGCCGTCGGATAGCTGATCGGCGTGCGCATCAAACCATTCCGGTCGTGCAGCTATCCATTCGCAGGCGAAAGTGCCCATGAGATCGATTACGGTTTTGGTTCCCTCGGCCACGAAAGCCTGTTGCTCGTCGCGGTGTTTCTTCAACTCCAGCGCGTGCACCTGTTTGATCTTCGCTTTACTCAACATCTTTTCGGTTTGTTGCCATTTATACGGGCAAAAGTAGTCTGTGCGTGGGGATGGAGGCCCTTCCACACGCGATTACTCCCGCCGAAAGTTCAGAAGCTGCTTCTATTTTTGTCCGCGATTTCGGTCTAACCGGTGGGGCAACCGCTTCTCGGTTAGTAAAAGGGAAGCCGGTGAAAGGCCGGCGCTGTACCCGCAGCCGTATGTTCTGTATCCTTGGCCATCTACACACTTGCCACTGGCTCGCATGAGCTGGGAAGGCTGCCTACGAAAAGGAGGAACGAGCCGGAAGACCTGCCGACGTCAAATTTTAATCTTCCCTCACGGTCTCGGGTGAAGACGAGGGCTCAGATATGTACTCAAATGTCTATCGGATCTATCTACATACGTAAGACTACGACACTCATGCTCTGCGCATGGGCCTCCGTTGTCGTGGTCACGGCTCAGGAGCGCGATACAACCTTAGAACGTCGCATCGATGAGGTTACCGTCACCGCTACACCTACGCCACGGCGACTGACAGCCACTATCCCCGTACAAGTAGTCACGGGCGAGGCCATTCGTACCCTTGGATTGCAAAATATGGCCGATGCCGTACGCCGTTTTGCAGGAACCACCGTCCGTGACTACGGCGGAATTGGCGGCATGAAAACAGTCTCCGTGCGTAGCCTCGGCGCCCATCACACGGCGATCAGTTACGACCAAGTGGCAATGAGCAACACGCAGGCCGGACAGATAGATATCGGTCGTTTATCCCTCGATAACGTGGCCATGCTCACCCTCTCAGTCGGTCAGGAGGAGGATCTGCTGCAATCCGCCCGCATGTCAGCGTCAGCAGCTGTGCTCAGCATCCGCACCGAGGTACCTCAATTCACATCCAAGCGCCGCCACAGTCTGCAAGCCCACATCCGAGCTGGATCTTTTGGCTTCATCAACCCTTACCTGCGACTTGCCACTCGATGGAATGCCCATACCGCGCTCTCGGTCGACGCTAATCTGCTCCGAGCTGATGGCGTCTATCCGTTTACGTTAGTCAATGGCTCTGAGCGTACCCGAGAAAAACGGTATAACTCAGACATTCGTTCTTGGCACTCCGAGGCCAACCTCTATCGCACCACAGATCGCAGTGAGCTTCGCGCCAAAGTCTACGCTTTCCGATCCGAACGTGGATTGCCTGGTAGCGTCGTCCTCTATCGCACAGGAAATAGTGAACGATTGTGGGATGAAAATTTCTTTGCCCAAGCTAATTATCGATGGAAGGCCAACGATCGATGGACCGTACAGGCGCAAGGTAAATACAACTACTCTTGGAATAAATATGAGGACACCGATCCGAAATATGAGGGCGGCCGCCAGACGGATCTCAACACCCAACATGAATATTATGCCTCTCTTGCCGCAATGGGCCAGATCACGGACCGATTCAAGCTCTCGCTGGCCCAAGATGGCGCCATCAATACGCTGAACAATAACGTAAACGACAATCCCGCGCCCATCCGATTCACTTCCCTCACGGCCCTGCGCGCGCGGTACCGACTCGGACGTGTTACCATGGTCGGAACGGCCCTGGCTACGCTGATCACGGAGCGTGTCAAGCGTGGCGATCGCCCCGCCGACCGAAGTCAATTCACACCCTCTTTCTCCCTGACCTACCGACCCCTATCTGATCTTGACCTCAACCTCCGCGCGCTCTACAAGAAGACCTTCCGCGTGCCTACGTTCAACGATCTGTACTACCTCCGCATAGGTAACACCGGACTAAGGCCTGAACTGGCCGACGAATACAACATCGGCCTCACATGGACTGCCGCGCCCGCTCGCCTGATCGACCAAATCACGCTTACATGGGATGGATATTACAATGAAGTGCGTGACAAGATCGTGGCTTTCCCCTCCACGTACGTGTGGCGGATGGTCAACTTCGGACGGGTACGCATCTTCGGCTTCGACGTCGCTCTCACGGCCGGTGTACCCCTTACCCACGGCGTGCGCGTCGATCTTCAGGCCAATTACACCTATCAGCGCGCCACGGATGTGACTTCACCCGAAGCAAAGAACTACCGCGACCAAATTCCCTACACTCCCCTCCATTCGGGGAGTGGCTCCGCGGCCCTGCGCACGCCTTGGATCGATGCGGCTTATACCGTCGTGGCCGTGGGCGATCGTTACTACATGAGCCAAAATCTACCCGAAAATCGCGTCAACGGTTACGCCGAACATACGATTGCTCTCTCGCGTACGTTTCATATACATCACCCCGATGGATGTCGCATCCGCGTGCAGGCGGAGTGTGTCAATTGGATGGATACACAATACGACATCATCAAATACTACCCCATGCCCGGTCGGAGCTTCCGCGCCACCGTGGCGGTCACACTCTAAACATTTTGAAGTACTAACCCCAATAAAACAAGACAGAAATGAAAATCAAACAATCTCTTTTCAGTGTATGGTGTATGCTTGCCATCGCGTTGGCATTCACCGCGTGTAGCAAAGACGACGATCCGAAGCCCAATGATGACGGCACCAAACTCACGTTGCCCGCTTCTCGCGTCTTTATTCTTAACGAAGGCTCGTTCAAACAGAACAATGCCGGCATTACCTTCTATGCCCCGAACAAGGATGGCAGCTTCATCGCTGATGTATATAGGATGCAGAACGAGAAGGGCCTGGGTGATACAGGGCAGGACATGATTATCCACGGCGATTACATCTATGTAACCGTCTACAACTCGGGTCTGCTGCTCAAGCTCAATACTGCTGGCGTGGAGCAGAAGCGACTCGCCTTCAATAAGGAGGATGGATTGCCGAGACACCTCTTTGCCCTCGATGGAAAGCTCTATGTCACCCTCTACAGTGGCAAGGTGGCCAAGGTGGACGCAGAAACATTGACCATTGAAGGCTATGCCAACGTGGGCGAAAACCCTGAAGGCATTGCTTATGCCAACGGCTATCTCTGCGTAGCCAACTCTGGGATGGGAAAAGGCACCACCGTGACCATTATTGACGCTAATTCCATGCTTGTAACGAACAACATCACCGTGGCACAGAACCCGGAGAAGGTGCTTGTCTCCGAAGGCAAATTCTTTGTGCAGGGATACGGCGGTAGTTATCCCAACTACACCTATCCTGTGCAGCTCGTTGACATTTCTACTGGTGCCGTCAAGACCATAGCCAAGGCTACGAACTTTTGTGAGTATCGCGGCACGATTTATATGGTTTACAGCGACACGGATTGGAAGACTTACAAGACGACCAACACCTTCTCCAGCTATGATGTCCGCACTGGCACGTTGAACAGCAGTAACTTCTTGAACAATATGCCCGACGCGCTCGGCTCAACGAGTGTCTACATGATGGAAGTGAACCCCAACAACGGAGACATCTACATCGGAACGTCTGATTATAAGACCAACGGCGACATCTACCGCTTCGATCGTAATGGTAAGCTCATCGAAAAGTTCAGCTCCGGAGGTATTAACCCGAACAACGCCGTCTTTTTCAATTGATGTCCCTTCCCTCTTGGGGATAAGCCGCTTCTTGTCCCCAAGAGTTACATAAAAACCTGTGATACGCACTTTCTTCTGCCTATTTGCATGGTTCATGCTCTGCCTCACGTTCAGCTGTAACGTGGGGCAGCGCTCTTCTATGCCTCAGGCTTCCGACGCCGGCGCGTCAGTGGACTCCCTGCGCTATGCAAGGGGTCTCACCATCACGCGCCACACTGATTTTACCGTAGTAGAGCTGCGCGATCCTTGGAACGAGGGTCGGTTGTTGCATCGTTACCTGCTCGTGCCGCGTTCCGCAGCTGCGTTGCCTGAAGGAATGCCTGAGGGCACCGTGGTACGCACTCCTCTCCGCCGTATGGTGGTCTATACGTCCGTCCATTGCGCACTTCTCAACGAATTAGGGGCCTCCGACGGCATCGCGGGCGTATGCGAGGCCCAATATGTGCACGTCGAGCCCGTGCTTAACGGATTGCGCAACGGTACAGTGGCCGACTTGGGCGAGGCTACCTCACCCGACATCGAAGGGATGATCCGCATTGGCGCGGACGCCATCCTCGCCTCGCCATTTCAGAACGCCGGCTATGGGCCAGCCGAAAAAATCGGTCTTCCGATCATCGAATGTGCCGATTATATGGAGGCCGACCCGTTAGGAAGGGCCGAATGGATCCGTTTTCTCGGACTCCTGACCGATAGAGAGGCCACAGCCGACAGTCTTTTCCGCTCCACCGAAGCAGCATACCTCCGCGTGCGCGCGCTGACGGACACTATTTCGAAGCGCCCCACGCTTTTGGTGGGGAAGAAATACGGTTCCGCCTGGCATGTGCCTAACGGGGCGAGTTACATGGCTCGCATGTACCAAGATGCGGGTGCGGACTATGTTTTTCGTGATCTGCCCGGCTCGGGAAGCACTCCGCTGACGTTTGAGGCCGTTATCGACCGTGCGCAACATGCTGATTTATGGCTTATTCAGTATAATGCCGATGTGAATATGACCTACGGGTCGCTCCGAGCCGAATACACACCTTATGCGAGCTTCGACGCCTTCGCGGGTAGACATATCTACGGCTGCAACACCCACAATTCGCACTATTACGAAGAGATCCCCCTCCATCCAGACCGTCTCCTGAGCGATCTCATCGCCATCATCCACCCCAGACTCCTACCCGGCCATAAGCTCCACTACTTCGCACCGTTAGGAGAGTAAAAACGCGGCCAAAGACCTCTGCCGAGGCAGGGAAGTTTGCCTGGTACATGGCACAAATCTGGACCTCTCCAATCATGTACCCGGCCAACTTGGCCAAAGCCTCCAGTCCATCTATCATGTACCCGGCCAACTTGGCCGGTGCCCCTGGCACCTTGATTTTCTTTTGCTTCTTTTCTTGCATCAAGGCAAGAAAAGAAGAATAGGGTAGGAGCAAAGCGCCGCCTCTGACGACAGAAACATTCATCCATTCCCCAAAATAGATCATCCCTCAAAATGAAGGACGCATGGAAGCCCTTCGTTTTGAGGGATTTTTTATTCGTAGCAGCATACGCTTCCCTCCCGAGATGCATTTTTAGACCACATTAAGGAATCATCCGAAAAATGCAAGCGATTCAAAACGTCCATCTAAGATGGAAGTGCAAAACGCGCCGCGTTTCGGTGTTCCACCTAAGATGGAAGTGCAAAACGCGCCGCGTTTCGGTGTTTCACCTAAGATGAAAGTGCAAAACGCGCCGCGTTTCGGTGTCCCACCTAAGATGGAAGTACAAAACGCGCCGCGTTTTAGTGTCCCACCTAAGATGGAAGTACAAAACGCGCCGCGTTTGGGTGTCTCCATGTAGGGGCGTATTGCATACGCCCCACATATACCCCGTTAGGGGTAAAAGAAAGACCTTCGATGATCAAATGTGTAAGATGATTTTCGGCCCGAAGGGCCGTTTGTGGGGCGTATGCAATACGCCCCTACTTGGGAAGATGAATACGTGCCGCGTTTGGATGTCCCCATGTAGGGGCGTATTGTATACGCCCCACAGATACCCCGTTAGGGGTAAAAGAAAGGCCTTCTATGATCAAATGTGTAAGATGATTTTCGGCCCAAAGGGCCGTTTGTGGGGCGTATGCAATACGCTCCTACTTGGGAAGATGAATACGCGCCGCGTTTGGGTGTCTCCATGTAGGGGCGTATTGCATACGCCCTACAGATACCCCATTAGGGGTAAAAGAAAGGCCTTCGATGATCAAATGTGTAAGATGATTTTCGGCCCAAAGGGCCGTTTGTGGGGCGTATGCAATACGCCCCTACTTGGGAAGATGAAAACGCAGCACGTTTTAGTGTTGCTACTAAGTAGGAAGTACAAAACGCGCCGCGTTTAGGTGTTGCTACTAAGTAGGAAGTACAAAACGCGCCGCATTTCGATGTTGCTACTAGGTAGGAAGTACAAAACGCGCCGCGTTTAGGTGTTGCTACTAGATAGAAAGTACAAAACGCGGCGCGTTTAGGTGTTGTTACTAGGTAGGAAGTACAAAACGCGCCGCGTTTAGGTGTTGCTACTTAGTAGGAGGTGTTTTTATTGATGAGTTTGGAGGATGTTTCTAAGTGATGGTCTGTTCTTCATCTCCTTTTCTTTCCTTGATGAAAGAAAAGGAGGCAAAAGAAAATCAAGGCGTCAGGGACGCCGGCCAAATTGTCCGGGTACCTGATAGATGAGGTAGATATTTTTGTGATGTATCAGGCAAACTTCCCTGCCTCGGTAGAGGCTTCCGGCCAAATTGTCCGGATACCTCGAAAATATTCGACCTGCCCCGATCTATGAGGATCGAAACGCGCCGCGTTTGCGGCTGGTCTCCACCGGATACCCCCAAAACGAAACAGCCCGACACGTTTACACATGCCGGGCTGCACAGTCATTCGGACGGGCGGGCCGTCCACAGTCAGAAATAGTTATGAAAAAAGAGCGTGTTTAATCTTCTCTCTGAGAGGGAGTTCCTAAAGGGGTGAGGCTTGCCTCACGCAACAGATGTACGTGGGACAGACTCGCCTTATTCGGGGTTCTTTGAGTGATAGTAGTCTACCTTCTCGGCGTTCTTGGTGTGGTTCATCCACAATTGACGGACATTTTCGCGCTCGAGGAGGCCATTCATGATCTGAGTCTCGTCTGAGCAGTCGTAGCCCATGGTCTTGAAGTACATTTTCCAGCTCGTGTCTTCCACTTCACCCTCTTCATTGGGCTGGAATGGGGTCTTGGCGACGTCGTTGCCAGCCATATCGTTGTGGGCATGGTCGCCGGAGATGGACATGAGGGGTGTGCAGTAGACGCGGCCCTTGCTGACGCCTGCTTTGACCATTCTTTCGCGAACGAAGGTCTTGAAGTTGTCCTTCATGTCGACCGTACCGACGTAGTAGTTTTTGTTGATCTTCTGGAGCGCCTGTTCCAGCTGCGTGTAACGGATGTTCGCCTTGTAGATGTCGTATGAATCGGGGTTACCGTGGCCCATGAAGGCTACGATGCCCTGCTTGGCGTAGTTAGCGTAGTTCGCATCAAGCGCTTTGGCGAGTGCCTTGACGTCCTTATCGGCGTCGGCCATGAGGGGAAGGCCTAAACGGAGGGTGACCTTCTTCAAATAGGCGTCGTCGAGGTCTCCCAGACTGTTGTTAGCGAAATCCTTCATGTAGTTGATCACTCGGCCGTACTCTTCGCCCGGAATCACTTGCAGAGACTGGACAATAATCTCGCTGTACTGTACGCGTCCGAAGGCTTCGAGCCAAAAGTTGGGCGAGTAGTAGTGACGCACCTCGGCTTTGGCCTCTCCCTCGTCCTTGGCGTGCTCGCCCGCGGCGGCGCGGTTGATGCAAATGGCGGAGGAGAAGGACAGGAAGACGTCGTAGTCGGGGAATGCCTTCTTGTATTCGGCTACGGTGTTGTCGAAGGCCAGAAAGGCGCGCTGCCATGTGGACCCGAAGGCCACGAGCAGGATCACTTTGTCGTGTTTCTTACCCGTCTTGACGGTGTTGTCTACCGATTGTTGGTAGCGCTCCACGTTCGTGATGGGTTCTTCACTCTTGTCGCAGGAGTTGAGGCTCACTGCGAGGACGATGGCCATTGCAGCCAAGATCCATGTCTTAATTCTCTTCATAATCGTTACTATTTAGGTTGGTAATCGTGTCTTTTTCGTGCTTCACCTTCTTGCCTTTAGCAAAGCGTACGGTGAGCGAGGCGTAAACGGTGCGCCCGGGCGTCATGGTGCCCAAATGGAGGCCGTGCGGGGTACGGTCGCAATAATTGAAGAGGTTATCCACGCCAGCTTCGAGACGATAAGTCATATGACGTGCGCGTCCGAGGTCGTGGGTGGTAGAAAGTCGCCAGATTTGGAAGCCTTTCCCGTCGCCGTTGATCTGATAATATCGCTTGGATGAGGCGCGTCCGTAAAGTCCGGCGGTAAAATGATAGGCGGGAGAGAAATCGTGGCTCCAGGTGACGAATGCATTGGCCTTGTGGTGGGCTGTCCCGTCGATGATGACGGATTTCATGCGGTCGTGAGTGGCGTCGTAGAGATTGGCGTCGGTATTGAGGTAGCTGTATCCGGCGCCGATGGTAAAGGCGCGGACTGCATATCGAAGACTAATGTCTACGCCGTACGTTTTGGCGCTTTCGAGGTTCTTGTACTGGCGCACTTTGACGGGGTCGTACCTCGCCACCAGGTCACCAGGGGCTTGCGAGGTGGGGATGGTGACTAAGGTGATCATGTGGTCCAGTCGGTTGAAGTATCCGGTGACTGACAGGGAGAGGCCACGGCTTCCCAGATATTCGGCACCGAGAGAAAAGTAGTCGGAGGTCTGCGGACGGAGGTCGGTGTTACCTAAATAGAGGTGGGTGCCGGCCATCTCGCGGATGTAACGGTAGAAAAGTTCCTTGGGAGTGGGCGTTTTGAATCCGCGACTCCATACCGCGCGCAGGCGGTAGTCTCCGAGGCTGAGCATGGCAGCAATTTTCGGTGTGAGCTTGAACCGCCCGAAGCGGGCGTTACGATCTACGCGTAGACCCGCCGTGATTTGCAGCGGATCGAGCAGCCCGAACTCATCTTGTACGAAAACGGCCGCGGTTTGGTCTGACGCCTTACCGTCAATGACGCGCATCGGCGCCTTGAGCCAGTCGTAGCGCCATTCAAGGCCCGCACTGAGCGTGTTTTCGAAGGGTAAGCGGAAGACACCCTTCAGCGCGGCCAAGGTGCGCTGCTGATCGCTCTGCAGATCCGTCTGCCCGGGGAAATAAGGGTAGTACGGCGTATATCGACCATTGATATAGCCATCGATGAGGGTGGTGTCAGTGAAATTGTAGTAGTAAGCGTGGCGATCCCAGCTCACGTCGAGCGTGAGGAGGTCCGTTCGGTTCAGCTTCCATTTACCCCCGACGGCTGCGGAGGCGTTGCCGTACTGAAGATCGTAGGTCTTCACGTCTACGGAGGGGTATTTCCCGCTCGGGCGGTAGATGCGTTTGCCATAGATGCTTCCGGCGGCGTAGAGTTCGAGGTCGCGCGTCGGAGAGAAGCCGAGTCGCTCGGACAGTTGCCAGTTCGTGTTCCTGTTGACTGTCTTATTGCGGGAGTCGGTGATGAGAAATTCCGTTTGGTTGGGGTCCTCGACAGACGTGTTCTGCCATCCATCGGAGTGCTGAAGCTGAAAGTTGGTCCAGCTGCTGAATCGGCCGATGTTGAAGCCCACGCCGGTGTGTTGGCGGACATCTCCATACGACCCGAAGCGCGAAGTATTTTCGAGTAAGACCCCTTCATCGTGCTTTTTGGTGATGATGTTGATCACGCCGGCCATTGCATCGCTCCCATAGAGCGCGGACGAGGCGCCGCGGACGATCTCCACCCGCTCGATGTTGTTCGGATCGATGAGCGAGAGCTCATTTTGCCCGCCGACATCGCCGTGAATACGTTTTCCGTCGATCAGGATCAGGATGTAGTTATTGCCCAAGCCATTCATCTGGATATGGCTGCCCATGTCGTCCTCACCAAAGGCGAAGGAGGCGGTCAATCCCGATAAGATGTCCTCGATGCTCCGTCCGGCGAAGTTCTTGAGCGCCCGGCCCGAGATAATCTCCGTCTGTACGGGTACAGACTTCAATGTATGTTCCGTACCCGTTGCGGTGACGACTACCTCGTCGAGTGCAATGTTCTTCATCGCCTCGTTGGGGCGCCTCATCGTCGAATCTTGTGCCGAAACGGCCTGCGCTACCCAAAGTAAGGCGGTGGCAAGGGCCATCCGTCCGGCGACTTTGCAGCGTGGTGCCGATGTGATGTGATGCAAGTGTCTCCGTTTCATCCTCTAAACTTGATGGATAGGCTTACGTAGACCGAGCGGCCGGGTGTCAGCGTGGCGTAGTTGAAATTGTAGGGCCTGTCGTCGGTGTAATTGAAGAGGTTTTCGATGCCCACGCCCGGTTCGAGGATCACAGAACGGAGAGAGAACGTGTGGCGGGTGTTGAGATCCCAAACTTGGTAGGCGGGAGCGTAACCGTAGGTCTTGGAGAAGCGTTCGCTGTTGATGCGACCGTTCAGGTAGACGTTCATCGTGTATCCGCCCCATGTGCGTGTCCATTGCGCGTTGACGTTGGCGGCATTCCGGAGACTCTTGTCGATGGGTCGGCCCGTTTCATCGTCTTTCGTGTCGAGGTGAGTGTATCCCGCGCCGATGCGGAAGCCTGCTCCGAGGTAGGCTTGGGCCGCCACGTTGATGCCGCGGACTTCCGCCTTGTAGACGTTGTCGCGCTGGCGCACTTCCTCGTGTCCGTACTTCTGTTTGGCCTCTTCACCCGTGGCGATGGTACGATAATCGATCATATCACGGATGCGATTGTAGAAGAAGTTCGTGCTCACCGTGAAGCGGCTGTGGGCGTACTCGGCATTGAGGGAGAAATAGTCGCTCTTCTCGGGTTTGAGGTTGAGGTTGCCGATCGTAATGCGGTCGACTGACTTGGTCGTCTCGGAGGCGTACAGTTCCGAGAGTGTGGGAGCGCGAAATCCAGCGGCATAGGAGGCTCGGAGGTTCAGACCTCCCTGGCCATACATGAGGGCGACGTTTGGCGTGGCGTAGCTCTTGAAAAATTCGTGGTAGAGGTAACGCACCCCAGCTAAGGCTCGCAGTTGGCGGGTGATCGTGATCTCATCTTGTGCGAAGAGGGCCGCGGTGTAGGCCGTTTTGTGGCTGATGTTCTCCGTGGGACTGCTGAGCATGTCGGCCAAGTACTCCACCCCGACCGATACCTTATTCCGTTCGCCCAGGTTGAAGATCCCCTTCACGTTGGCCTGCTGATTGCGCGTGCGTTTGCGCACCAATTCGTCGCCTGGCTGGGTCTTGTACGTCTTGCTTGCGTTCAGGAAGTTGTAGCGCGACGAAAAGAAGTCGGCCTGATAGTCCGCCGTGATGTAGGCATCGGGCGAGAGGAGGTATTTGACGCCTGCGCCCCAGGAGTAGGTGCGGTGCTGGAGGTCGTAATCGTACGCTGCGGCGGGCCGACGCGTGATGTTGCGGAAGTAGCCGCCTCGCAGCTGGAAGGAGAGGCGATCGGTGGCGTCGTAGGTGAATCGTTGGTTGACGTTGTCGGAGTGAAAGCCGGCGGAGGCTACCTTCTGCGTCTCCACAAGGCTGTCCTTCTTGTTTCGCTCGTACGGACTGAGTTGCCAGCTTTCGGCTTGGCTGCGGCGATAGGAGGTGTAGGAGCCGAATCGGCCCGTGTTGACGTCGGCCGCGATCGACTGAGTGAAGCGTCCGTGCGACGTGTAACGCGTGTCGGAAGAGAGGTTGACGGCATGCTTTACGTCGTTCGTGATGATGTTCACCACGCCGCCGACAGCGTTCGTGCCGTAGAGCGCCGAGGAGGCGCCGCTGAGGATCTCAATGCGCTTGATACGCGAGACGTCGATGCGTTCGTAGGTGTTGTCGCCACCTATCCGGCGACCGTTTTCGAGGAAGACGAAGTATTTCTCCGGCAGCCCGTTCAGGCTGAGCGTCGTGCCCATACCGTTGGTCATGTTCGAGAAGGAGGGGGTCAGTTTTTGCAGGGCTTCGTCGAGGGTTGAGATGCCGGCGTTGCTCAGTTCGCGCGACGTGATCACGTTCACGGGCACGGGGCTATTCTTCATCAGGTGATGCGTTCCGGTGCCCGTCACCACCACCTGCCCAAGCTGCACCATACTCTCGCGCATGCGGATCACGACGCCCGTTTCGCCGCTCCGCACCTCGCGCGCTTCGGTCGTATAGTTCAGGTGTGACACGTTCAGCGTGTGCGTGCCCTCGGGCAGGTTGCTGATCGTAAACTCGCCGCGCGTATTGGTCACGTCGCCCGTCAGACTGTGGTCCACGCGGATGTTGGCGCCTACCACAGGCTCGTTCGTGTCGGCATTAATCACTCGTCCACTCACGCCCGTTTGTGCGCTGAGCGTCATCACCCCGCACAGCCATGCGAGGAGCATTCCTATGTACTTTTTCTTCATATGTGACTATTGAATATATCCATCGTCAGTCCTCCGCCGCCCTGGCCCCGGGGCGTGCGACATCAAGCTGTGTCCTGGCAGGTTTCCTGACTTCCCCCTAAAGAACCGAGGGCCTTCCCATCGCGTGTCTGTGCACGCCGACAGTGGCATTGCGGATGGCTCTTCTTTTTGCTTTGAACGAGGGGGGTTACAGTAGCGGGCACTGTTCCGGACTCTCACCGGATTCCCTTTTCATGCAGCGCGACGGACGCCGATCGCTGCATCACCAAAACGCGGGCAAAATTAGGCGCTGTTTTTATAATTCCCATACCGCACCCTCACATCGATTCGCGTTTACGGTCGGCCCCCGTCCGTCGGCTGGTCTTTGATCTGGAAATCTTAGTAGGGCAGATTGTGTTTTTTATCAGATCGCATGAAATACAGTGCGAATCCAATTTGTTTGATACAAAATGCCCTGCAATCCGAAGCAATACAAAATGGATTCACATCAGATTGTACGCCATACGAAGTGAGTCAATTTTGATTCAGATCAGATTTCGTGCAATCCGATGCAATTCAAAATTGATTCGTTTCAGATTTCACGCCATGCGGAGTAAATCAAATCTGTTTCACATGAAATGCCGTGCAATCTGAAGCAATACAAAATGGATTCACGCCAGATTGCATACCATACGAAGCAAATCCAATTTGTTTCACATGAGATGCCGTGCAATCCGATGCAAAACAAAATTGATTCGCTCCAGATTGCACGACATATGGAGAAAATCAATTTTGATTCAGTTCAGATGTCGTGCAATCCGATGCAAAACAAAATTGATTTACATCAGATTGCACGCCATACGGTGTAAATCAGAATTGCTTTAATGCATAGGTTCTGCATAATAAGGGGAGAGGGAATGGTATCGGGTAAGATTACTTGCCATCTGACCCTATCCAGCATGGCGGCAGATCGCAGTTTGCCATCAGGGGGCAGCGCACGGAGATTTTCCGACGGATGTAGCCCGTAGTTGGGAGCGCGCGGGGTGTCGTCATTCAAGGGATTCTGTGTCTGAAAACGCACCGCAGAGAATCCATTCTTCGCAGGCGATTTCCTGTGTGAAAACGTTAGAAATGGGGCGTAAACATGCCTGTTTCTGTTAAAAATGAACTGAGAACAGGGTTGAAAGCATGTTCTACAACATGTTTTCGGGGAGTAGCTCTATCTTTGCGGCGGTTATTCAATGAAGGAGTTTATGAGAATGATTGCAGATAAGCAGTGCTTACGTGAATTGGCCATGCTGCAATATCAGGCAGAAAGGTACCGTCTGGCAGGCAATGGCTTTATGACCCAGCACCTGTATTCGCGGATCCGCAAAATACGGGAACAGCTGGCCAACAGTGACAAAAATTGAGAAGACATAGCCCTGATGAAACATGCGGGGTATAAGTGATTGTAAAAGTGGTTATCGAGAAGCAGCGGAGGGAGTAATCCTTTCCGCTGCTGTCATTTTACGGGGTTTGCGTCTCGCTTAGTTCGGACGCAAACCCCGCGTTTTTTCTGGGGGTGTCTATCGGGAGAAGTGTCGGGGCGTGATCAGAACTCGGAGGTGAAGTGGAAACGCACGTCGGGAAAGTCCTGCTGCGCCATGGTGAGGACGTAGGCCGAGTCGGCCAGGTAGACGTCGCGGCCCTCGTGATCGGAGGCCATGTATTGGGCCTTGCGGCGCATGAAGCTGTCGAGCGCAGCCTTGTCGTCGCTCTCGATCCAGCAGGCTTTGTAGAGGGGGAGCGGATCCCAGCGACACTGCGCGCCGTACTCGTGCAGCAGGCGGTACTGGATGACCTCGAACTGCAATTGCCCGACGGCGCCGATGATCTTGCGACCGTTGAAACGGTTGGTGAAGAGTTGCGCCACGCCCTCGTCCATCAGCTGATCGATGCCTTTGTTCAGCTGCTTGGCGCGCATAGGGTCGGCGTTTTCGATGTATTTGAAAAGCTCGGGCGAGAAGCGTGGGAGGCCCTTGAACTGGAGCAGCTCGCCCTCGGTCAGGCTGTCGCCGATCTTGAAGTTGCCCGTGTCCGGTAGGCCGACGATGTCGCCGGCGAAGGCTTCGTCGACGACCTCCTTCTTCTGGGCCATGAAAGCCGTGGGACTGCTGAAGCGCATCATCTTATCGAGGCGGACGTGGCGATAGTTGGCGTTGCGTTCGAAGCGGCCGGAGCAGACCTTGACGAAGGCGATGCAGCTGCGGTGATTGGGGTCCATGTTCGCGTGAATCTTGAAGACGAAGCCGGTGAACGTGGGCTCCTCCGGCTGGACGAGTCGCTCGACGGTCTGCACGGGTTGGGGTGGCGGAGCGATGCGGACGAAGCAGTTGAGCAGCTCGCGGACGCCAAAGTTGTTCAGCGCGGAGCCGAAGAAGACCGGGGCGACGTCGCCACTGAGGTAGGTCTGGACGTCGAGCGGGGGATAGACGCCCTCAATCAGCTCGATGTCTTCGCGGAGCTGCGCGGCGGACGACTCGCCGATGCGGCGCTCGAGGTCGGGATCGGTGAGGTCGCTGAAGGCTACGCTCTCCGTGACCACCTGCTTGTCGGGGCGGTAGAGATCGAGCTTGCGCTCGTAGAGGTTGTAGACGCCTTTGAAGCGGTCGCCCATTTCGATGGGCCAGCTCAAGGGGCGGACGGTGATTTGAAGCTCGCTCTCGATCTCGTCGAGGAGGTCGAAGGGGGCTTTGCCTTCACGGTCGAGCTTATTGACGAAGACGATGACGGGTGTCTTGCGCATGCGGCAGACTTCCATCAGTTTGCGGGTCTGTGTCTCGACACCTTTGGCGGCGTCGATGACGATGATGACGCTATCGACGGCCGTGAGGGTGCGATAAGTGTCCTCGGCGAAGTCTTGGTGGCCGGGGGTGTCGAGGATGTTGATCTTGTAGCCTTCATAATCGAAGGCCATGGCGGAGGTGGCCACGGAGATGCCGCGCTGCTTCTCGATCTCCATCCAGTCGGAGGTGGCGGTGCGGCGGATTTTGTTCGACTTTACGGCGCCGGCTACGTGGATGGCGCCACCGAAGAGGAGGAGCTTCTCGGTGAGGGTGGTTTTGCCGGCGTCGGGGTGGCTGATGATGGCGAAGGTGCGGCGGCGGCGGATTTCGTCTTGGAGGGTCATAAGGGGAGAGGGGAGTTTGAAGTAGTCAGAGGAAGTGAGTAGTAGTTAGCGGGAGGCGGCGTCCATGAAATGATGGAGGCAGCGGTCGAGGCTGTCTTGCCAGCGGGGGATGGACAGGCCGTAGACGGTGCAGATCCGGGTCTTGTCGAGGACACTGTAGGCGGGGCGCGCGGCGGGCGTGGGATAGTCCGCCGTGGAGATGGGGAGGACGATGCACGTGAGGTGGGCGACGCGGAGGATGTGGCAGGCGAAGTCGTACCAGCTGCAGGTGCCCTCGTTGGTGTAATGATAGACGCCGGGGTGGAAGGTGGGCGCGGTGAGGATGTGGAGCACGGCCTCGGCCAGGTCGCCGGCGTAGGTGGGCGAGCCGATTTGATCGTTCACGACGCGGATCTCGGGGCGCTCGGCGCCGAGGCGGAGCATGGTCTTGACGAAGTTGTTGCCGACTTCGGAGTAGAGCCACGCGGTGCGGAGGATGGCGGCGTCGGTGGGTAGTGCCTCGAGCAGGACGTGCTCGCCGGCGAGCTTCGTGCGGCCGTAGACGGAGGTGGGCGACGGGGTGTCGTCCTCGCGGTAGGGGCGATGGGCGCGGCCGTCGAAGACGTAATCGGTGGAGATGTGAATCATGCGTGAGCCGACTTCGCGGGCGGCCGTGGCGAGGTGGCCGACGGCGTCGCGGTTGATCTGGAGGCAGCGTTCGGCGTCGCTCTCGGCGCGATCGACGGCGGTGTAGGCGGCGCAATTGATGATGTAGGCGTAGCGACCGCGGCGGACAAAGTCGGCGACGGCGTTGCTGTCGCAGAGGTCGAGTTCGTCGATGTCGGTCAGGGTGAAGGCGTAGTTCGGGTGGCGGTAGATGCGGCGGCGGATGGCGTCGCCCAACTGGCCGCGGGCGCCGGTGACGAGTACGGGGATCATGTCGAGTGAATGATTCATAGTGAATGATTAATGAGGGTGAGTGATGTCGCGCTCCTCCTTGTATTTCTCTGCCAGGAAGGTGAGCATGAGGTTGATTTCGCGGACAGCCTCGAGCGTCTCGGGGCTGACGGGTGCGCCTTGGAGGCGGAGCAGGAGGTAGCCGTAGAGGGCGGTGAGGCAGGTCTCGATCTCGGTCATCTCGGCGCCGCCAGACTTGGCGCGGAGGCGGACGATGGAGGGCAGGGCCTTGTAATAGAGCGCGCCGTAGGTGGCTTCCTGCGGATTGCGGAGGAGGGAGAGGTGGAGGTCGTTGAGGAGGATGACGACGTTGCGGTTGATCTGCAGGTGCCCATGCTCGGCGACGCCTTCACTGCGCATCATGTCTGCCAGATTGTCATACCACTGGGCGATGCGTTCGCGCACATCGTCGGCCACGTCGTAACGGGCCACGAGGGTGCGGCGGATGCGGTCGCTGTCGAGGGCGTTGGCTCGGATCAGGTCTTCCACCTGCCACATATATAAAAGGTACTCGACGATGTTCTCTTGTCTCTTCTGTTCGGCTACGATCATATCTGCGGGGAAATGGGGGTTGGGGGTTGAGGCGTTTCGCGGCGAAACGTGGGGGTGATGAACCGGGATGGGGCACCGACGGACGAGCTTTTTTTGCTCATGGACGAGTAAAAAAAGCTCATGCTCGAGTGAAAAAAGCTCGTGCTCGAGCAAAAAAAACTCGCGGACGAGTAAAAATCACTCGTGGACGAGCAAAAAAAGCTCGTGTGCGAGCAAAAAAAGCTGGTGCTTGAGCAAAAATCACTCATGCACCAGCAAAAATCACTCGTTGGGGAAGGCGATTCGGGGTCTGCGGCGCGCATCAGATCAGAGTTTCAGCATGCGCTTGCAGAGGTCGATCTCGTCCGGGTCGCCGGTGTGCTTGCCGGGTGAGTCGGAGAGCTTGACCACGGGCAGGAAGTCCGTTTCGCCCTTGGGCTTGACCTCGAAGAGCTTGATGACGATGTTGAGGGGCTGCACGCCGACGTCGTTGGTGAGGAAGGTGCCGACGCCGTAGACGTCGTGCAGGCGGCCGGCCACGTAGCCCTTGATGCGGGCGATGGCTTCGAGGTCGAGGCTGTCGCTGTAGACGACGGTCTTCTTTTTCGGGTCGATGCGGTGGCGCTCATAGTAGCTGAGGGCGCGCTCGGTGAACTCGAAGGGGTCGCCGCTGTCGCAGCGCAGGCCGTCGAAGAGCTTGGCGTATTTGGTGGAGAAGCTCTTGAAGAAGTCGGTAGAGGTGAAGGTGTCGGGCAGGGCGATGCCGAGGTAACCGTCGTAGACGTCGACCCAGTTCTCCATCGCCATCTCGTTGGCCACGCGGTAGCCGTAGTGGGCGCCGTGATACATGAACCATTCGTGCGGGTGGGTGCCCATGGGGATGAGGTCGTGAAGCATGGCCAGGTAGACGTTCGATGTGCCGTTGAGCACGCGCGGCATGCACTCCTTGAGGATGCCGATGACGCGGTCTTGCACCTCGAACGAGAAGCGCCTTCGGGTGCCGAACTCCGACAGCTCAGCGCCCAGCTCCTCGAAGCGACGCGCTTTGGCGCGTGCGCGATCGTCGGCGTCGGCCGCGGGCGTGGCGCCCGTCATGCGGTAATAGAGCTCGGAGATCATGGCCATGAGGGGCACCTCCCAGAGTACCGTGCGATACCACAGTCCGCGCACTTCGACCTCCAGTCGCCCGCCTTCTTGCACCACCGTGACTTCGGCGGGGTTGAAGCGGAAGCCCTTGAGGAGGTCGAAAAAGACATTGTCGAAGTAGTAGCATCGGCGGCGCATGAAGGCCTCGGCCGTGTCCGTCAAGAAGAGCGTGCGCATGGCGTCCACCTCGCGGCGCAGGGCCTCGCCGAAGCCCTCGGGGAAGGGCGTCTCGCCACGGTTGACGAAGCGATAGACGACCTCCGCGTCGGGGAACTTCTTTTGGATGGCGTTCATGACGCTGAATTTGTACAGATCGTTGTCCGTAAAATCGCGAATGATCATGTCTGTAGTCTTTTATCGTAAGATGTCGTGCATTTCGTCGAGGTAGATCTTGTAGTCCTCGAGGCAGTGTCGGATCACCTCGTAAGCCTCCTCGCGGCCGTATTCGTTGGCTATCTCGACGTTCTTTTTCTTCTCGCCCGGCATGTCCTTGTAGGTAAGGAAGTAGTGCTTGAGTCGCTCCAGGACAATCTTGGGCAGGTCGCCGATGTCGTTGTATGAATCATACGTAGCGTCGTTTTGCAGCACGGCGATGATCTTGTCGTCCGCCGCGTTACCGTCCAGCATGCGCAGCCCGCCGATGGGTCGCACGGAGGCGATGATGTCGCCGTGGGCGATGTCCTTCTCGGTCAGGATACAGATGTCCAAGGGGTCATGGTCGCCCATGATATTCTCTCGCTTGAGCTGGTCCATGCAGTACTTGGCAAAGCCCTCTCCGCAATAACTCTGCGGAATGAAGCCGTAGAGCGCCGGCACGACGTTCGAGTAGCGCTGCGGACGGTCGATGCAGAGGAAGCCGTTCACCTTGTTCAGCTCATACTTCACCGTGTCCGTGGGCACCATTTCAATAAATGCCGTGATCACTTGCGGGGCCTCCTTGCCCACCTCAATGCCGTGCCACGGATGCGAGCGGTAGCGCAGCCCCATCAGTCTGGTGATGGTGTCGTTCAGTTTGTTGTACATATCTGTCGAAATAAATAGGGATAAAAAACACTTGGATACCACTTTCGTTCGTTGAGGGGGAATCTCTCCTCTCCAACGCGCGACAAAAGTAGGCCGAATGGGAAAAGCGGAAAATGAAGGCGCGAAAAACGAACGTCGGAGAACCTATCTCAAGTAAGTTCCCCGACGATCATTGCTCCTCACGGCTTCCATTCATCTCCTCATCTCACATTGAAGACAAAATCGAGCCGCTGGGATGCGTATCGTTCGAACTTCCTGTCGGAACTAATCAGAATCAGTCGATCCGTGATGGCGTGTGAGATTACCATGTGGTCGAACGGGTCGTTGTGGTCGTTGGCGATGTGCAGATTTTTCAACGTCTTTATCTGCCTATCTCCAAAAGGCAAAACCTCTAACGAGAACTGGTCAATCAGAATGCGGAGTATGGCATCGATCGTTTTATGCTTTGAGCGGATCTTGCCAATGCGATAGAGCTGGAGTAGCTCAACCATACAGATCGCGCTTGTGCAAAGTGTATTGGAGTAGTTCTCTACAATATCACGGACTTCTCGAGATAGTTCCTCTTGATCCAATGCCAAAAAAACCAAGATGTTCGTATCCAACAAGTATCTCACGGCGCTTCACTTTAACACGGCATCCATATCGACAACCTCGAGCAGTCCGCCGCGTCTCCGACATTCTCGCATCGCAAGGCCTGTTCTTGAGATCTTCTCTCCCGTTTCCGAGTCGATCACCCACCGCGGCTGCGTGGGCTTCTTCTTTACGATAATCGTACGCATGACGATCTTGTTCTTTTTCAACTTACGCTTCATTGTATGACTCGCTTATGATTTACGCCGCAAAGATATGCGCGGCCGATGGCCTCGAGCCATGTCTGGAGGTGAGATGTTTATCCGCCTTTTGGCATGGCATTTGTAAAATCAACTGGCATTTTATTTCACACGAAATACCCCATCACTCCAATATAGACCCCCAACCAATGACTCTCCAAGAGCTTACCAACACCTATAAAAATCTCGTCAGGCGAATCGACAACGGCCAGATGAAAGAGGCTTTCGACCTGCTCACTCATTTCATCACGGTCACCGGCCAACACGCCTTCACCTCCCGAGTCGAGGAGCTACAGAACACGTATAAATATATGTTGCACTACTACGTCGAAGGCTCCAACGACCCGACGCGTCACCGCATCCGTGCCGACATTCGTCGCCGCGCCTATGAGCTGGCCGACGCCGTCCGTCACGCAGCTTTTGGCGACATCTCGCCCGCTACTTATTACTCCGTCCGTCGCTCCGTCCGTTATGCAGGCATTGGCATCACGTCCATCCTGCGGCAGGTGGCGCTTTACGCCGAGGCCGGCGACCGTGAGCACGGCGAGCCCGCGGCCAATCGTCTCTTCGATGCGCTCTGGACAACTGAATTTATCGACGCCGACACCGCGTCTGCTATACGTGAAGCACTGTGCAGTCACTCGTTTCCCACCGACGTGAAGACGCTTCTCGTCTCTGCCCTCCTGCTCGGCTTGCAAGCGTCGTTCGATCGAGAGAAGATGCGCTTACTCTTTGACGCCGCCGCACTCTCTGAGGCCGACACGGTCAACGTCAGTCTGCAAGCGCTCGTGGCCATCTGCCTCACGCTCTACACGTACAGCACGCGCCTCGACCTCTATCCCGAGGTGCAGGAGCGACTCGAGATGCTGGCCGAGATGCCCGACTTCCGCCGCCGACTCTCCTCCGTCATCGTCCGCTTCATCCTCACCCGCGAAACGGAGAAGGTGGCCCATCGACTCAAAGACGAGATCCTGCCCGAGATCATGAAGCTGACCACACAAGGCGGCAAGGGTCCTACGACGGACTTCCTCAAGGAGATTGCCGGCGAGGAGATGAACCCCGAATGGATGGAGCGCATGGTTGGGCGGAGCGACAAGCTGTCAGCCTGGATGCGTGAATATGGCGAGTTGCAAGAGGAGGGTATCGACATGCTTCACACCACCTTCGGACCGCTCAAGCGCTTCCCCTTCTTCCACGAGACGGGCAACTGGTTCCTGCCTTTCACCCCTCGCCACACGGCCCTCCGCGACCACAACGGAGACAGCTTTGCCGACGGCATACTGAGCTTGGCCGCCTTTATGTGCGACTCTGACAAGTATTCCTTCTGCTTCAGCATACTTCACCTGCCCGACGCACAACGGCGCGCACTGGGCGAACAGCTCCGTGGCGACTTCTCCCAACTCCGAGAGCAGGAAGCCGCCGAACTGGGCGATCGCGGGAAGCACGAGGAGCGACTCATCGGCCTCTACATCCGTAACCTCTACCGTTTCTATAAGCTCCATCCCGGCCGTGGCGACTTCGACGACATCTTCGAGCGCGGCCTCGACTTCCACCGCCTCCCCATCCTTCGGCCCTATCTCAGCGACGCCGAGACGCTCCTCCGCATCGCCGAGGTCTACCTCCGCAAGGGATACCCCGACGACGCCCGACCTATCTACGAGGAGTTGCTTCAGCGAGGCGAGGGCGACAGCGAGATGCTCCACCAGAAGCTCGGCTACTGTCTCCAGTCGATCGGCGACGTGGATGGCGCCCTGCGCGAATACCTCCGCGCCGAGCTGATCAATCCCGACAGCAAATGGCTCCTCCGACGTATCGCTGCCTGCTATCGCGCCCTCAAGCAGCCCGCCCGTGCCCTCGAGTTCCTGCTCCGCCACGAGCGGCTGGAGCCTGACAACCTGTCCGTACTGCTCCACATCGGCCACTGCTACCTGGAGCAGAAGATGTACGACGAGGCGCTGAAATACTATTTCAAGGTCGACTACCTCGACCCGACCAACGCCAAGGGAGGGCGCGGTGTGGCTTGGTGCTCATTCGTTCTTGGCAAGTACGATCAGGCGCGCGCCAGCTATCGCAAGCTCATCGCCGAGCAGCCGCAGCCGGAGGACTATCTCAATGCCGGCCATACCGAGTGGGCTTCGGGCCACGTCAAGGAGGCCTACGCCTACTACTTGCAAGCCGCCGCAGGTAAGGACTTCGGCTTCTTCGCCAACCTCTTCGACGCCGATCGATCCGCATTGCTCCGCGCCGGTATAGACCTCGAGGAGATCGCCCTCATGCGCGATGAGATGCAGTTCGTCCTTCCTGAGGAAGAGATGTAACCCGACCATTAAGAGGAAGCTGCGCAGAACCGCCATCCTGCGCTGCCCGCCCGAAGCAGGGGCTGCATGCCTCTTATAGTCGGAGAATAGCCCCCTAAGCAGAAGATTATTCTAAATCGAAGCCGACGATGTCAGTAGATACACTGCATCGCCGGCTTTCTCTCTTCTTTATATCTACTTTTGCGCCGTTTTCAAGAACGAACGCATATACATATACAGTAAACGAAGAATGAAGAAGCAAACCCAAGCTATCCACACCCAATTTCAGCGCCCGGACGCCTACAGCTCCCTGAGCATGCCCGTCTATCACACCGCAGCCTACGAGTTTGGCGACGCCCTCAGCATGACCGATGCCTTCTGTGGTCGTACCGACGACCCGGACTATTCGCGCGTCATGAACCCCACCGTGACCTTCTTCGAGAATAAGGTCCGCGCACTCACCGGCGCCACCGACGTCATCGCGCTCAGCTCCGGCATGGCCGCCATCAGCAACGCCCTCTTGGCTGTCGCCGAGGCTGGACAGAAGATCGTCACCTCGCGCCATCTTTTCGGAAACACCTACTCCCTCATCACCGGCACACTCCGGCGGTTTGGCATCGAGCCCGTGCTCTGCGACCTGACCGACCTCCGCGCCGTGGAGCAGGCCATCGACGACCGCACCTGCGCCCTCTTCCTCGAGATCATCACCAATCCGCAGATGGAGGTGGCCGACCTCCGCGCCCTCTCGCGCATCACCCGTAGCCGTGGCGTGCCTCTCATGGCCGACACCACGCTCATCCCCTTCACCTGCTTCGACGCCCGCGCACTCGGCATTGACGTCGAGATCGTCTCCACCACCAAATACCTCTCCGGCGGCGCCACCTCCATCGGCGGACTCGTGGCTGACTATGGCACCACGCCCGACTTTGGCCGCCGCATGCGCACCGAGATGCTCTTCAACTTCGGCGCCTACATGACGCCTCACGTAGCCTACATGCAGACCATCGGACTCGAGACGCTCGACGCCCGTTATCGCATCCAGGCCGCCAGCGCCCTCCGTCTGGCCGAGCGCCTCCGCGAGCTTCCTGCCGTCCGCGCCGTGAACTACGTCGGTCTGCCCGACAACCCCTACCACGACCTGGCTCGCCAGCAGTTTGGCGACACCGCCGGGGCCATGCTCACCATCGAGCTCGCCGACCGCGACGCCTGCTTCCGCTTCATCGACCGCCTCCAGCTCGTCCGCCGCGCCACGAACCTCTTCGACAATAAATCGCTCGCCATCCACCCGGCCAGCACCATCTTCGGCAACTTCACCGAAGCGCAACGCCGCGACATGGACATCAAGGAGGACCTCATCCGCCTCTCCATCGGCCTCGAAGACCCCGACGACCTTTTCGACGATCTCAAGCAAGCCGTGTCCGACTAACTAATAACTCAACGAGCGGACACTGGGTGATCCGCCCTCACTCGTAACTTATAACTCGTAACAGATGTCCACCTATAATTTCGACAAAGTCATCGACCGCCGTGGTACCGGCGCACTCAAACTCGAAGCCCTCCAACCGCGCTACGGCAACGCCCACCTGCTGCCCCTTTGGGTGGCCGACATGGACTTCGAGAACCCGCACTTCATCACCGACGCCCTCCGCCGGCGCCTCGAGCACTCCCTCTTCGGCTACACCGTCGAGCCGCCCGACTATCGCCCCACCATCATCCGCTGGATCAACGAGCACCACCACTGGGACGTTCGCCCTGAGTGGCTCGCCTACATCCCCGGCATCGTCAAGGGCATCGGTATGGCCATCAACGTCTTCCTCCGACCCGACGAGAAAGTCGTCATCCAGCCGCCCGTCTACCATCCCTTCCGCCTCACCCCCGAGGGCAACGACCGCGAGGTGGTCCACAACCCACTCCTCCCGCTCGAGGATGGTCGTTACGCCATGGACCTCGACGGCCTGGACCGTCTCTTAGACACCGATCCCAAGTGCCGCATGCTCCTGCTCAGTAATCCGCACAACCCCGCCGGCATCGTCTGGAGCCCCGAGACACTCCGCCGCTTGGCCGACATCTGCCACCGCCGCGGCGTCCTCGTCATCTCCGACGAGATCCACGCTGACATGACCCTCTACGGCCACCGCCACACGCCCTTCGCCACCGTCTCCGACGCGGCCGCGGCGTGCAGCATCACCTTCGGCGCCCCCTCGAAGACGTTCAACATCGCCGGCATCGTCAGCTCCTACGCCATCGTGCCGAACGACACCCTCCGCCGCCGCTTCTACCGCTGGCTCTCGGCCAACGAGCTTGACGAGCCGACCCTCTTCGCGCCCATCGCCACCATCGCCGCCTATCGCTACGGCGAACCCTGGCGCCGCGCCATGCTCGGCTACGTGGAGGCCAACATCGACTACCTGATCGACTACTTCGCGCGCCACCTGCCCGCCATCCGCCCGCTGCGTCCCGAAGCCTCGTTCCTCGTTTGGCTCGACTGCCGCGGCCTCAACCTCGATCACGACGCCCTCATCGACCTCTTCGTCCGCCGCGCTCACCTCGCCCTCAACGACGGCCAGATGTTCGGCCCCGGTGGCGAAGGCTACATGCGCATCAACGTCGGCACCCCCCGCGCCATCCTCAGCGAGGCCCTCGAGCGCCTCCGCCACGCCGTAGACGGTCAATGATCTATCGGGCACCCGACAAAATCGGCCGGCGTCCCTGACGCCTTGATTTTCTTTTGCTTCTTTTCTTGCATCAAGGCAAGAAAAGAAGGATACAAACAGGCCTCGGGCTTTCTGTTGCGACAAGAAACAGATCGCTCGAGGCCCTTTTCATATCGAAGCGTACAAGAAACACCTCGCAAAGCTCCCGCCGCCTTTCTCGGCATCTCCGAAACACGTAGCAAACCCCTCTCCGGTGTTTTGTTTGGATTTTCGTGTGTGCACGAAAAATAGATCAGTTATATTCAAGCAATAATGTGCATGCACTGATAATAGTACATACTTATTTCAAGAGGATGTGCGCGAATGATCATCTGAAATATACTTGTACTTATCCATGTGGACGCAGAAAGAGGTGTATAAGATTGTTTTCTCTATTACATCCATACATTTCGATATGAAATAGATGATCTTATGATTTATTGCTTGCACGTATAACGGATAATCGTATAAGCTCTTACCTGTACGCAGGATAAGATGGATCAGATGCGTATATCTTTCATATATACATGTGTGCACGAAAATATGATGGATTAGTTATCCATATTCACGTGTGTGCAGGATTATATATAAGCAGTAATTATGTATCTATGTACATGGAGGGCTTATTCAATAAGGCGTTTATATATCTATGTGCATGCACGAATCTATGTATGACAGATTGATTAGATTCATGTGACAGCACGAAGAACTAAAAATGCTCCCCGACATTCTTTCCTCGATTGATTCTACCCTCCATTTGAAGGCCGAGAAAGGATCTCGGGTGAGAAATAGCTCCGCGGAGAATGAATCGAAGCCCTCTCTCAGGGACAATTCGTCCGTTCGATAGGCGATGAATGCTTCTCCACTCGAAAAAGGCCTCGCAGACGATCGCGTGAGGCCATCTCTTGAAAACAATGGCGTTACCCCAACTTCCGGCATCAGATCTCATCTCTCGATCCCTTTCACCCACTTCTCGAGAGGGCTTTGCGGCTTCGATTTTGCAATCTTGATATTGCAGAATTGAGAAATGCGCTTACATTTGCGTCGGATTTGTAACGGTTACAATTTCCACAAGTAAAACATCATTAAAACAGTCATATTTCATGCTACCTATCATCAATCAGCAAGTACCTGAATTTAAGGTTCAGGCATTCCATAACGGAGAGTTCAAAACAGTGACGAACAAGGACATCGAAGGCAAGTGGGCCGTATTCTTTTTCTATCCCGCCGACTTCTCGTTCGTGTGCCCCACCGAGCTGCTCGACCTGCAGAACAAGTATAACGACTTCAAGGCCGCTGGCGTAGAGGTGTACGCCGTGAGCACAGACTCGCACTTCGTTCACAAGGCATGGCACGACGCATCGGATAGCATCCGTCAGATCACCTACCCGATGCTGGCCGACACGACCGGCGCCCTCTCACGCGCTTTCGGCGTGATGATCGAGGAGTCGGGCATGGCTTACCGCGGCACGTTCGTGGTGAATCCCGAAGGCCAAATCAAAGTGGCCGAGATCCAAGACAACAGCATCGGCCGTAACGCCGAGGAGCTCTTCCGCAAGGTAGAGGCTGCGCAGTTCGTTGCCGGACACGACGGCGAAGTGTGCCCTGCAAACTGGAAGAAGGGCAACAAGACGCTCAAGCCGAGCATCGACTTGGTCGGTAAGATTTAAGGCCGGTCTGGAGTAAAGCGCACACAGCGCTACGCATGGGAATGTGCGCCGGAGGGTAGGAGGGATTTCGATTCCACACCTTTCCGGCGCATTTTTGTGTGAAAACGAAACGTTTAGTTTTGTGCCCCGGAAAAACAAACACATTCATTCATCGCATGGAAAAGATAAAACGAAGTGTCCGCTGGTTCGGACTGTTAATGCTTATCGCAGCATCGGTGCAGGCGCAGATCCTGACGCCGGTGAAGTGGAAAATCAATTTGGAAGACTCCGAGGAGGCTGAGAAGACGTTGACCTTCACGGCTACAATCAATCGGGGGTGGCACATTTATGACATGAATCTGCCCAAGGGCGGGCCGATCTCCACGTCGATCAAATACGAGAAGCTGAAGGGCGCCGAGCTGGTGGGCAAGCCCACGGCCTCGGTGCGTCCGACCGTGACGCGCGACGAGGTGTCGTACCCGGGCCTCGAGTTGCGGTGGTACTCCAATTCGGTGACGTTCACGCAGAAGATCCGCGTGACCGACCCGAAGGCATTTAAGATGGTGGGCGAAGTGGAGTTTATGGCCTGCAACGACGAGTCGTGCCTGCCGCCTGAGACGGAGTCGTTCACCTTCGATCGCAAACACGTGGCGCGCACCAAGCAGGCGGCCGAACCCTCTGCGACGGATGGCAACACGGACGCTGGCTCGGATGTGGACAACGCCGACACGGCTACGGACGATGCCTCATCCGACGCCACGAGCGCGGACAGTTCCGAGGGGAGCGTATCAGGCGGATCGCAGTCGACGACGCCCAAGGGGATGCTGACGGATCGCCCGGAATGGTGGACGCCGGTGATCGACAACCTGAAATCCTTCGGCGACGCGACCGTTTCGGCCGCGGATACGTCGTGGATCTACATCTTCTTGGCTGGCCTTGCGGGCGGACTCATCGCACTACTCACGCCGTGCGTATGGCCGATGATTCCGATGACGGTCAGCTTCTTCCTCAAGCGTAACAAGAGTCGCCGCAAAGCCATTGCCGACGCGCTGATCTACGGTGCCTCGATCATCATCATATACGTCGCGATGGGGCTGCTCATCACGGGTGTGTTCGGGGCGAGCGCGCTGAACGACTTGTCGACGAACGCGGTGTTCAACATCCTCTTCTTCGCGCTGCTGGTGCTGTTTGCCGTGTCGTTTTTCGGGGCGTTTGAGCTGGTGCTGCCGGCGTCGTGGACGAACCGCATGGACAGCAAGGCGGACTCTACGTCGGGCATCCTGAGCATCTTCTTCATGGCCTTCACGCTGGCGCTTGTGTCGTTCTCGTGCACGGGACCGATCATTGGCACATTGCTCGTCGAGGCTGCATCGCAGGGCAAGACGATCGGGCCGGCCGTCGGGATGTTTGGCTTCGCGCTGGCGCTGGCCATTCCCTTTGCGCTGTTTGCCATCTTCCCGAACATGCTGCAAAACATGCCCAAGTCGGGCGGCTGGTTGAACTCGGTGAAGGTGGTGCTAGGCTTCCTGGAGCTGGCGCTGGCGCTGAAGTTCCTCTCCGTGGCCGACCTGGCTTACGGTTGGCGGTTGCTCGACCGTGAGGTGTTCCTCGTGCTGTGGATCGTCATCTTCGCCCTGCTCGGGTTCTACCTCTTGGGCAAGATCCGCTTCAGTCACGACAGCGAGTTGCGCCACGTGTCTGTGCCGCGGCTCTTCATGGCCATCGTCTCGCTCGCCTTTTCCGTCTACATGATCCCCGGCCTCTGGGGCGCGCCGCTGAAGGCTGTCAGCGCCTTTGCTCCACCGCTCTACACGCAGGATTTCAACTTGTATAAGGATGAGGTGCACGCCGTGTTTGAGGATTACGAGGCGGGTATGGCTTACGCCAAACGCGTGAAGAAGCCGGTGCTGATTGACTTCTCGGGCTACGGCTGTGTGAACTGTCGGAAGATGGAGGCGGCCGTCTGGACGGATGCGCGGGTGAAGAAGTTGCTCGAAGAGAAGTATGTCTTGATCACCCTCATGGTGGACGACAAGACGAAGCTGCCCGAAGCGCTCACCATCACGGAGAACGAGAAGGAGCGCCGACTGAAAACGATCGGCGACAAGTGGAGCTACCTGCAACGCTCGAAGTTTGGCGCCAACGCGCAGCCTTTCTACGTGATCCTCGACAACGAGGGTCGGCCGCTCGCCCCGTCGTACGCCTTCGATGAGGATGCCTCGAAGTACGTCCGCTTCCTTGAGGACGGCCTGACGCGGTATAAACAACAAGGCGAAACGAATAACGAATAACGAACAGCTAAAAACAAACAACGAAAAATGGCCGGGTACACGCCACCAACCTCATCAGGTACCCGGTCGTTTTTCGTTTTTAGCTTCTTAGATTTTCAATTGACACACACATCATGCATACGAAAAAAGAAAAGATGGAGGCCTTCGGCCGCCTGCTCGACATCATGGACGACCTGCGGGAGAAATGCCCGTGGGACCGCGAGCAGACGCGCGAAAGCCTTCGCACAAACACCATCGAGGAGACCTTCGAACTGAGCGAGGCCATCCTCAAAGATCACCCCGAGGAGATCAAAAAGGAGCTGGGCGACCTGCTGCTTCACATCGTTTTTTACGCCAAGATCGGCCAGGAGAAAGGCCAGTACGACATCAAGGACGTCTGCGACGCACTCTGCGAGAAGCTGATCTATCGCCATCCGCACGTCTATGGCACGACCGACGTCCAGGGCAGCACGCACCGCGTGGAGCAGAACTGGGAGCAGCTGAAGCTGAAGGAGAAGGACGGCAACCGCACCGTGCTGGACGGTGTGCCGACGTCGCTGCCCGCGCTCATCAAGGCCTACCGCATGCAGGACAAGGCGCGCAACGTGGGCTTCGATTGGGAGCGTCGCGAGCAGGTGTGGGACAAGGTCAGCGAGGAGCTGGGCGAGCTACGCGCCGAGCTGGATCGCGCTGACGCCGATGCCTCCGAGGCGGAGATGGGCGACTTCCTCTTCAGCGTCATCAACGCCGCGCGCCTCTACGGCATCAACCCAGACAATGCGCTGGAGCGCACGAACGCCAAGTTCCGCCGTCGCTTCGACTACCTCGAGGCGCAGACCATCCGCCGCGGCCGCTCGCTCAAGGATATGACGCTGGCCGAGATGGACGCCATCTGGGACGAGGCCAAGCGGCAGGGGATGTAAGTCCCCCGGACGGGTATCAGGAATGCCCCCGCCCCCCCTTAGAGTTTACCGAGTACAGGAAAGGTCGGGGCGCGTATGGCATACCCTTACCCCGTGAAACCAAAAAATCTCCGAGAGAGCACCGATAAATGGCTCTCCCGGAGATTTTTTTGTGTCCGAAGAGGTTTTGGAAATGCCCCGCGGAACTTCCGCAAATGCCAAAACGCTTTTTTTTCGCTTGCGGAACTTCCGCAAATGCCAAAACGTTCTTTTTTCGATTTGCGGAACTTCCGCAAATGCCAAAACGTTTTTTTTCGCTTGCGGAACTTCCGCAAATGCCCAAACATTCTTTTTTCGATTTGCGGAACTTCCGCAAGCCATTAAAAGTGGTTTTTTGATTTGCGGAAGTTCCGCAAGCATTTCCAAAAGTGCGGAGGGGGCTGAAAACCCTGATCAATCCTTCACTTTCTCGTCGAGCAGTGCCGTGTCGATCACTTGCATGATGTCGGCCACGTAGTGGAACGTCAAGCCCTCGACGTAGGTCTGGTTGATTTCCTCTACGTCTTTGCGATTCTCCTCGCAGAGCACGATCTCGCGGATGCCGGCCCGCTTGGCTGCGAGGATCTTCTCCTTGATCCCGCCCACGGGTAGCACCTTGCCGCGGAGCGTGATCTCGCCCGTCATGGCCAGGTTACTCTTCACCTTGCGGCGCGTGAAGGTGGAGACGAGCGACGTCACCATGGTGATTCCCGCGCTCGGGCCGTCTTTCGGGATGGCGCCCTCGGGTACGTGGATGTGCACGTTCCAATTCTCAAACAGCGACTCCTCGATACCGAGCTGTGCGGCGTGGGAGTGGACGTATTCCAGGGCCAAGATGGCCGACTCCTTCATCACGTCGCCCAGGTTGCCCGTGATGGTGAGCTTGGCACTTTTGCCGCGGCTCAAGCTCGACTCCACGAAGAGGATCTCGCCCCCGACGGCTGTCCAGGCCAACCCCGTGACGACGCCCGCGTAACGGTTGTCTTGATACTTGTCGCGGGTGTACTCCACCGGCCCGAGATACTCCCGGAGGTGGTCCACCTTGAGCACCGCCGGCACGGCCTCGTCCGAGGCGATCTTGCGCGCCAGCCGCCGCATGATCTTGGCGATCTTCTTCTCCAACGCCCTGACGCCGCTCTCCCGCGTGTAGGAGTCGATGATGGCGCGCACCGTGTTTCGGTGGAAGCGCACGGTGCCCTTCGTGATGCCGTGTGCCTCCATCTGTTTGGGGATCAGGTGGCGCATGGCGATCTCGATCTTCTCCTCCAGGATGTAGCCGCTGACCTCGATCAGCTCCATGCGGTCGAGTAGGGGCTGCGAGATCGTGTTCAGGTTGTTGGCCGTGGCGATGAAGAGGATCTTGCTCAGGTCGTAATCGATGTCGAGATAGTTGTCGTGGAAGGTGGTGTTCTGCTCCGGGTCGAGCACCTCGAGGAGGGCCGAGGCCGGATCGCCCTTAAAGTCGCTGCCCACCTTGTCCACCTCGTCGAGCACGAAGACGGGGTTCGAGGTGCCCGCCTTTTGCAGGTTTTGCAGGATGCGGCCCATCATGGCGCCGATGTAGGTACGTCGGTGGCCGCGGATCTCGGCCTCGTCGTGCAGGCCGCCCAGCGAGACGCGCACGTATTTGCGTCCCAGCGCTTCGGCCACGGATCGTCCGAGCGACGTCTTGCCGACGCCCGGAGGGCCGTAGAGGCAGAGGATGGGCGAGCGCAGGTCGCGCTTGAGCTTGAGCACAGCCAGATGTTCGATGATGCGCTCCTTGACCTTCTCCATGCCGTAATGATCGCGGTCGAGCACACGTTGGGCGTGCGTGAGGCTGAAGTTATCGCGGCTGTAAGTGCCCCACGGCAGGCCGACGATCGTCTGCACGTATTGCGACTGGATGGAGTAGTCGGGCGACTGTGGGTGGATGCGCTCCAGCTTGGCCAGCTCCTTTTCGAATGTCTCGCCGACCTCCTTGGGCCACTTTTTCTTCTTGGCTTGCGCGCGCAGCTCGCGGATCTCGATGTCGTTCATGTTGCCGCCCAGCTCCTCCTGAATGGCCTTCATCTGCTGCTGCAGGAAGTACTCCTTCTGCTGCTTGTTGATGTCCTCATGCGTCTTCATTTGGATCGACGTCTTGAGTTCAATCAGCTGATATTCGCGGTTGAGGATGAAAAGGAGGCGGTAGGCGCGGTTCTTCACATCGCCGATGGCCAGCAGCTCCTGCTTCTCGTCCGGGTTAGCCACGATGTGGCAGCAGGCGAAGCCGAGCATGTACATCGTGTTCTGCATGTTGCGGATGGAGAAGACCAGCTCGCGGGGCGGATCGCCGGCCGCTTCGATCATCTTTATCGTGAGATCCTTGATGGTAGAGATGAGGGCTTCATACTCGCGGTCGTCCTTGCCCGCGGGCTGATCGTCGAGCAGCGAGATGGCGCCGTTTAGGTAAGGCTCCGTGTCGACCAGGCTGTGCAGGGCCATGCGTTTGCGTCCCTGTAGGATGGCCGTCGTCGATCCGTCGGGCATCTCCAGCACACGCAACACCTCGGCCACGGTGCCGATCGGGTAGAGGTCGTCCAGGCCGGGTTCCTCCACCTCCGCATCTTTTTGGCAGACGACACCGACTAAGATCTTCCGCTGTGAAGCCTCTCGGATCAGGCGCATCGACTTCGGCCGCCCCACGAAGATGGGCATGGCCACGCCGGGGAAGAGCACCATGTTGCGTAGCGGCAGGATGGGGAGCGTCTCGCCCACCTTGTCCATACCTTCCGAGAAATCTTCATCCTTATCGCAATCCATCAGTATGGGCATCACGGCGCCCATTGATTCGTCTATGTCGTGCGTGTCCGACATGTATAACCTCTCTCTTGCTTTCTTACTCATCCTTGTTCTTTTCTTTCCTGTAAAAATGGCTGGCAAAGATAACGCCGCGCCCCGATCACGGCCGGAGCGTCGACCTATTATATAGTTATATGTCATCGCAGCGCGCCCGCGAGGATTACAAAGCCCGTGCCATGATTCATGTCAGCGATAGATCTTTATGGGCAACACGGGTAACCATCTCTCTCGATGATCCCATTTTGCCCTTGCATGGCATGCGAGATGCAAAACCCGGCGAGTTTTGGGGCTTGCATGGCGTGCGAGTAGTAAAACCCGGCGAGTTTGGGGCCTGCACGGCGTGCAAGTAGTAAAACCCGGCAAGTTTCGGGCCTTGCACGGCATGCGAGATGCAAAACCCGGCGAGTTTGGGGCCTTGCACGGCGTGCGAGTAGTAAAACCCGGCGAGTTTCGGGGCTTGCACGGCGTGCGAGTAGTAAAACCCGGCGAGTTTGGGGCCTTGCACGGTGTGCGAGATGCAAAACCCGATGAGTTTGGGGCCTTGCACGGTGTGCGAGATGCAAAACCCGATGAGTTTTGGGCCTTGCACGGCGTGCAAGTAGCAAAACCCGGCGAGTTTGGGGCCTTGCACGGCGTGCGAGTAGTAAAACCCGGCGAGTTTCGGGCTTTACACGGCGTGCAAGTAGTAAAACCCGGTGAGTTTTGGGCCTTGCACGGCGTGCGAGTAGTAAAACCCGGCGAGTTTGGGGCTTTGCACGGCGTGCGAGTAGTAAAACCCGGCGAGTTTTGGGCCTTGCACGGCGTGCGAGTAGTAAAACCCGGCGAGTTTTGGGCCTTGCACGGCGTGCGAGTAGTAAAACCCGGCAAGTTTGGGGCCTTGCACGGCGTGCGAGTCCCCAGCGCAACGTTTGGCGTGGGCGTTGTTCATTTGCGACCACTAAACCCAAACAAAAAAGAGATGAGGAATAATGAACAACTGAATCAGACGGTAGCGCGGAGTGTGTGGCAGGACTTCCTGCTGTTTTTGAAAGACCCGCATGCGGCGGGTGCTACCATTTACCGCTGGGGGACGCTCGGGCTGTTTGCCGTGCTCCAGTTGCTGACCTATCTGTGTGTGTTTTCGAAGGGGTGGATTACCCAAAAACCAATGATCGATGCGTCGAACCTTGTGGCGCTCACCCCGGAGAAGCTGCTGCGGTACATCCTGCTGATCCCCTTAGTTGAGGAGCTGGGCTTTCGAGGCTTCCTGCTTTTCCACAAAAAGAAATACGTGGTGATAGCCGCCCTGCCCATACTCTTTCTTCCCTATTCGCTCGGAGAAAGTTGGTGCGGAGAGCTGCCGTGGTTGCGTTATCCGTTGATGCTACTGGTGGCGCTGTGGCTCGGATCGATGTTGGTAAACAGGAAAGCCCGCGATTGGACGCTGGGCTTGATTGGCCGACATAAGCGTGTGTTGATCTATGCCTCCTCGATCGCCTTTGGTTGCGTACATCTGATGAATCACGACCACTTTGCAGTGATCAACCTGTTGCCGATTGTGCCCAAGGTGGTCTCCGGACTGTTCAGAGCCTATGTGACGGTGAGGAGCAATAGCATCGTACCGTCGTGGCTGTTTCATGCGGCGAATAATTCGGTGGCGTCGTTGATACTCTACGTGTGTAGCCTCAGCCTGTGAAACGTGCTCTTACGGCTTACCGCCTCTACCTCGGGCTGCGACTGCGATCCTTGGCGCGGCTGTTCGGTGCGCTGCCTGTGGTGGCCAAGGTGCTGTTTGCGGCCATTGCCGTAGCCGTCGGTTACGGATTGCATCGGGCGGAGCTGCCTCATGAGGCGTCGGCTGCGGGATGGGCGGTAGGCGTGTTTGTAGCCGTTGGCACGGGCGTGTGTCGCATGGGGCGCACGGAGCTGGCGCTGCTTGACGAGCTGGGCATACGTCCCGCGTTTGTCTTCGTCGGTCGCTGCCTATTGCTGTCCGTGCCCTTCTTCCTGCTCGATGCGTGGGCGGGGCTGTTGGCTGCGACGGTGGGCACGGCGGTCACGACGATGCTGTCGTGCTATCGTCTGCGCGACCTTTCCGCGAACGGAGGGGCGATCCTTCAGCGACTGCGTTTCGGTGGGCCACTTGCCGCGGCCTACGTGTGGATCGCAGGCTATCGGTCGGGGGCGCTGTGGGCCGGCCTGATCGGGGGTGCGCTGCTGCTCCTTGCTCTCGCGAATGGCAATGCAGACATGGCCGGCGTGTCCATAGGCGTGATGGTTTGCGCACCCGCCTTGACGGTCTATTACAGGCACCCGGATCCGTCGCCCTTCCTGCGCGTCTACCGAAGCGCCGCGTACCTCGTGCGTCGCAAGGCCACAGAGGGTGCGCTCTGCACGCTCATTCCGATCGGCTGGAGTCTGCCGCTGTCAGTCGCAGCCTTCCCCGATCGCGCGGGATGGTTGGCCGGCGTTGCGGGCCTGTCGGTCTATGTGGCGATGGTGCTTCTTTACGCCGCCTATGCCTTTTATCCTCACCTGCTCACGTCTATTGTAGTGGCGGGCGTGTTGATCGTGGGGTCGGCCGTGTGGCTGTCGGTTGTGCCTGTCGGCGTGGCCGTCGCCTCGTTGGCGGTCATTCTCGTGGGGCTGCACGGATTGTCCATCTATAATATGAAGCATTTCTTATGTCCTACCACTTAAACATCATCCGGCAGGAATACGGCCGACGGACCTTACTCCACGACCTCCGACAAGACTATGCCGCGGGCCGCATCCACGGCTTCTTGGGCGAGAATGGCGCGGGCAAGACGACGCTCTTTCGGTGCATGGCCGGCCGATTGCCCTTCGAGGGCGAGCCGATGTTTTCGCCCGAGACGCGTGTCGGGTTCCTGCCTGCCGAGCTGTACATGTATCCGATGATCACTGGGCGGGAGTTTCTGCGATTCTACGTCACGGCTCGCGGCCTGCCCTATGACGCCGCTCGGCTCGAGCGACTCAATGCGGCCTTCGAGCTGCCGCTTGATGAGTACGCCGAAGTCTACTCCACGGGGATGCTGAAAAAGCTCTATCTGATGGGGCTGCTTTTGCAGGACAACGCCGTGCTGCTGCTTGACGAGCCATTCAACGGTCTCGACTTCCGCTCCTCGGCCTTCGTCACGGCCCTACTCACGGAGTATCGGCGGCGGGGGCAGACCGTCTTCGTGGCCTCGCACGATCTGGATCACCTGCTGAGTTACGCCGACACGCTCTCTTGGCTTCGCTGCGGCACGATGACGTACTATCCTGATCGCACCGCGTTTGAGGACGTACGGCAGGCTATCCGCCGTGAGGCCGCAGAGCGAGTGCGAGGCGCCGACCTGCTGTGAATGGTCGCCGATCAATAGAAAGAATGCCGGGTACACGATGGGAACTCTCTCCCACATGTACCCGGCATTCTTCGCTTGCGGTATATGTTACGGTTGGCCGCGGCTTATTCTTCTTCCCAATCGAACTCGAGATCGGCGTCAGCGTCGTCGGCGTCTTCCTCTTCGGGAGGGATGTCCCACGCTTCGTCGTCGTCGGCCATGAGGCTCATATCCATGTCGCGGTGGACGATGGCGTCGGCGTCGTGGAAGGTCTCGCGGTTCAGCTCTTGCCAGAGCAGGTCCTTCAGCTCGGTGATGCCCTGCCCCGTGACGGACGAGATGAAGCGACAGGGTAGGTCGTCCGGCAAGTCGGCCGACAGCGCCTCGGTCAGCTCCTCGTCGAGGAGGTCGCTCTTGGTGATGGCCAGTATGCGACTCTTGCCCATCAGCTCCGGGTTGTAGCGCTCCAGCTCTCGCAGCAAGATCTCGTACTCCTTACGGATGTCATCTGCATCGGCGGGCACCATGAACAGCAGCAAAGCGTTGCGTTCAATGTGGCGGAGGAAGCGCAGCCCGAGTCCGCGGCCGTCGCTGGCGCCCTCGATAATCCCCGGGATGTCGGCCATGACGAACGAGCGATTGTCACGCCAGCTGACGATGCCCAGGTTAGGCTCCAGCGTGGTAAAGGGATAGTCGGCGATCTTCGGCTTGGCGGCTGAGACGACCGACAGCAACGTCGATTTGCCTGCATTGGGGAAGCCCACCAGCCCGACGTCGGCCAAGAGTTTGAGTTGCAGCACCACCTTACGCTCCTGAGCCGGCTCGCCCGGCTGAGCGTAGCGCGGCGCCTGATTCGTGGCTGTCTTGAAATGGGTGTTGCCAGCGCCGCCGCGTCCGCCTTTGAGCAGCATCACCTGCTGCCCGTCCTCGGTGACGTCGCAGAGGTATTCGCCCGTGTCGGCGTCGAAGGCCACCGTGCCGCAGGGCACCTCGATGATGCGATCCTCGCCGTCGCGCCCGGTGCTGCGTTTGGCGCCGCCGCTGCGGCCGGAGGTGGCCACCACGTGACGCTCGAACTTGAGGTGCAGCAGCGTCCAATAGTTCCGATTGCCGCGCAGATAGACGTGTCCGCCCCGTCCGCCATCGCCGCCGTCGGGCCCTCCGCGCGGGATGTACTTCTCGCGGCGGAAGTGGGCCGACCCGGCGCCGCCCTTGCCCGAGCGGCAATAGATCTTGACGTAGTCAACGAAATTCGATTCAGCCATTTATCTGTCTTTGACGCGGTCGATGGCCTCAGCAATGCGTTCGAAAATCTCCTCGATTCGTCCGATGCCCTTGATGGCGACGTGCTTCCCTTCGCCGATGTAATACGTAGCCAGGGGGGCCGTCTGGGTGTGATAGACGTCGAGTCGGGCCTTGATGGTCTCCGGATTGTCGTCTGATCGGCCGGAGATCTTGCCGCGCTCGATGAGTCGGTCTACCAGCTCGTCGTCCTCCACCTGCAGGTCGAGCAGGATGTGGATGTCTGTGCCGCGTTCGTTGAGCATCGTCTTGAGCGCCTCGGCCTGCTTCAGGGTGCGGGGGAAGCCGTCGAAGATGACGCCCTTCGATCCGTGCTTGCCATCGAGGAAGTCAGCGATGAGACGGACGATCAGATCGTCGGGTACGAGTTGCCCGCGGTCGATGTATTCCTTAGCCGTTCGTCCCAGCTCGCTGCCCTGGCTGATGGCTTGGCGCAGCATGTCGCCGGTAGAGATATAGTCGAAGCCGTAACGCTCGACGATCATTTTGCTTTGTGTCCCTTTGCCTGAGCCGGGTGCACCGAATATTACGATATTGAACATAGTGCTATAGAGATTAGAGTTCTACGATTTTATAGATGTCACGCGCCATGCGTCCGCGCCCGTCGTAATCGAGCCCGAAGCCGACGATGAAGTCGTTGTCGATCTCCATACCCACGTAATCCGGGCGGAGGTCGCACTGCAGCGATCCGGGTTTAAGCAGCATGGTGGCCAGGCGTACGTCGCGGACACCCTCTTGGCGCAGTCGCTGGGTGACGTATTGCATGGTCAAGCCCGTGTCGATGATGTCCTCCAGGAGGACAATCGGGCGCTCGGTGTCTTTGTTGCGTATGGGCAGCAGTTCGCGGACGATGCCGTCGGACTTGGTGCCGTGATACGACGAATAGGCGGCAAACGTCAGCTCAGACTGGGGCGAGAGTCGGCTCACCAATTCAGATACAAACATGAATGCGCCGTTGAGGATGCCCACATAGAGCGGGTCTCGACCCTCCATATCGCGGCGTATTTCTCCGGCCATACGATCAATGGCCGCCACAATTTCCCTCTCCGGGATATAAAGCTCGAAGGCTTTGTCTTTTAGCCGTAACTGTTTATTCATCACGTTATCCAGTTGTTAAGGCGGGCAAATATAGACGATAATTCGAGGGGCTTTTTGGATAGATAAGGCGTGAGTGCGACATGGAAGGCCTCTGTCGAGGCTGGGGGAAAGTGGAGCTTGACCAAACAGGCGCCTGTTTGGCATTACACAAAATGCAGGGCCCTAAACAGCTGCCTGTTTACTCTCGCGCAGACTGGAGTGCCCCAAACAGGCGCCTGTTTGCCTTCCCTAAGTTGTTGCGCTTTGAGGATGGCATTATGGTGGCGCAAAAGGCACTCTCGGGGGAGCAGAGAGGGATTGCTGCGGGGCAGAGGCCCGATAAAGATTTCGGCCGGCTGTTTACTTTTGCGTCCGACAAAGGTTTTTTAGAGTAAATGAACGACATAAAAAACAGGATCGAGAGGCTGCGGGAGGCGCTGGATGAGCATAACCATGCCTACTACGTGCTTTCCGCGCCCATTATCTCCGATCATACGTATGACGAGATGATGCGCGAGCTGCAACAGCTTGAGGCTGCGCACCCGGAGCTGGCCGACCCCAATTCGCCTACGCAGCGCGTCGGCAGCGACCTCACGGAGGGCTTCACGCAGGTGGAGCACCGATACCCGATGCTTTCGCTGGGCAATACGTATTCCGAAGACGAGGTGCGGGAGTTTTACGACCGCGTCGCCCGCACGCTCGGCGAGCCCTTCGAGGTGGTGGCCGAGCTGAAGTATGACGGTACATCGATCTCGCTCATTTACGAACGCGGGCGGCTCGTGACGGCCGTGACACGCGGCGATGGCGTGCGTGGCGACGACGTGACGGCCAATGTGCGCACCATCCGCTCCATTCCCCTCCGACTGCGTGGCGAGGGGTGGCCCGAAAGGCTCGAAATGCGTGGTGAGGTGCTCCTGCCGTGGGCCGAGTTTGAGCGCCTCAATCGAGAGCGTGAGGCGCAGGAGGAGCCCCTCTTTGCCAATCCGCGTAACGCCGCCTCGGGCACACTGAAGCTCCAGAACCCGCGCATTGTGGCTTTGCGACGCCTCGATGCGTACCTATATTATATGTTGGGCGACAACCTACCCACGGACAATCATTACGACAATTTGCAAGCGGCACGCCGGTGGGGATTCAAAACGTCCGACGCCATGCGTGTCTGCCACACGCCGGAGGAAATTATGGCTTACATCGCGCATTGGGACACCGAGCGCCACCGCCTGCCCGTGGCTACGGACGGCATTGTGCTCAAGGTAAATGCCCTTCGGCAGCAGCGTGCGCTCGGGGCCACGGCGAAGAGTCCGCGGTGGGCCATCGCATATAAGTTCCAGGCCGAGCGGGCGGAGACGCGCCTCGTTTCGGTCGACTATCAGGTGGGCCGTACGGGCGTGGTGACGCCGGTGGCCAATCTCGAGCCGGTGCTGCTGGCCGGGACCACCGTCCGCCGTGCCTCGCTACATAACGCTGACATCATGGAGGGGCTTGACCTGCATCTCGGTTGCCGCGTGTATGTGGAGAAGGGTGGCGAGATCATTCCGAAGATCGTCGGGGTGGATCGGTCGGAGTCAATGGATGGCGCACCGGTCGCGTTCATCAGCCAGTGTCCGGAGTGCGGTACACCGTTGGTGCGCGTGGAGGGTGAGGCGGCGCATTACTGCCCGAACGAGTGGGGATGCCCGCCGCAGGTGAAGGGGCGGATCGTGCACTTTGTCAGCCGTCGGGCCATGAACATCAACATCGGCCCCGAGACGGTCGAGGCACTTTATGACGCCGGCCTCGTACGCGACGCCTCGGATCTGTACGACGTGACTCCGGCCGACCTGATGCGCCTCGAGCGCTTCGCCGAGAAGAGCGCGAAGAACTATCGTGACAGTCTGGAGCTCTCGAAGCAAGTGCCTTACGCCCGAGTGCTTTTTGCCCTTGGGATACGCGGCGTGGGGGAGAACATCGCGGCCAAGTTGGCCTACGCGCATCCCTCGATCGACGCGTTGGCGCAGGCCACGGTCGAGGTGCTGATGCAGACGGACGAGATCGGCGAGAAGATCGCCCGCAGTGTGGTGGACTTCTTTGCCGAGGCGCGCAATCAGACTATGGTCAGTCGGCTCAAGGCGCATGGCCTACAAATGGCGGTGGCTGAGAGCGACGACGACGGCGTCCGATCGGACAAGCTGAAGGGACTCACGTTCGTGATCAGTGGCACCTTCGCCCTCCATTCGCGCGATGAGTACAAGCAGCTGATCGAGCGTCACGGCGGGCGGAACGCATCGTCCATCTCCGGCAAGACGGACTATCTGCTGGCAGGCGAAAATATGGGCCCGGCCAAACTGGCTAAGGCCGAAAAATTAGGGGTGAAACTCCTCAACGAAGACGAATTCTTAAAACTGATAGGGGTATGATTCTTACAACACACTTTTTGAACAAGAAAATAAGGTCGCTGGCCAAGAACGCCACGACACGCGAGCACTGCTATCGCTCGATGGACGATATCCGCTACGTCCTCATCATGTGTGAGGCTCGCGACTGGAAAGCCATCGAGCCGTGCATTGATACATTGAAGAAAAAGGGCAAGACGGTGCACGTCTGCGTTTACACCCGCAAGGACGAGGACACCCCGATCTGGGATTACGCCTTCCTGCCCGTCGAGGAGGGGAAGGACGTGGACATGTGGGGCTTCCCGGACAAGAACATGCGTACGCAGCTCAACAACCTCACGGTCGACTTGCTGCTCGACCTGACGAGCGAGGAGGTGCCCGTCATGCGCTACCTGATGCTCCAACACCCGTCGGCCTTTAAGGTCGGGGCCAAGCGCGAGCAGGGGATGGATCTCTTCGACCTCTCCATCGTTATGAAAGACGATGTGCACGACATTCCCTTCCTCTTCCGCCACATTATGACCTACCTCGAGGCCATTCGATCGGCAAAATCGGCCGGATGAACTAAGGACTGAAAGACCGTAGAAGGCATGGCTCTGATTGATTTGAAAGGCATGGGGATCGCACTGGTGACACCGTTCAAGGCGGACGGCAGTGTGGATTATGAGGCGCTCGTGAAGCTGGTGGAATATCAGGTGCAGAACGGCACGGACTATCTCGTCGTGCTCGGCACCACGGCCGAGACGCCCACCCTGACTGAGACGGAAAAGGCGGAGATCAAGCGGCTGGTCGTGACGCAAGTGCGCCGACGCGTGCCCGTCGTCCTTGGCGTGGGTGGCAACTGCACACGCGCCGTTGTCGATACGCTCCGACAGGCCGACTTACAGGACGTGGACGCCATCCTCTCCGTCGTTCCCTACTACAACAAACCCTCGCAGGAGGGCATCTTCCGCCACTACGAAGCCATCGCCGAAGCCACCACGCGCCCCGTGATCCTCTATAACGTCCCCGGACGTACGGGCACGAACATGACCGCCGAGACGACCCTACGCCTGGCCCGCACCTTTCGCAACATCGTCGCCGTCAAGGAGGCCTCGGGGAACATCAAACAGATGAACGACATCATCAAAAACAAGCCGGCCGACTTCCAAGTCATTTCCGGTGACGACGGCATCACCTATCCTCTTATTGCACTTGGTGCCGTGGGCGTCATCTCCGTCATCGGCAACGCCTTCCCTCGCGAATTTAGTCGCATGGTGCGTCTGGCTCTCGAAGGCGATTATGACAATGCGCGCGTCATTCATTCGCGTTTCATGGAGCTCTTCGACCTGCTTTTCGTCGACGGTAACCCTGCCGGTGTCAAGAGTATGCTCAACATGATGGGCTTCATTGAGAATCGCTTACGACTGCCCCTCGTACCTACGCGACTGACCACTTACGAGAAGATTCGAGAGATCCTGAACCGACTGCAAGACAAATAGCCGTCGGGGATTTGCCCAGAACCATTATAGCCCCTATTTTCGGGCCGTTATTTCATTCAAGTATTGATTAATAAAAACAGAAACGAACCATGACAAGGACAATCACATTCAATGAGCTCCGGTCAATCAAGGACCGTCTGCCTGATGGTACCATTCATCGCATCGCTGAAGATCTCGGCGTGACGGTTGAGACTGTACGTAACTACTTCGGTGGTGAGAATTACAAAGACGGCAAGAGCTGCGGCCTGCACATCGAGCCGGGTCCTGATGGCGGCATCGTCATGATCGACGACACAGCCATTCTCGATCGCGCGCTGGACATCCTCGGGATGCAGAAAGTGTAGATCGCCGTACGATCCTGAGATGCTCACATACCCAAAGTGAGATCGGAATGACGACACGAAGATCCCGGGCAGCAATGCAAGTCAGCACGATGTCCGGGATCTTTTTTACCCCTCGCCCATCCCCCTTCCGAGCCTCGGAAATGGGTCCCACCTTCGGGAGAGGTCACTTCCGAGCCTCGGAAATGGGTCTAACCTTCGGGAGAGGTCATTTCCGAGCCTCGGAAATGGGTCCAACCTTCGGGAGAGGTCACTTCTGAGCCTCGGAAATGGGTCCAACCCTCGGGAGAGGTCACTTCCGAGCCTCGGAAATGGGCCCAACCTTCGGGAGAGGTCACTCCCGAGCCTCGGAAATGGGTCCAACCCTCGGGAGAGGTCACTTCCGAGCCTCGGAAATGGATCCAACCTTCGGGAGAGGCCATTTCCCGAGTCAGGAAATGGGTCCAACCTTCGGGAGAGGTCATTTCCCGAGTCAGGAAATGGGCCCAACCCTCGGGAGAGGCCATTTCCCGAGTCAGGAAATGGGTCCAACCTTCGGGAGAGGCCACTTCCCGAGTCAGGAAATGACGCCAACCTTCGGGAGAGGTCATTTCCCGAGTCAGGAAATGGGTCTAACCTTCGGGAGAGGTCATTTCCCGAGTCAGGAAATGGGTCTAACCTTCGGGAGAGGCCATTTCCCGAGTCAGGAAATGGGTCTAACCTTCGGGAGAGGCCATTTCCCGAGTCAGGAAATGGGTCTAACCTTCGGGAGAGGTCATTTCCCGAGTCAGGAAATGGGTCTAACCTTCGGGAGAGGTCATTTCCCGAGTCAGGAAAGGGCGCCAACGATCGAATGACTACCCCGCCCCAATCACTCACATTACTCTACGCATCAATCATTCAAAAGGAGGACCATAGACATGGAAAAGCAATTAGTCACCCTGGCCATTCATACGTATGAAAAGGCTCAAATCCTCAAGACGCTGCTCGAGGCCGAAGGCATCGAGGCGTACATCCACAACGTGAATCAGATCCAGCCCGTCATCTCGGCCGGTGTGCGTGTGCGGATCAACGAGAAAGACCTGCCGCACGCCCTACGCATCATCGAGGACACGCAGTGTCTGAGCGAGGCGACCGACGAGCAGGGCGCCGACGAGAACGCTCCCAAGAAGGTGCTTATCCCCATCGACTTCTCGGACTACTCCATCAAGGCCTGCGAGACGGGCATCCGCCACGCCGCCCGCATTGACGCCGAAGTCATGCTCCTGCACGCCTACTTCAGCGCCTACATCCCCTCGGCGCTACCCTTCGCCACGCGTGATCCGATCGTGACCGGAACGGCCGGCAACGAGTCCATCCAAGCCGTCTATAAGCGCGTCCAGACCGACATCGAAAACATGTGCACGCTGATCAATCGCAAGATGGAAAGCGGCGAGTGGCCCCGGGTGAAGTACAACTACATCCTCAAGGAAGGCGTGCCTGAGGAGGAGATCCTGGAGTACGCCAAGGAGTATCGCCCGACGCTCATGGTGATGGGCACGCGCGGCAAGAACCAGAAGAATATCGACCTGATCGGTAGCGTCACGGGCGAAGTGATCGAGCAGACCCAGACGCCGCTCTTGGCCATCCCGGAGCATGTCCCTTACAGCGACCTGGGCGAGTGTCGCCGCGTAGCCTTCGCCACGTCGTTCAACAAGCGCGACATCGAAGCCTTTGGGCGCTTTGTCACCATTTTCAAGGAATACCCCGTGCAGATCGAGCTGTTCAACATCTCCACCAGCCACAACGAGTGGAACGAGATCCGTCTGGCCGGCATGGACGAGTACCTCACCAAGCAACATCCGGGCCTCAATATCGAGCACACCGTGTTGCACGACGGCGATCTGCTCGACTCCATCCAGACGTTCGTCGAGGAGAAGCGCATCGACATGATCGCCTTCAGCACCTACCGTCGCAGCATGATCACACGCATCTTTAACCCCAGCATAGCCCGTAAGATGATCTTCCACGGCAACACCCCCCTGCTGGTGATTCCTATTTGATAACCGCATCGCAACATGGCATCTAAGAGCAAATCATCCGTCCTGTTGATTTACACCGGGGGCACCATCGGTATGGTGGAAAACCCCGAAACGGGCGCGCTGGAGCCCTTCAATTTCCGGCATATTCAGGAGCACATCCCCGAGCTGAAGCGGCTGGGGCATAAGACGGCGAGCATCTCCTTCGATCCGCCGATGGATTCGTCCGACATCGGGCCCGACTCCTGGGCCAAGATCGTTCGTCTCATTGCCGACAACTACGACGCCTACGACGGCTTCGTCGTCCTGCACGGCACGGACACGATGGCCTTCACCGCCTCAGCCCTCAGCTTCATGCTCGAGAACTTGAATAAGCCGGTCATCCTGACCGGGTCGCAACTGCCGATCAACATGCTGCGGACGGATGGTAAGGAGAACCTGATCACCGCTGTCGAGATAGCCGCCGCGAAGGATGGGTCGGGTAAGCCCATTGTGCCTGAAGTCTGCATCTTCTTCGAGAACCAGCTCATGCGCGGTAACCGCACCTCGAAGATCAATGCCGACGACTTCAACGCCTTCCACTCCTTCAACTATCCGCCTCTGGCACGCGCTGGCGTCACGATCCGCTACGATGAGAAGCTCATCTATCGGCCGCAGCTTGTCCGCCCACTCAAGCCGCACTACGCGTGCGACAAGAACGTGGTTATCCTCAAGCTCTTCCCCGGCATCACCGAGGCCGTCGTCTCGTCCGTGCTTCACACACCCGGCCTGCGCGGCGTTGTGCTTGAGACCTTCGGTAGTGGCAACGCTCCTACTGACGAGTGGTTCCTCAAGCAGTTTCGCGAGGCCACGGAGCGCGGCATAGTCGTGGTTAACGTCACGCAGTGCACCGGTGGCTGCGTCGAGATGCACCGCTACGAGGTGGGCCGTAAACTGTTGGAGTGTGGCGTGCTGAGCGGCTTCGACAGCACCTCGGAGTGTGCCGTGGCCAAGCTCATGTTCCTGCTCGGGCAGGAGCTGACGCCGAAGGAGATTCGGGAGCATATGCAGTGCTCGTTGATTGGTGAGGTGACGCTATGAACCCGATCCTGATCGTACTGCCGATACTCACCCTACTGATGTTCGACCTCGGGCTGACGCTCCAGCCCGCTGACTTTCTGCTCTTCCGCCGGCGGCCGCGCGCAGTGGCCGTCGGATTGGTGGGGCAGATTGTCGTTTTACCGGCTGTGGCTTTCGCGCTGGGCATGGCCTTTGCGTTGCCGCCCGTCTTCTTCGTCGGACTGGTGCTTATCGCCTGCTCGCCCGGTGGCAGCTCGTCGAACATCTTTTCCAAGTTAGCCGGTGGCGACGTAGCGCTGTCCGTCACGCTCACGGCTTTGAGCAGCGTCATCACGCTCCTGACCATTCCGCCCATCATGCAGTTGGCCGTCGGAGTCTCCGGTGCCGAAGCCTCGGACATCCACCTGCCCGTCGGCCGACTCTTCGTGCAAAACCTGCTGCTGATGCTGCTGCCCATTGCGGTGGGTGTCTTCGTGCGCCTTCGTTTTGTGCGCGCCGCTGCGGCCATCGACCGTGTCCTATCGCGTGTAGCCTTCCCTGCGCTCATCCTCCTGGCCGTCCTCTTTTTTATTCAACACCGGGCCACGATCATGGAGCACTTCACGGGCCTCGGCGCATGCATTACGGCGATGATCCTCACGGCTATCTTGGCCGGTGCCGCCCTCTCGCGGCTGATGCACCTTGAGCGTCGCGAGACGCGCACGATCGTCATCGAGGTCGGCATGCAGAACGCTGCGCAAGCCATCGCCGTCGCCTCCAGCCCTCTCATCTTCCATAACGACATCATGGCCATCCCCGCCATCCTCTACGCCCTGCTGATGAACGTCATCCTGCTCATCTATGTCGCGGCGGTGAAGCGGAGGGGGTAATTATCGAAACAGGTGTTGCCCGGGGTGATGTAACTGCTAAAAGGGTAGAAAACAGGGCTCGTTTCGGCCTCCTACCGCAGTTGCGGTATTTGGGGGTATGGGCGAAGGGATACTTTTGCGCCCGCTAAAAATGATTCGAGTATAAATTCACTCCATTAGAACAATGAAAGAGAACAAGCCAAACTTGCTCACAGCGGCCCTTGAAGCGGCCGCATCGGCCCAGAAGCTGGGCATCAATCTGATTCGCGTCGCGATCCTCATCATCTTCGTTTGGATCGGCGGACTGAAATTTTGGAACTATGAGGCTGAGGGCATCGTGCCTTTCGTGGCCAACAGTCCCTTCATGAGTTTCTTCTACACCAAAAGTGCACCTGAATACAAGCAGTACAAGCTCAAGGAGGGCGAACTGGACGAGGCCAAGCACCAGTGGCACGTGGAGAACAATACGTACGGCTTCTCGCACGGGCTGGGCATCCTGATCATGTCGATCGGCATCCTGACTTTCCTCGGCATCTTCTGTCCGAAGATCGGTGCGGTCGGCGCTACGCTGGCCATCATTATGACGATCGGCACCCTGTCGTTCCTCGTCACTACGCCTGAGGTATGGGTGCCGGATTTGGGCAGTGGCGAACACGGCTTTCCGTTGCTGACGGGCGCGGGCCGACTCGTGATCAAGGACACGGCCATCCTGGCCGGTGCCATCGTGGTGCTCTCCGACTGCGCACGACGGATCCTGAGAAAACGTGAGGAGTAAGAAGTCGCATGGGTGATGAAGCGAAGTCTGCGTTACCTCGTCCTCGCCGCCGCGTGCCTCTGGGGGTGCGCGGCGTGCAGCGATGACGTGGCCGACCGTCTGAAGGGCAAGTGGCAACTGCAGACGGTGGAGGCCGACGGTGCGACGCAGCGTGTGGACACGGTGTGGTACAACTTCCAGTCCGAGTCGCTCTTCATGTACCAGATTTACCAGCCTGCCACGGGGCGCTACGTCTATACGTATGGCTACAAGACACAGCCCGACGACCGTACGCTCCGCTTGCAGTTGGCCAACTATACGCTCCGGGTGGAGCAGTTTCTGCCCTTCACCGATTGGTCGTCGGGGGTGCGCACCTTCCGCGTCGTGCACGTAGACAGTCGCCGTTTGCAGCTCGAAAGCGACGGCCGACGGTATAGCTTCCTGAAGTTTTAGAGGTTTTAGAGGGTAGAGTTTTTAGAGGGTAGAGGGTAGAGGGTAGTGCCTGGTACTTTTAGAGTTTAGAGGGTAGAGATTAGATACTGCATGTACCAGGAACTACCCTCTACCCTCTACCCTCTAATCTCTATCCTCTACCCTCTACCCTCTACTCTCTAATCTCTACCCTCTATCCTCTACTCTCTAATCTCTACCCTCTACTCTCTAATCTCTACCCTCTATCCTCTACCCTCTATCCTCTACCCTCTACCCTCTACCCTCTACCCTCTACCCTCTACCCTCTACCCTCTACCCTCTACCCTCTACCCTCTACCCTCTACCCTCTACCCTCTACCCTCTAAAACTCTAATCAAACGTCAGATTGAACTCCTCTTTGAGGCGGGCTAGCGCCGGGTTGACTTCGAGGAGGAGGTCGTACTTTTCCTTTGAGGTATAGGCCAGACGCTTCTCGTTCGTCTCGTCGATGCGGACGGTGAAGCGTACGCGGCCGTTCTTCAGTTGCCCACGCAGGGACTGGAGGATGGCCGCGTTGTTTTGTAGCAAGACCTCCCGCTGGCCGGGGTTGTGGACGACGATCTCGAACGTGTCGTCGCCTTTCAGCACGGGCCGACAGTTGATCATCGTGTGCTTCAGGTTTACGCGGCCGCCCACGGTCTCGATGTAGGCGTCCCAGGCGCGGGTGAGATCGTCGGCGGTGAAGGGCTGATTCTCCTGCGGCACCTTCTCGGCGTTGGCGGAAGCGTCCGTTTTCGCCTGATGGCGTTGGTGCAAGAGTCCGGTCAGCGACGTATTGGCCGGGCCGCGGGGGATGGTGCGTGTGGGGGTAGGAGCGGGGGGCGTGGCCGTCGGGGCGGCTACGGAGGGCGTCGGCTGAGGGGCGGCCGTGGCGACGGGATAGTCCTCAATGAGCCGCAGCAGACGGAACCTCAGTCGCTTTTTTTTTTAGCCTCCGCGATCGTCGTTTCGGGTGCGTCGCGGAGTTGGCAGAGCTGGATGAGCGTCAGCTCGAGCAGGAGTCGTTTGTTGCGACTTTCGCGGTAATGCAGGTCGCATTCGTTGGCCAGGTCGATGGCCTGATAGAGCCACGCGTCGGAGCATCGGGCGGCCATCGTGCGGTATTGTTCGCGGATGCTGGCGCCGATCTCGAGGAGCACCAGGGTGCGCTCGTCGCGGCAGACGAGCAGGTCGCGGAAGTGGGAGGCCAGGCCAGTGACGATGTGTTGGCCGTCGAAGCCTTTCTCCAGAATCTCGTTGAGGATGAGCAGCGCGGTGCGGATGTCGCCCGTGAGCATGGCGTCGGTGAGGCGGAAATAGTAGTCGTAATCGAGCACGTTGAGGTTCTCGATCACGGCCTTGTAGGTCACGTTGCCCCCGGTGTAGCTGACGGCTTGGTCGAAGATGGAGAGGGCGTCGCGCATGCCGCCGTCGGCTTTCTGGGCGATGACGTTGAGGGCCTCGGCTTCGGCCTGGACGCCCTCTTTCTGGGCCACGTATTGCAGGTGGCGGACGGCGTCGGCGACGGAGATGCGGGCGAAGTCGTAGACCTGACAGCGGGAGAGGATCGTGGGGAGGATCTTGTGCTTCTCCGTGGTGGCGAGGATGAAGATGGCGTAGTGTGGCGGCTCCTCGAGGGTCTTGAGGAAGGCGTTGAAGGCGGCTTGGCTGAGCATGTGCACCTCGTCGATGATATAGACCTTGTATCGCCCCACTTGCGGCGGGATGCGCACCTGCTCGATGAGGGAGCGGATGTCGTCGACGGAGTTGTTCGAGGCCGCGTCGAGCTCGTGGATGTTGAGCGAGCGCTGCTCGTTGAAGGAGCGACACGATTCGCACGTGTTGCAGGCCTCGCCCTCGGGGGTGAGGTTCATGCAATTGATGGTCTTGGCGAAGATGCGTGCGCAGGACGTCTTGCCGACGCCGCGCGGGCCGCAGAAGAGGTAGGCGTGAGCCAGTTTATTGTTCTTGATCGCGTTCTTGAGCGTTGTGGTCAGTGCGGCCTGCCCCACGACGCTGTCGAATGTAGCGGGGCGATACTTGCGCGCCGATACGATGTATTCATCCGTCTTTTCCATTGCGGGGCAAAAGTAGGCGAGTGGGCCGGATTACCGGATTGGGGTGCGTTTCCTCGGTGGAAATGGGCCGGAATTTGGGATTGGGGCGTGTTTCTCGGAAGAAACTTGGGCGTTTTTCAGGATTTAGGCGCGTTGCTTGGAAGAAACAGGCCGGAATTCCCGATTTGGGCGTGTTTCTCGGAAGAAACACAGGGCAACCGCATCAAATCAAAACCACGCGTCTGAGAGATCTCTGTACCCCTACGGAGATCTCTCGGACAAGTGTTTTTGATCTCCGTACCCCTACGGAGATCTCTCGGACAAGTGTTTTTGATCTCCGTACCCCTACGGAGATCTCCCGGACTGGTGGTTTTGATCACCGTACCCCTACGGAGATCTCTCGGACTGGTGTTTTTGATCTCCGTACCCCTACGGAGATCTCTCGGACAAGTGTTTTTGATCTCCGTACCCCTACGGAGATCTCTCGGACTGGTGTTTTTGATCTCCGTACTCCTACGGAGATCTCTCGGACAAGTGTTTTTGATCTCCGTACCCCTACGGAGATCTATCGGACTGGTGGTTTTGATTTGATGCGGTTGCCCTGGGAAGAAACAGGCTGTAATTCTCGATTTGGGCGTGTTGCTTGGAAGAAACAGGCCAGAATTCTCGATTTGGGCGTGTTTCTCGGAAGAAACAGGCCGGATTTCCGGATTACGGCAGATTTTCCCAGAAGAAACGGGGCCGCATACAGGTACGGCGCGTTCCCCCAGAAGAAACGGGGCAGAATCCGAACGGACGGGAGGGTTTCGCCCCGTGGATTCTGAGCTCCCCCGGGCTTGGGGTTCCTTGCGATCCCCATACTTTTGCGCCCACTCTCTGAATCCACACTTATTTATGTCAGACAGAACATCACAGATCATCCGCAAACTCTCCCGCGTCAATACTTACGTGGTGGTCGTTGTCTTTTTCCTCTTCATCACCTTCGTGGTGGGCGACAGCAACCTCTACAAGCGATATACGTACGACGAAAAGATCCGCCGCTTGGAGCGTGAGATCCGCCATTACAAGAAGGAGATCGAAACCGACCGCAAGAAGCTGGACGACATCCGTACCAATCGCGAGGGGCTGGAGCGCTACGCCCGCGAGGAGTTTTACATGAAGCGCGCAAACGAGGACGTATTTATTATCGAAGACTGAAAATGGACCGAACACGCACTTTCATCTTTATGCTCTCCGGCCTGCTGGTTGTCGCCGGGTCAGCGCTTTATATCACCCATTGGATTTACGCCCCGTGGCTCTTCGCCGTCGGTGCGGCAGGCGTGACGGTGGGCTATATGACGGACACACGCCGCGGCGATCTCGACTTTCGCCGCCGTCGGCTCACCCGCTGGAACGTCTTCGCGGGGCTGGCCATGGTCGTGGCCTCCGTCTTCATGTTTCGCGGGCGGATGGAGTGGGTGGCCTTCCTGCTTATCGCTGCCCTGATCCAGCTCTACACCTCGTTCGTGCCCACGGATAAGGGGAAGAAATAACCACACATACGGCGCAGAGGTGGGCCCCTCGCTTACCTTTGCGCCCGGGACAGTCGGCCGGTCTGTCGCTCGTGGAGCCGTGTTGAAATACCGGCTACGGGATGCGCTCAGAAATGGATGAAGTGCAAGGCGTCCGAGACCGAAGGCTGGGGGAGTGTGCTAAGGCACATGACCGCAGCCTGAGAGTCGAAGGCAACGCAGCAATTCGCCATTTATGACGCATCCCCCGAGAGGAAAGTCCGGGCAACACAGGGCACCATCCTTCCTAACGGGAAGCTGTCGGCGACGGCAGAGTAAGCGTAACAGAAAAGAACCGCCGGGCGCGCTGCGCTCGGTAAGGGTGAAAAGGCGAGGTAAGAGCTCACCGCCCCCGTCGGAATACGGGGGGACAGTACGCCTGATGGGTTGTAAGGTCATGTATACCGGCGCATCAAGGGCTGCCCGCCCAATGCCGGGGGGTAGACTGCACAGAGCCTGTCGGCAACGGCAAGGCCAAGATAAATGACAGACGCACCGCCGCTCCCCGCGGTGGCGTACAGAACCCGGCTTATAGGCCGGCTGTCCCTTTTTTATTTCCCCCGAATCAATTCGCACGCACCGCGGTTCCATAACCCTCCCCCTCATCCCACCTATGTCCGAAAAGAAAGAAGAGAAGAAGCCCTCGATTGTGGATCGTGCCGTCCGATGGGTAACGGATGCCATCCGCTTCGTCACGTACGACATCTGGCGCATCACCGACAGCGATGTCAGCGGTCCGCGCCGCGTCTATATCTACCTGGCCAAGACACTCATCCTAGCCATCCGAGGCTATCAGCGCAACGACCTCCAGACGCGCGCCTCGGCGCTGACCTATAGCACCCTCCTCTCGGTCGTGCCCATGCTGGCCGTGGTGGTGGGCGTCGCCAGCGGATTCGGCGTGAAGGACATGATCGAAGAGAGTCTCTACGACTCCTTTCCCTCCCAGTCGGCCCAGATCGCGCGCGGGTTCGACTTTGCCCAGAACTACCTCTCCATGACCCGCGGTGGCGTCTTTCTCGGCATCGGCTTGGTGCTGTTGCTCTACACCGTCTTTAGCCTCATCTCCACCGTAGAGCACACCTTCAACAGCATTTGGCAGGTGGAGAAAGACCGCACCTGGCACCGCAAAGTGACGGCCTATTCGGCCATGATCATCATCCTGCCCGTATTGATGACCATCTCCAGCGGTCTCTCCATCTTCCTTTCCACCCTGCGCCGCGCCCTGCTCAGCCCCTACATCTTCCTCACGCCTATCGCTGACACCACACTGAGCCTCGTGCCCTACACCATCATCATCCTCTTCTTCACCCTGCTTTACCTCCTGGCGCCCAACACGCGTGTGCGCTTCCTCAACGCCCTCGTGGCCGGCACCCTCGTGGGCTGTGCCTTTCAGATCTTCCAGTACCTCTATATCAACGGTCAGATCTGGGTCAGTAAATACAACGCCATCTATGGCAGCTTTGCCGCCCTGCCGCTGCTCATGCTTTGGCTGCAACTCTCATGGGTGATCTGCCTCTTCGGCGCCGAGCTGGTTCACGCCTCGCAGAACGTTCGCCTCTTCAGCTTCGAGCCCGACGTGCGGAACGTCAGCCGTCGCTACCGCGACTTCCTCGCCTTGCTCATCTGCTCGGTCGTGGCCAAACGTTTCGAGCGTTGCGAAAAGCCCTACACAGCCGACGAGCTCTCCGACCTCTGTCACATTCCGCCCAGCCTCACCGCCCAAACGCTCGCCCAGCTCACCGAGCTGGAGATTCTGGCCTCCGTCCGCTTCGAGGGCGACAGCGTCCGCACGGTGCGTTATCAACCCGCCTTCGCCATCGGTCACATCACGGTCGGGCTTATCCTCCGTCGCATCGACGAGCACGGCTCGGAGCGTTTTCCGGTCGACATCGCCGCCGCCTACCGTCCCCAGTGGGAGGCCCTGCTCCGCACGCGGCGTGACCTGCTCGCCGCCGGCGACACGGTGTTGGTGAAGGATCTGTGAAGCGAAAGGCTAAAAATGAAAAGCCGGGTACATGATTGGGATTCCCCCCTCACATGTACCCGGCTGTTTTGTTTTCAGCTTTCAGATTTTCAGATCTCTCCGATCTCCCCGATAAAGAGGATCACGCCCGTGCTCTTCTCACGAATGACGAAGAGGAAGGGCCGATCGACAGTGAACACTTGCATAGGCGATTCGCCGGTGGGCAATACGTCAACGCTCGTGACGGCCGCAGCCTCGGTGCCCTCTTCGTCCACCTGCACAAAGGTTTTGTGGATCACCTTGGAGATGAACAAGCCAGTGACGTCAGCAATGCCGGAGAGGTCAGCCAGCTCAGGATTGAACGGGAGCTTCATCCCCATATCCGGCAAGATGTGTTCGTGCATTGGGTATTCGCACTCGGCCTTGAAGCGCGGCAGCCTGACGATTCCATATGCTTCAGCAAGACTTTCCATTGCCTTGGCCCACGTCTGTCCGTCGAGTGCGGCCATGGCGTCGCGCGTAGTCTTTCCGTCTTTGGGCAGCATGATGACCATGCTGAAAGCGTGATTGCCATAGTCCATTTCCAAGTAATCGCAGACGTCGCTCGAGGCGCAGCGGAAGGTATCCCTGAGGCGCATCATCTGCACTTGCTGCGTCGAGCCGTCGGCCCGATGGAAGTCTGCGCTTCGAGTGTTTTTCTTCTCGAAGCGAGTAGTCCACGCGCCCTTGAAATAGACGGCGTTGATGAGATACATGAAGGTCGTGGGATCCACCCGCTTCACGATCTCCTTGATCTTGTTGTTCGTCTTGCGGGCGCACCATCCGTTGATAGTAGCCGTGGCCGTGGGTGAGGTGAAGTCTAAGGCTTGCACCTCGGCGTCGTAAGACGTGCGGTTGGCCTCGATGAAGGGTGCCTTGACGGTTGCTCCCTGGCGATACCAGATGGCGTTGGCGATGCCGATCGTCGTCTTGGGGTCAGCCCGGAGCAGGGCCTCGCGGAGCTCGCGGCTGTAGGCGTTGATGTCGGCCGTCGAGTAGCCCGACTCGCGGAGGGCGGTGCGCATCTCGTCGGCCGTAGCGCCGACGGCGCCATTGAGTGTCATGTTCAGCGCCATGCTAACGCTAAGGGGCGAGATGAAGACGTTTGCGTCCGTCGAATGCTTCCTGACGGCGCGGAACAGGTCGAAAGTGAAGGCGTTGTCACGCGCCACCTTCTCGGCCTTCTTCAGTTCGACGGGGACGACTGGCGTGATGTGTCGCGTCGTGTCCACCGTTGTTCCCGGCGTTGGCTTTGGCTTCGGCTCAGGGATCGGTTCGTCGCCGTCCGACTTACATCCGGCGGTGACCAGCAGAGCGAGTAGCCCTGCGTAGAAAAACAACTTTTTCATAGAGCAATGTGTATTTGGAATGAAACATAGCGTGTGTGGAATCATTGGATCTCTCCGATTTCCCCGATAAAGAGAATCACGCCCGTGCTCTTCTCACGAATGGCGAAGAGGAAGGGGCGATCGACGGTGAATTCTTTGTATTGATGCGGGTCGGAGGATCCGACCATATCGTTGATGGTCACGGCGGCCGCCTCTGCCCCATACTCGTTCACGTCGATGAACGTCTTATGGATGATGGTCGAGATGAACAGCGGCGCATTGGTGATACCGGAGAAGTTAGCCGCGTTGGAGAACGGTAGCCGCATACCGAGGTCGGGCAGGATGCCCTCCTGCAGCTGGTAGTCGCACTCCGCTTTGAAGCGCGGCAGGATTAATGCGATCGCCTTCGGACTCATGCGCTTTATCGTGGCCTCCCACCGATTACTGTTCATCGCCGTAATCATGTCGCGTGTCGTCCGACCCTCATCGGGCAGCATGACGATCATACTGAAGGCATCGTTGCCGAAATTCATTTCGAGGTATTGCCCCAGTTCGTCTTTGGCATAATTGAAGGAGTAGGCTTGCCGCATCATCTGCGCGTGCTGTGTCGAACCGTCGGCTCGGTGGAAGTCAGCTTCCGTAGTGAAAGTCTTCTTGAAGGGATAATGCCACGCGCCCTTGAAATAGACAGCGTTGATGAGATACATGAAGGTTGCGGGATCCACCTGCTTCACGATCTCCTTGATCTTGTTGTTTGTCTTGCGGGCACACCAGCCGTTGATCGTAGCCGTGGCCGATGGCGAAGAGAAGTCTAAGGCCTGCACTTCGGCGTCGTAATACGTGCGGTTGGCCTCGAGGAAGGGCGCCTTGACGGTTGCTCCTTGGCGGTACCAGATGGAGTTGGCGATGCCGATCGTCGTCTTTGGGTCAGCCCGGAGCAGGGCCTCGCGGAGCTCACGACTGTAGGCGTTGATGTCGGCCGTCGAGTAGCCCGACTCGCGGAGGGCGGTGCGCATCTCGTCGGCCGTAGTGCCGACGGCACCATTGAGTGTCATGTTCAGCGCCATGCTGACGCTAAGCGGCGAGATAAACACGTTCGCGTCCGTCGAATGCTTCCTGACGGCGCGGAGCAGGTCGAAAGTGAAGGCATTGTCACGCGCCACCTTCTCGGCCTTCTTCAGTTCGACGGGGACGACTGGCGTGATGTGTCGCGTTGTGTCCACCGTTGTTCCCGGCGTTGGCTTTGGCTTCGGCTCAGGGATCGGTTCGTTACCGTCCGACTTACATCCGGCGGCAACCAGCAGGGCGAGTAGCCCTGCGTAGAGGAATAACTTTTTCATAGAGCGATGTGTATTTGGAATGAGACATAGCGTGTGTGGAATCATTGGATCTCTCCGATCTCCCCGATAAAGAGGATCACGCCCGTGCTCTTCTCGCGAATGGCAAAGAGGAAGGGGCGATCGACGATGAAGAAAGACGATTCGTTACTGCCCACTATGTCAATGCTCGTGACGGCCGCAGCCTCAGTGCCCTCTTCGTCCACCTGCACAAAGGTTTTATGGATTACGGAGGAAATAAACAGACGCCCGAAAGCACCGATGTCCGCTATGCCGGAGAGGTCAGCCAGCTCAGAATTGAACGGGAGCTTCATCCCCATATCCGGCAAGATGTGTTCGTGCATGGGGTATTCGCACTCAGCCTTGAAGCGCGGCAGAAGGACGTGGATCTCTTTCAGGGTAAGACTTTGCATCGCGTCGGCCCACTTCTTTCCGTCCATCATGGCGATCACGTCACGCGTAGTCTTTCCGTCTTTGGGCAGCATGATGACCATGCTGAAAGCGTGATTGCCATAGTCCATTTCCAAGTAATCGCAGACGTCGCTCGAGGCGCAGTGGAAGGTATCCCTGAGGCGCATCATCTGCACTTGCTGCGTCGATCCGTCGGCCCGGCGGAAGTCTCCGCTGCGAGTGTTTTTCTTCTCGAAGCGAGTAGTCCACGCACCCTTGAAATAGACGGCGTTGATGAGATACATGAAGGTCGTGGGATCCACCCGCTTCACGATCTCCTTGATCTTGTTGTTCGTCTTGCGGGCGCACCAGCCGTTGATAGTAGCCGTGGCTGATGGCGCGGAGAAATTGATAGCCTGCACTTCGGCGTCGTAATACGTGCGGTTAGCCTCGATGAAGGGCGCCTTGACGGTTGCTCCTTGGTGGTACCAGATGGAGTTGGCGATGCCGATCGTCGTCTTTGGGTCAGCCCGGAGCAGGGCCTCGCGGAGCTCGCGGCTGTAGGCGTTGATGTCGGCCGTCGAGTAGCCCGACTCGCGGAGGGCGGTGCGCATCTCGTCGGCCGTAGCGCCGACGGCACCATTGAGCGTCATGTTCAGCGCCATGCTGACGCTAAGCGGCGAGATGAACACGTTCGTCTTGTCTGTATGTTTCCTGACGGCGCGGAGCAGATCGAAGGTGAAGGTGTTGTCACGCGCCACCTTCTCGGCCTTCTTCAGTTCGACGGGGACGACTGGCGTGATGTGTCGCGTTGTGTCCACCGTTGTTCCCGGCGTTGGCTTTGGCTTCGGCTCAGGGATCGGTTCGTCGCCGTCCGACTTACATCCGGCGGCGACCAGCAGGGCGAGTAGCCCTGCGTAGAGGAATAACTTTTTCATAGAGCGATGTGTATTTGGGAATGAAACATAGCGTGTGTGGAATGATGTGCAGAGAGGGGAATCTATGGAGAGGCTTTGCCCCTGATCCCCCACCTCCTTTTCTTCCCTTGATGGAAGAAAAGGAGGCAAAAGAAGATCAAGGCGTCAGGGACGCCGGCTAAGTTGGCCGGGTACATAATGGAGATCCTCCTCACATGTCCCGGCCAACTTGGGGCTAATTCAGATTTCCCCGATCTCTCCGATAAAGAGGATGGCGCCTGTGCTCCGCTCGCAGATGGCGAAGACGAAGGGGCGATCGACGCGGAAGAGGACGGGCTCTTTCTTGTCAACGGGCAGGGACATGAGCACCATCTCTACGCTTGTGACGGCTGCTGCCTCGGTGCCACTTTCCGTTACCTCGACGAACGTCTTATGGACGACGCCTGAGACGCGCAGCGGCTTCAAGGCGATGCCCGAGAAGTCTGCCTCAGGCGAGAAGGCGGCCTTCATGCCCATTCCGGGCAGGATGTCTTTGGCCAGGTCGTAGGTGCATTCGGTGCGGAAGCGCGGCAGGTAGAGCTGCACCTCCTCGTTGTTCATCTGACGCATTTGCTTCCAACGCTCACCGCTGAGCGAGGCCATCACGTCGCGCGTCGTCTTTCCCTCTTGGGGCAGCATGACGACCATGCCAAAGGCCCCGTTGCCGTAACTCATCTCCAGGTAGCGGCAGACGTCGTTCGTGCCGTAGCGATAGTCGCCTTGGCGGTACATCATCTGCACCTTCTCGGTCGATCCGTCGGCCTTGTGAAACTCGGCTGGCTTGGTGTTCTTCTTATCGAACGTCCTGGCCCAAGTGCCCTTGAAATAGACCGCATTGATGAGGTAGAGGAAGGCGTCGGAGGGGATGCGGTCGACGATCTGCGGAATGCGTTTGCGAGTCTGCCGGGCGCACCAGTCGTTGATCACCTTCGGCGACCGGGGCGAGGCGAAGTCCAGCGGGCGCACCTCGGCGCCGTAATACGTGCGGTTAGCGTTCGTGAAGGCCGTGCGGAGCGTCTCGCCCTGGCGGTACCAGATGGAGTTGGCGATGCCGATGGTCGTCTGCGGGTCGGCCCGGAGCAAGGCCTCGCGCAGTCGCTTGCTGTAGGCATTGATGTCGGCCTGCGAATAGCCCGATTCGTGCAGTGCGGTGCGCATCTCATCGGCCGTAGTGCCGGCGGCGCCACCCAGTGTCATGTTCAGCGCCATGCCGACGCTAAGGGGCGAGATGAAGACGTTCGCCTTGTCCGTGTGCTTCCTGACGGCCCGGAGCAGGTCGAAGGTGAAGGCGTTGTCGTCGGCCACCTTCTCCGGGTGCTCTAATCGGATAGGCTCGGCCGGCGTGGCGGCCGTCATCCCGTCTATACGTTGTTTCTCTCTCTTCGTGGCGCAGGCGCCAACGACAGCGGCCGACAGCAGGGTCAGCCCGGCAATCATCATTTGTTTCTTCATTTTATAATCGTGTTGGTGTAACATATCGTGCGTACGCTTTGAAGGACGTCCATCCGCCCCTATATGCTGCATGGATGTGGTAAAATTAGCGGGGGAGGGCGACATGGAGCGGCACTTCCTTCCCGCGGCGGGATGTTGCGCATCGTGGACCGTCCTTTTTTTGCGACAAAAACATCGCTCGATAGAAAACACCTTTCCCGCGGCGGAAAGCGTTTTTCGGCAAAAAAGCCCCATTTCCCGTGGCGGGAAACCGATCTCCAGAAAATTTTACCGCCTTCCCGCCGCGGGAAACCGTTTTTCGAGCGATTTTTCCCCTTTCCCGCCGCGGGAAACCGTTTTTCTGAGAATTTTTTCCCTTTCCCGCCGCGGGAAGGCGTTTTTCGGAGATTTTTCCCCATTTCCCGCCGCGGGAAGGCGTTTTTCGAAAGTTTTGATCGGTTTCCCGCGGCGGGAAGGCGTTTTTGAAGGTCAGCGATCGGTTTCCCGTCTCATTTTCGCGTTTCAGAAATCACGGGATCGGTTTCGCGTCTCATTTTCGCGTTTCAGAAATCCCATGATCGGCCTCGTGTCGTATAATGCCATTTCTTGAAAGCGTTTAAGGCCGCTACTTTTGCCATCAAATAATGACTATCATATGAAAGTGAAAATCGTAAACACATCACGTCACCCGCTGCCCGAATACGCCACACCGCTCTCGGCCGGGGTAGACGTACGTGCCTTTCTCGACGCGCCCGTCACACTGGGCCCCTTGGAGCGCCGACTCATCCCCACGGGGCTCTACATCGCCCTGCCCGAAGGTTATGAAGCGCAGATGCGCCCACGCAGCGGACTGGCCCTCAAGCATGGCATCACCATGCTGAACTCGCCCGGAACGATCGATGCCGACTATCGTGGCGAGCTCAAAATCGTCCTTGTCAACCTCTCCGACACGCCCTTCACGGTCTGTGATGGCGAGCGCATCGGGCAGATGGTCGTGGCGCGCTGTGAGCACGTGGAATGGCAGCCCGTGGAGGCGCTCGACGAGACCGAGCGCGGCAGCGGCGGATTTGGACACACAGGTATATGAACAGGGAGGCAGCACCGCAATGACGATGAAACCGATATATAGACTGATTACGGCCGTGCTCTGCGCCGCCTTTGTTGTGCCCGGAGGGCGGGCCGACGATAAGCAGATCCAAGCCCAAAAGCAGCAGCGCAAGGTGGACTACTACTATTTCGAGGGGCTCAAAGACAAGCAGGCCGGAAGACACGACGTCGCTTACGACCACTTCCGTTACTGCATCAGCCTTGACTCCACGGCCGCGGCGCCGCTCTATGAGCTGGCCGTCTACGCCTTGCAACTACGCAAACCGGAGCTCTCGCTCGACTATCTCAGGCGCGCCGTGAAGTACGATCCGACGAACTACACCTATCGCCTGGCGCTGGCTTCGCTCTCGCTCAACGTGGGTATGTATGGCGAGGCTGCCGAGCTCTATCGTGAGCTGGTGCACGAGCATCCGGCTAAGCCTGAGCTGATCTATTACCTGGCCGAAGCCCTCAATCAGGCCGGCCAGACGGGCGAGGCCATCGACCGCTTCAATGAGTTGGAGAATACGCTGGGCGTCAACGAGGCGCTCTCTATGCAGAAATACAAGCTCTACATGCAGATGGAGCAGCGGGATAAGGCTTACAACGAGCTGCAACGGCTGGCGGACAACAATCCGGGCGACGTGCGATACCCGATTATGATCGGCGACTTGCTGCTGGAGAATGGCGACACGGCCGGGGCGCTCTCGTCCTACGAGGCGGCGCATGAGATCGACCCCACGTCGCCCTATTATCCCGTCTCGATGGCCAACTATTACGAGGCCGTGGGCGATCGGGCGGCGGCCGAGAATCAGATCCGCACCGCACTCGTCGATCGGGAGCTGGACGTGGAGACGAAGATGGGCATCCTGGCGCGCTACCTCCGCCAGCTCCACCAGACGCCGGACGCCATGATGACGGCCGATACGCTCTTCCGCACCCTCCTGGCGCAACACCCCGAGGAGCCTTCGCTGAAGAGATACTACGCCGGCCTACTGATGATGCAAAACAAGACGGAGGAGGCCCGCTATCAATACCAACTCGTCACCGAGATGGAGCCCGACAACGAAGAAGCCTGGCAGCAGTTGCTCGTCATCGCCATTCAGGCCAACGACACGAAGGAGGCCATGCGTATCTGCCAGAAGTGTCGCCAGATGTTCCCCGAGTCGCCCGTCTATTTCTTCTATCTCGGCGTCCTCTATTACGAGGAGAAGGCTTACCAAAAGGCCCTCGACGCCTATCGCGAGGGGCTGGAGAAGATCCCCGAGGAGAACGTTCACATGCGCTCGGACTTCTACGGCCAGATCGGCGACATCTACTTCCAGATCAAGCGGCGGAAGGAGGCGTTTGAGGCCTACGATAAATCGCTCCAGTACAACCCCAACAACACGGCCGTGCTCAACAACTACGCCTATTACCTGACCATCTTGCGGCCCACGGGCGACCTCGATAAGGCCGAGCAGATGAGCGCCCGATGCATTAAGCTGGAGCCGAACAATGCCACCTATCTCGACACCTACGCTTGGGTCTTCTTCAAGAAGCAGAACTACTCTCTGGCGCTGATCTATATCCAAAACGCCGTCGGGAAGGACACCACGAACAGCGCCGAATTGCTCGAGCACTTTGGCGACATCCTCTTTATGACCGGCGACAAGGCCAAGGCCGTCGAGCAATGGAAGCAGGCGCGCGCGGCCGGAAAGAAGTCGAAGACACTGGAGCGGAAGATCGCTGAAGAGGCTTATCTGGAGGGGCCGGAGGATGAATCGGGCGACGACTAATCTGCGCGCCCTGGCCCTCTCGAGCGTACTTCTGGCGATGACGCTTGCGGGCTGTCGGACGACGCGGTCGGCGGCTACAAAGGCTGACAAGGCCGTCGCCGAAGCCCTCTCGGAGGCCGAATACATCCAGCAGGTCGGCCGACTCTCTACGCCCGACTATCGCACGCTCACGGCCACGCTTGATGTGACGATCAATCCCAAAACGAAAGACGAGATGAGTTCGCGCGCCCGCCTGAAGGTCATCCGAGGCCAGCGCCTGCAAATCTCCATCACGCCGCTGGTCGGTATTGAGATGTTTCGCGTCGAGGTCAGCCGCGACAGCCTGAAGGTCATCGACCGGCTCGGGAGGCGCTACCTCGCCGAACCCATTGAGAAAATCACGAAGGAGATTCCGACCTATTACAAGCGGACCTGCCCCTACGACTTCCGCTACGAGCACCTCGAGGCCCTCCTCACTAACCGCCTCTTCATGCCCGACGGCAGCGCCTTCGACCTCGATCGCTTCGACAATCGGAAGCGCCCCTTCGGCTATCGGCTCTTCACCACCAAGGACGCCGCGGGCGTGTCGTACGACTTCTCTACCGACAACCACGTGCGCCTCATCGACACGGAAATCATCTGCCCCTTCGTTGAGCTGCATTGGAGCTACAGCCGCTTCCGCACCATCGGCGGCCGCCCCTTCCCCATGGACATGGAAGCGGAGGTAGACGAACACAAGAAACTCTCGATCGAATTCAACAACGTAGATATAGACGCACCCGTGGAAATGAGCTTTCCCATCCCCAATAAATACCAACGCATTGTACCCAAACAGCTATGGCAATTCTTCGACTTATTCTAAAGCAGGCGGCGCGATACCTTGCGATCGTAGCCGTCATGCTATGCTTCATGGGCTCACTCACCGGGCAGAAGCAGTCGAAAAAACGACTCAAAGACCAACGCCAAAACGTCCGCACGGAGATGAAAAAGACACGTCGCCAGCTGGACGAGACCACCCGCACCGCCCGCCTTTCGGCCGAGCGCCTCAAGGAGCTCACACGGCAGGTGTCGGAACACAAGCAGATGATCGACGGCCTCAACCGAGACCTCGCCGCCATCGACCGCCGCATCGCCACGGCCAACGCCGACCTCCGGCGCCTCGAGAAGCGCCTCGGCGAGCGGAAACAGCAGTACGCCCACCTGGTCTGCACCCTCTATGAGCGTTGCACGGCGCATAACAAATGGATCTTCCTGCTCTCGTCGGACAATTTCGCCCGCTTCATCCGTCGCCTGCGCTACCTCCACGAATACGCTTCGTGGCAGAAGCAACAGGCGCTCGCCATCGTGGATCGGCAGAAGGAGATCGACGAGAAACGGGCCGCCCTGGCCGCTGTTCGCGGCGAGAAAGCTGACCTGCTCGAGGTGCGCGCCACGGAGCTGAGCCGGCTCAAAGACGCCGAGACGGAGCAGCGCACCGGCGTCCGCCGGTTAGAGGCGCGCCAGACGGATCTCACCCGCGACCTGGCCCGCCAGCAGCAACAGGCCGAGGCCCTCGACCGTCGCATCGAGCAGCTGGCCACCGAGGAGATGGCTGCCGCTGCGCGCGCCAAAAACGCCGAGCAGACGGCCCGTAAGAACCGTCGCAAACCGGACGCCCCCTCGCGTCAGGACCGCAAGCTATCGGACGACTTTGCCGCCAACCGTGGCCGCCTGCCCTTCCCGCTCGACGGCCGCTATAAGGTGGTCGAGAGCTTTGGCCGCCACCGCCACAAACGTTGGACGTACGTCCGCACCACCAACAATGGCATCGACATCCGAACCTCGAAGGGTACCGATGCGCGAGCCGTCTACACGGGCACCGTTACGCGTGTCTTCGTCCTGCCGGGCTACAACTACAACGTCATCATCCGCCACGGCCGCTACCTCACCGTCTACGGCAACCTCGGCCGCGTCTACGTCAAGGTCGGCGATCGCGTCGCCACCCGCCAGTCCATCGGCCGCATCTATTCCGACGTCGAAAACCGTGACGAGACCGTGCTCCACTTCCAGCTCTGGCGTGAAAAGCGCAAGCTCAACCCCCTCGTCTGGTTGGATTAACCCAAGAAACGGAAGGCGCCGATTGAACTCCACATCAATCGGCGCCTTTTGTTTTTCTGAGGGGGGGCTATCGGCTTAGGCATTACGCATCATGCGACACGAAACGGCTCCGACGGTCGGAAATGCCATTTCATGCGACACGAAACGGCTTCGACGGCCGGAAATGTCATTTCATGCGACATGAAACGGCTTCGACGGTCGGAAATGCCATTTCATGCGACACGAAACGGTTTCGACGGCCGGAAATGCCATTTCATGCGACACGAAACGGCTCCGACGGCCGTAAATGTCATTTCATGCAACACGAAACGGCTTCGACGGTCGGAAATGTCATTTCATGCGACACGAAACGGCTTCGACGGTCGGAAATGTCGTTTCATGCGACACGAAACGGCTTCGACGGCTGGAAATGTCATTTCATGCGACACGACGCGGCCAAAAAGACCATTTCTGGTCACCCGAAATGACTAAAAAGAGGTTTGCGGCCATTTCGGGCCACCAGAAACGACTAAAAAGAGGTTCGCGGCCATTTCGGGTCACCAGACGCGGCTTCGACGGTCGTCCGCGTCCTGCCGCACGATGCGCACGATGCGTTTAGGCCTCGCCGGGCTTCCCGATCGGGGGGAGCATGCCGCCGAACGAGTTCGCGTCGTCAGCGCCTCCGCCCTGCCGCGTTTCGTCGTATTGGCGCAGGTTCTCGTCCAGCGTGTGGAGCAGTCGGCGGGCATTGTCGGGCGTCATAATGAGGCGGCACTTCACCTTCGCCTTCGGCACCCCGGGCACGAGGCGGATAAAGTCAAAGACGAACTCATCCTCCGAATGGGCAATGACGGCCAGGTTGACGTACGTACCCTGTGCCACCTCGTCCGTGAGTTCAATTTGGATCTCGTTAGAAGTCGTGTGTGTATCCATAAACAGCTAATTGATATTTGAATTACGGGGCGCGAAAGTAGAGAAACGTTGTGCCGGTGAAAAATAGAGATAGATTTGCGCACCTTTTTGCATTAATAAACGCAGGCAACATAAACTGAAGACGAATATGAAATACAGCATCTGGACGATCTGCCTCCTGCTCGGCATGGCCTCTCCGGCCTTTTCGCAAACGCGGGTGGAGAAGAAAATAGCGATGAAAAGCAACGGCTACGGCGTCACCTACTCCCTCCCCAAAACATCGCTGGTCGTAACGGCCGAAATCACCCAAGTGACCTGCAAGGCCGGGCCTTACTACAAGTATGCCGAAAAGTATCTCGGCGTCAAGGATGCCGTCATGTCCGACCATGTGTATTACGAACTGAGTAAAGTCTACCTGCAAAACAAAGGCGTGCCCGACGAGGCCAATACCTACATCGTCGAGTTCAAACCCAAAACCACCGCCCCTTTCGTCTACCTGACCGATGACGGCCTGCTCTGCACCATCAATGCCGACTATAGCCCCACGGAATCTGTCGTAGCCGTAGCCAAACGCAGCGCGCAAGCCGCCGAGAAGGAACAGGTGCCCGCGCTGATGACCGAGGAGCTGCTGATGGCCGGATCCGTCACCCGACAGGCCGAAGTGGCCGCCCGACAGATCTACAAGCTGCGCGAAACACGCATGGACATCCTCTCCGGCGAGGCCGACAACATGCCCCCCGACGGCGAGGCCATGAAGATCGTCCTCCAGCAACTCACCGACCAGGAGCAGGCCCTGACCGCCCTCTTCGTCGGCGAAAAGCATCGCAAGACCACCTTCCATGAAACCCGCATCGTGCCCGACGACGACCTCGATCGCGAAGTCCTCTTCCGCTTCTCCGAGAAGCTCGGCCTCCTCGATCCCGACGACCTCGGCGGCACCCCCATCTACCTCAGCCTCCATGCCATCAATCGCGCTCCCGCCCTCGACCCTAAAGAGGCCGAGAAGAAGGAAAAGTCCATGAAGGGCATCATCTATAATGTGCCCGGCAAGGCCGACGCGCGGATCGAAATGGGCGACAAACAGCTCTATCGCGGCGAGGTGCAAGTGGTGCAGTTCGGCTCGCACGAGGCCCTGGCGCCCGTCATGTTTGAAGACCGAAAGGCGCCGATCAAGGTCATCTTCTACCCCGAAACGGGCGCCATCAAGCAGATCATTCAATAACTACTCATCCATACATTACCGACTAAAAAACTGATTCTTATGTTCAAAGACCATCCCAAGGGACTCATCCCTGCCGCCCTCTCCAACATGGGCGAACGCTTCGGGTATTACATCATGAATGCCGTGCTGGTGCTTTTTCTCTGCTCCAAATTCGGACTGAGCGACGAGGCCAGTGCCATCATCTACTCCGTCTTCTATTGCGGCATCTATGTGCTTAGCCTCGTGGGCGGCATCATTGCCGATCGCACCCAGAACTATAAAGCCGTCATCCGCTCCGGCCTCATCATCATGGCCACCGGCTACATCATCCTCTCCATCCCCATTCTCTCCACCCAAGGCAACATCGGTTGGCTGCTGCCCCTGACCTGCTTCGCCCTGCTGCTCATCGCCTTCGGTAACGGCCTCTTCAAGGGCAACCTGCAAGCCATCGTCGGACAGATGTATGACAACTTCGAGGCCGAAGCCCTGGCCCAAGGCCCCGAGGCTTATCGCCGCGTGCAAGGCAAACGCGACTCAGGCTTCCAGATTTTCTACGTCTTTATCAATGTCGGCGGACTCATCGCGCCCTTCGTTGCCCCCTTGCTGCGCGAGTGGTGGCTCAACACGCACGGCCTGATCTACAACGCTGCCCTGCCCGCCGCCTGCCACCAGTACATTTTAGAAGGAGCCTCCATGGTTGGCGATCCGATGAAGAATCTGCTCGGGCTGATCGGTAAGGTCGGCGGCACGGTAGACGCCAATTCACCCGATTCCATTCGTGCCTTCTGCGAGAGCTACCTCGACATCTTCAACACCGGCATCCACTATTCCTTCATCGCCTCCGTGGCCGCCATGCTCATTTCGCTCATCATTTTCATGGTCAACCAGAAGATATTCCCCGTGCCCGCCAAGAAAGAGAAGCAGGTCGTGGAGGATTACACCCCGGAGGAGCGGGCCGAGATGGCGGGCGAGATCAAGCGCCGCATGTACGCCCTCTTTGCCGTCTTAGGCATCGTCATCTTCTTCTGGCTCTCCTTCCACCAGAACGGCCAATCGCTCTCCCTCTTCGCCCGCGACTTTGTCCAGACCGACAACCTCGCCCCGGAGATTTGGCAGGCCGTCAACCCCTTCTTCGTCATCACGCTCACGCCCATTGTCATGCTCATCTTCGGTGCCCTCAGCAAGCGCGGCCGCGAGATCTCGACCCCCCGCAAGATTGCCATCGGTATGGGTATCGCCGGCTTGGCCTTCCTCTTCCTGGCCATCTTCTCCTTCATGCAGGGCTACCCCTCGGGAACCGAATTCAAGAGACTATCCGACAGCGAACAGATGGCCATCAAAGCCGGCCCTTGGGTGCTGATCGTGCTTTACTTCTTCCTCACCGTGGCCGAGCTATTTATCTCGCCGCTGGGCCTCTCGTTCGTCTCGAAAGTCGCCCCGAAACATCTGCAAGGCCTCTGTCAAGGCCTCTGGCTCGGCGCCACCGCCATTGGCAACCTCTTCCTCTGGATCGGCCCGCTGATGTATAACAAGATGCCCATCTGGCAGTGCTGGACCGTCTTCCTGACCATCTGCCTCATCTCCATGTTCGTCATGCTCGGCATGTTGAAATGGCTTGAGAAGATCGCCAAGTAACCGGCTCCATCCATCCATAAAGTAGACGCAGAGCAGAGAGCGTGCACGGGAAAACAAGACCCGCCGCACGCTCTCTTTTTGCCTTGGTGTTTGCGGGAGTTCCGCAAGTCTCTCGAGAAACTTTTTGGTGTTTGCAGGAACTCTGCATCGAGAGCCTATCTATCTGAATGGGAGAATGTTACCTATAATGTAAAAGGGAATAGGTAACGATTAGGTAATGAGCTAAGTGCTTCGACCTGCTTTGTTCATGTATAACAGAGAACACTCACTTTCTGCCCGCAAAGATAGTTTTCCCTCGTGAGAACGTTGCCGTTTTGCTGCGACTTTCATATGCGCAGAACACTACAATCTTCTCTCGATTGCTCTTTGGATGCCCTTTTCATGACCAACAAAAGCAGGTGTAAACGGTCTTTTCCCCATAGTCATAACGGTCAAATGTCGTGAAACGACAAGGTAGATCATCTCTATTTTACCACGTAATGTATTGACAGCAAGGTTGTTAATTGATCTATGCGGGATGCTTCTCTTTTCAAATCACGTAATCTCTTTTTCTCTGCAGTCTCATACCCCTCTTCATGTGTCACGGTGCACGTCCCCCTTTAAGGGGGGACGTGCCCGTGCACCCAGAAGGGGTTTGAATACTGCACCCCCAAGATGAAGACAAAAATCAGGATGGGGTCTGTCATCCCTGTGCTCTGTGCGAATGACGGAATGTTGTCGCACAGGTTTTGACCTTGGGTGTAAAGCCTGCAAACCTGCTGCCGCCATCTCGGAGGGTCTCTGCCTGTGGTGATGTTTTTACCTTATGGGGATAGGTTTCTGCCTTTAGGCACAAAACCTGCACATGCTGCCTGCTACCGTATTCTCGGAGGGTATCCACCTGTGGAGGTGTTTTTACCTTACGGGGGAATGGCCCCTTTGGGGAGACGTCCCTTTCCCCGAATGATGCCTAAAGAGATTGCCTGCCTCTTTAGGCGTGTTATCCGCCGACTTTCTGCTTGCAGACGGGTCTATATCCTTATGGGGAAAAGAAAAGCACCTTTTTTGTGTTTAGAATACGGTTTACATTTGCTCTCAGTTAGACGAACAAACGGAGTAAAAGACATGGAAAAAGCAAGTGTTTATACGGGCTGGAACATTTCTCCTGACCTATCTGATCAACGGGATAGACAAGGCCAATTCATTTGGTCTCGGCAGTTATACCTGTATTCACATCTCTTCTTCCAATTGTTAAAAGCCTTACTTCTTGTGTATTTACACCCCCATATGAGTGAGGTGCTCACTCTGTCTGTACGTGGATGCTTTTGCACATATGCGAAGGTTAGCTCTCTAAGAGACTAAGAGAGTGCCTTTGCACAATCTTGTCCAATGGTCTCCTTCCCTTTTCATGTCTTTATGCGACCGCACTGAGATGTATGATGGCATGTGAACCCAGCTTATCTTGCCTCCTTTGTAAAATGCAATGGAAACGAGATGTTTGGCTTCAATTCGATTGAAAGAAGTCCACCAGATTACAGTTTGTGACGAACTGCGATTCTGGTGGACTTCTTTGTTTTCCCCCTCCTCTACAAAAGCAGGATTAGCGGGTCTTTACTCCAAGCACGTGCACTTCAAGCCTCTCTGCCCCTGTGGCCGACCCGACGAGCCAGCTGTGGATCCATGACCCCGTGATCGATGTCACTAGGGTGGACACAGTCGTCTGGTCGCACAGCAAGATGATCTACATTCACGTCATCCTCAAAGATGGTTCTGATGAAGTAACGATCCAAGCATAATTGCTCTTGCCTCATACCCCAAATAGATTTTCCGGTACGGCTAACACCTTCAAGTGGGTTGTATCGGAGATTTTTCTTGTTTATGGGCGGGAGTGGCCCATCAAGGAAAGGATCCCTTGTGCGGGACAACCACATCAAAGCAGTGAAAAGTTCAAATCGTCGTGGTTTCGATCTTGATACGGTTTGCTCTAGGCCCTCCCTTTTGGTGAAGAAGATAACTCTTGCATTTTACGCAATATTTCCTGCGAAAAACGCAATAGATTGGTGTCCGATGCAGGAAGGCTGTCGTAAGGTGCACTCTAACTTTACACATATGTACAACATCGGAGATAGACTTAGAAAGGAGCGACTGACTAGAGGTTATTCTATGGAGTATGTCGCTGGAAAATTGCAAGTTAATCCAACCACGATCTATCGGATGGAAAATAAGGCGAAGAGCTTCCGTACGGCGCTTCTCGTCGGTTATTGCGAGCTATTGGAGATCGATCCGGCAGAGCTTTTTGCGGATTCTGCAATGGAAGGGAAGTACCGAGAGCTGATGAAGTATCTGCAGAAGATTCTATTGATATGTTCCAACATCATCATCGGCCTCCTGAAGAACAACGCGCTTTTTCGAGAGATCATAAAGGATCTCATCCGGGAGATATTAGACGAAAGAGAGGTGCACAAGTCAGAGAAAGGAGAAGAAGCATGAAAGAGAAAGCATTGATCTTGCATGCCACAGATGGCGGATTGCAGGTATTTCGCCATTACATTCCCTTCGCCATCACACCAGGGAAGAAGTTCCGCAATCCGCTCTACGACGATCGGCGGGCGTCGTGCTTCATCTACAAGGTGCCGCAAACAGGCATTTACCGCATGAATGACTTCGGAGATCCGACTTGTTCAGGTGACTGCTTCTGGTTTGTAGCGGCGCTGCATGACCTTGATTTGCAAAAGGACTTCCCCCGCATCTTGGAGAAGATCATCCGTGACCTATCCCTGTCCATCTCCTTGCCGGAGTGCGCACCCGGATCCATTCGAACACAAGTCGAAAGTGTTCTAACGCTTCGACCAACACCGACGCTTGCGGAGCCTGCCGGCAGACCTTACCGCATCGAGGAAAAGGCCTTCGACGAAAGCGAATGCGCTTATTGGAGACAGTACGGCATCACGCCGAACGTGTTGCAGCGCTATGGCGTCCGATCGCTCCGCAGCTTCCGCAGCGAGACGGCCGAAGGGAAGCGTTACGGCTTTATGAGCAGCGCCCACGAGCCGCTATTCGGCTACGTGCGCAAGGATTACGTGAAAATCTATCGCCCTTCAAGTGCGACCCGATTTGTCTATGGTGGCCGCCTGCCGGATATCTACACGTTCGGCATGGAGCAACTCCCGCAACGGGGTGACATGCTGTTCATCACCGGCGGCGAGAAGGATGTGATGTCGCTTGCCGCACACGGCTTTCACGCCATTTGCTTCAACAGCGAGACGGCTGAGATCGACGCCTCCATCATCGAGATGCTCGTCCGACGCTTCCGTCACGTCTTCTTCCTCTACGACGCTGACGAGACGGGCGTGAAGGCTTCCACCCTCAGATGCGAACAGTTCGCCCCCTACAACGTCCGACGGATCGAGCTGCCACTGGTCGGAACGAAGGCTGAGAAGGACATCTCTGATTACTTCCGTTTGGGATACAGCGCGGAGGACTTCCATCACCTAATTACCGACCGCTTGGAGCAGCTTTATACGCAAACGCTCATGCTGCTCGACTCGTGCGAGATCGATTACCGCCATCCGCCCGACCGCTCTCAAACGGTGATCGCGTCACGCGGTGTCCCGTTGGGCACCTACGACAACCTGTTTTGCATTACCGGGGGCGAAGGGACGGGGAAAAGCAATTATGTGTCGGCGTTGATCGCCGGGACACTGCTGACCGAGATTCCAACACCTCCACCCGATCTGCTCGGGCTGGAGGTTACGCCCAACACGTCGCACAAGGCCGTCCTACACTACGACACAGAGCAATCCGAGTACCAGCTTCACCGCAACGTGGGGAAAACCCTGCGGCGGGTCGGACTCGATGCAATGCCGACGTTTTACCACCCCGTTTTTCTCGCTGCGCTCTCTCGCAAGGATCGCTTGCAGCTCATCAAAGACAGCCTCGACCTCTACCATCATCGGCACGGCGGCATCCACCTTGTTGTCATCGACGGCATCGCCGACCTGATCCGTTCGGCCAACGACGAAGCCGAGAGCATCGCTGTGGTGGACGAGCTCTATCGGCTGGCGGGCATCTACCACACGTGTATCCTTTGCGTACTCCACTTCGTCCCCAACGGCATCAAGCTACGCGGACACATCGGATCGGAACTGCAACGCAAGTCGGCCGCCATCCTGTCGATCGAGAAGGACGACAACCCAGCGCTGTCGGTCGTGAAGGCGCTGAAGGTGCGTGACGGCAGTCCGCTTGACGTCCCGATTATGCTTTTTGGGTGGGATAAGCAGCGTGACATGCACGTCTCCCGCGGCGAGAAATCGGAAGAAGAGCGTGAGCGACGCAAGACGGCCGAGCTGTCGCTGATCGCCCGTGAAGTGTTCCGCGCACATGACCGCTTGGCCATCGACGAGCTTCTTCGATTGATCATGCAGACAGTAGAAGTAAAAGAGCGGACCGCCAAGGACTACATCCGCCACATGCAAGAGAGCGGCCTGATAGAGCTACAGAAAGACAACCATTACACATTGAAGAAATGACGAACGAGATGAAAACCAAACCAGATGAACCGAAATATTACGACGCCTTTGACGTGGCCCGAATCCTTCGCATCCACCACAAGACGGCCCTAATTTGGGGAAAGAGGGGTATGCTGCCCTCCGTCAAGATCGGCAACCGCCGCTACTTTCCCGCTGAGGGCATCTTGGCGTTCAAAAAGCAGGAGAAGTGAGCTGTCGATGAAAAGAATGATCCTTTGGAAGGATGTGATCCATGCCTGTGTCCCCGTCTCTTCTGCGCGAAATTGGTGCAACGGTAATCCGGTCGCGATTACCTTTGCCTCAAAACAAACCCATATGACAGTCAGAGAATGGATCAGAAAGCGGGAGATCGGCGGGATGCCCACGCTCACTTTCGGGGAGGTGCGCCAAGCCTTTCCCAACGCTTCGGAGCAAGTCGTCAAGAACGAATTGTTCCGGTTGTCTGCGCAGAAAATCATCGTATCCGTATACCGCGGATTTTATGTGATCATGCCGCCGCACTATGCCGGCCGAGGCGTCATCCCTCCGCATTACTACATCGATCGGCTGATGGCCCATCAAAACAAGCCTTACTACATCAGCCTGCTCAGCGCGGCGGCATTGCTGGGGGCTGCGCACCAACGGCCGCAGAAGTTTTTCGTCACCACCGTTTTACCGAAGCCTTCGGTGTCCCCTTCCAAAAACAACCTGCTGGTGTGGTCGTATCGCAAAGAGATTCCGTCGGACTTTTTGCTGACGAAAAACTCGGAGACCGGCACGATCCGCTACTCCAATGCCGAACTGACGGCCGTCGATCTGATACAATACGAGCAATATATCGGCGGTTTGTCTGAGGCGGCGACGGTCTTGGCTGAGCTGTCGGAGAGGCTGGACTTCCGTCGTGTCTCGGGGCGGCTGTTCGACTACACCTCGCAAGCCACCCTCCAACGATTGGGGTATGTCTTAGAAGAAGTTTTGCTGCAGACGGAAGTGGCCGACGTGCTGTATGAGAAGCTACGTGCGTATGCCGGAAGGCTGCGGTATGTACCGCTGTCCACGCGCAGCACGGAGGTGATGGCGGCAAAAAACGATCGCTGGAAGATCGACGTCAATATGACTATCGAGCCGGACGACGTATGATAGACCGCGCATCCATCACGCAATGGGCCGGCTGGGTGCCCTGGAACGATCCCGCTCAAGTGGAGCAAGATCTGATCATCTCCCGCGCACTGGTGGCCATCTTCAGCGACGAGTTCTTGGCCTCGCAGCTTGCCTTTCGCGGAGGCACGGCGCTGCACAAACTGTACCTCTCGCCCCAGCCGAGATACAGCGAAGACATTGATTTGGTACAGATTCACCCCGGCCCGATTAAGCCGATTCTCTTCCGCCTCGGGGAGGTGTTGGACTTCCTGCCCGATCGTGTCACCCAGCAAAAGCGATACAATAACACGATGCTCTTTCGGATGGAGTCGGAGGTGCCTCCGGTCGTCCCCATACGATTGAAAATCGAGATCAATTGTGTCGAGCATTTCAACGAACTGGGGCTGGTGAAGATGCCGTTCGCGGTGGAGAGTCATTGGTTTACGGGGCAATGTGCGATCACGACGTATGCGCTGAATGAGTTGTTGGGCACGAAGCTCCGCGCGCTGTATCAGCGCAAAAAGGGGCGCGACCTCTTCGATCTGTATGTGGCTCTGACGGAAGCTGAAGTGGACACTTCCGAAATCTTGCAGTGCTACAACCGCTACATGGCTTTCTCTGTGCAGCAGCCCCCGACCTATAAGCAGTTTGTGGCGAACATGGAGGCGAAAATGGCTGATCCAGATTTTCTCGGCGATACGCGCGTCTTTCTACGCCCCGAGCGGCCGTTCGACCCCCAAGCCGGATATGAAGCGGTGCGGGCACAGTTGATAGATGGGCTGAAGAAATAGGGCATGAAGAAGAAGTATAAACAGGCGCCTGTTTGGGGGCGGCTGCGGCCGCCGGCGAAGTTTGGCCGGGTACCGAATAAATCGCCACTATTTCTTGTATCAGGCAAACTTCTCTGCCTCGGCAGAGGCCTGCGCAAGGGTAAACAGGGCCTGTTTATCTCCATCCCACCTTCCCAATCACCACACGACTCGCTACATCCTGCTCCACCTTGTCCGCTTGACGAAGACTGGCACCGTTTCCTTTTTCGACCACGTTCTTGTCCGCTGCCTGCCCCTCTTTTTCCGTCGTCGGTGGTGCAAGTGAGAGTGCAATCTTCCGATCCAGCTCCGCCGCGTTCCTCTTCAGCGTACGTAGCTCGTCCTCTTTCCGCCAGACGCCTGAGGCAGCGGCCTCGAAGGCTGGGATCTGCTCCTTCACCTTGGCCAACTCCCTCTCGTGCGTCTCGATGACTTTCGGGATCCGCTCTAGTGCGTTCAGGAAGTTTTGGCAGGCGAGCTTCGGATCAGCAGCCAGACGACCATTATTATAGGTATAGAGGATGCCGCTGCGGCCTTGCACGAAAAAGCGGTTGACGGAGCAATCGAAAAGGTCCTTCGCCGTGCTTTCCGTCTTCACCATGACCGGGAAACCGTAGATCTCACCGATCTTGTTGTACTCGCCTTCGGTGCGCGCTTTCTCCGCGATCTCCTGCAAGCGCGCGGCCACGGCCTTGATGTCTGCACCGTCCGGCACACCTTTTACCGACAGCTTATTGATCGGCACACCGTCGGCGTCACGCTGTAGCTGGCTCTCGAAATGTGCTCGATCCGCCCGGGCTTCTCGGATCTTGTCTGAATGGAAGGCGATAGAAACTTTGATCTCCTCGAGCTTGGCCGCCGCCGTGTCGCGCTCTTTAAGGAAGCCCTTTCGCTCCGATTCCAAAGTGACGATCTTCTTATCCAGCTTCGCTTTCTCGAGTAGATCAGTGTTGCCCGACAGCACGGCCACATACTCTGAGAAGTTCATGCCGCTGTCCTCGTCCATCGAACCTTCGTCGATGGAGCGACTGCCGAGCGTGTTCGTCTTGAGTTGGTTGATGAAGAGCTGTTTGTTGTGTAGCAGGTTGAACTTGTAACTGTCGAGCGAGCGCTCCACGGCATAGATGATCACGTCCACTTTGTTATCGGCAAACTGTTTGGCTATCTCGTTGCCTTTGCGAACAGCTCGCCCGTTGCGCTGCTCGAGATCGGAAGGCCTCCAAGCTATATCGAGGTGATGGACTGCCACCGCACGTTGCTGGGCGTTCACGCCCGTGCCGAGCATGGATGTCGAGCCGAAGACGATACGGATGTCACCACGGTTCACGGCCTCTACCATCGCTTTCTTGGCTTTCTCATTCTTGCATTCTTGGATGAAGCGAATCTCTGATGAGGGGATGCCGTAATCCTCCACGAGCTTGCGTTTGATTTCCGAGTACACGTTCCATTCGCCCGGCTTGTATGTTCCGAGGTCAGAGAAGACGAACTGCGTGCCCTTCTGCTCGTCATACTTGCGATAGTACTCGCTGAGCAGCTTGGCGCAATGGCTGGCTTTGTTGTCAATGTGATCCGAGTATTTCATCGGATCGATCATCCGCATATCGAGGCTCATTTTCCTCGCGAGATCTGTGGCGATAAGCATCTTGGCCTTCTCCTCCTTTTCACTCAGCGGGGCACGATCTAAGATTGTAGCATCGCCTGTCTTAGCAAACTCCATCAGCTTACCAATGAACGCCTCTTGCTCGGGCGTGGGTGGGATGTGATGCAGGATCTCGCGCTTCTCCGGACGGTCGATGCCGATGTCCTTGGCCGTGCGGAAATCGTAAATCTCCCCATACAATCTTGCCGTAGAAGAAGTGAAGACGGAGTTTCAGGGAAAGAAATTTGTATTTCAACACTATAAAGATACAACAATTTTCGCTAATCACCAATTTTACAGACTGTTATAATTCATCGAACTCACGTTAGTTTAGGGATAACTCAAGCCACTCCGTTTTGGGTATTGTATATGATACTCACAGGAGGGATTTTGCTTTTCTCGCTTATATTTCAATCTAAAACAATGCTTACCCCCATATTCATTCCTATTGCCATAGGGGAGCTCAGAAAAACGGGTATCCGATTATGAGTCTTGCTTTCCCGGTGGCAATGCTTGTGGGACATGTGTATGTACTGCCTTTTAACAGTAAACCTGCTGCCCTACTGTACACTACCAATCAATACAGCTGGAGCGATACCTTCAAGTTTGGTATTACGATGATGTTTATCAGTTGGTTGATGATACTCTTGTGGGGCGAAACGGTATTGCGGTGGTATGGGTTTACCAATGGAGTATTCTTTTAATACCACAAAGCCAATAATGCCAATTACTGAAGATAAAAGATAAGATAAAGACAACTCTTAAAAAGAGTGCTGGATATTGGACGTAGGCGCGTCAATTATAAAATCATAATACCTCCAAAGAGTATTAATTCTTTGGAGGTATTTTCTGCAAAAAAGCACTATAGCTCTGTAATCATAGGTATAACTATAGACTTGTGCCAGTGGTATTTTACTAATTTGCTGTTATTTCGTAGCTTCTTTCACTTCTTTTTCGAGGTCTTCTATGCGGTTCTTTAAATCATCTGATAACTTTTGAGCAGAACCTTTTAACTTTTTCAGATTGAACGAAAGTATTACAGATGAAATACCTGTGGAGATAAATGCTAAACCTGTGAATACTACTAATGAGATACCTGTAAAGATAGGATTAGCAATCAAAATGAACGAGAGGATAATACTCAATACGCTCACTATGGCTAAGTTCCCCCAATTCAGTACGCCTGCTTCTTTTTCTTCGAAGGCAAAACCAAGTAGCTCAAACGAACGGAATAGCAACGTAAAACCTACTACCAATGGTAATATAAACATTGATAGGGCAGGATACATAAGTAAAAAGATACCCATTATCAATGAAATAAGTCCGCTTACCAAATACCAGCCCCAACCATTAAGATTTTTAGTATTCTGTAGGGCAAAGAAGGTTTCAATTATCCCCGATACTAAGAACGAAAGACTAAAGAGTATTGAAAGGGTAAGATAAGAATCTTGTGGTGATATAATTACCCCTATACCACAAAGAATGAACAAAATCCCTAATATAAGGGGAATGTACCAGTGTTTTACTGATCTTCTGATGGATTTGAAAAAATACAACATAACTCTATCGTTTAAAAATTAATGGAGCAAAGATAAGGATGTTTTATTGATTAGCCAAATATTTCCCCATAAAACAAGAGAATGGGGGGGGTAAGTGTTTGTCAATGAGTGAATACTGATTGCTCTACTCACCCAAAGGGAACGAATAAGAAACGAGCGAGGTGCGCCTGCTTTCGTTACTTTGCAGTAGTCATAAGACATCTCATTTCTCGCCCGCAAAGGACGCCAAAATCTTCAAGAAACGTCACAGCAAAAGTTTGAAGGCATGCGAAAATCCTGCAATGGCTACGAAGGCTCACCCTTCGATGATCAGATAGCAGTTCCTCGTCGAAATGCTGTCGATGGCGGAGGGTATTTCCTCTTGCGTTCATATCAGACTTGACGGGCGCCTGACGAATGATCACTTATCAGAAAGTTCTCCCTCTCTGCAAGTTTCATAGGACACGAGAAGCGAGAATCTGGGGAAAGCGAAGTATTTCTTCGATTAAAAAGTTTGATTTGTAGGAAAAAAGAGAGCTTTTGGGAGTAAAATATCAAGAATTACAGGAAATAGCTTTCGTATTACAACTATACATGCTACATTTGTGTCGAATATTCAACAGGCCATTTATATGAAAACTATAGAGGATACTCCACCAGACCAGTCAGGGCGCCCTTAGTATCCGCATCCCGGAGGCGCAGTGAGATAAATCGATCCGGAAGCGGGGCTTGTGATTAACGGAAAGCATGATGAGAAATGAAGACTAAGTTCATTTTATGGATTAGCACACTCTCTCTTCTTTTGTCGATTGGAGCAGGGTGTGAGAAAAATCAATCCATTTGCAAATCTTGTGGAGATGAAATATTGGATAGTGTAACCAATGTGAAAGGTGTTATTTTCTTTAATTCGGAAATTAAACGATGGTATATTTCAGCATCCAATATGGATGGTTACGATAGCGTAAAGATCTTTTTCCCGTGCAATTTAGATCATGAATATATGGAAAATGGAAAGACTGTAACATTCTCAGGACTTACTTATAGACTTATGCTTAACGTAACGGTTCCTGCAGGAACCACATGTAGTTGTATCAATCTGACATCAATCAATAAAATCAATTGACATGAGACGGTTTATTATTTTTGTTTTTCTTTTCACTGTCATATTGTCGGGCGTTTATTCGCAACGTTTGTATGATCATGGGATTCTTAGAGATGGTAATAATTACGCTCTTGGTCCCTCAAAGTGGAACAAGGAGACTTTGAAGTACTATATATACAATAGTTCTTCTCACTTGACGTATTCAGAAAGAGAGAATGCTATTAGAGAGGCGTTTAAGTTGTGGAGTGACGTATCAACTTTGACGTTTGTGCAAGTATACAATCCCAATATTGCAGATATAACTATCAAATGGGCAAAGGGAAATCATGGAGATGGAAATCCTTTTGATGGGAGTTCAGGTGTATTGGCGCATGCATTTTATCCACCACCAGCGGGGGGACGTTTTTCAGGTCAGGCTCATTTTGATGATGATGAAGATTGGTCTGTAAATGGCTCCGGTATTGATTTAGTTACAGTGGCAGCACATGAAATAGGCCATTTGTTGGGAATAGATCACTCTAGTGTTCCGGAAGCATTAATGTATCCAACTTATTACAAAAAAAGGAGGTCGTTGCATGCTGATGATTGCTTAGCTCTATGGAGCCTGTATAGATTTCCATATTCTATCTCCGGCTCTTCACTTGTTTGCAATCAAGAGACGTATACCATCCAAAATTTGCCGTCAGGAGCATCTGTGAGATGGAGCACAAGCAATGGGAATCTGCAATTGGTTTCAGGACAGGGAACGAAAACGGCTGTATTCCGGAAGAACGGAACGGGAGAATGTACTATTAAGGCAGCTATTGGGACAAGTGCTCCCATTTCATTGGCTGTTTGGGCTGGTGTGCCTAAAACTACCGTAAGTACCTCAGAGTATAAAAATGTCACTTCGGCAACTGTCGAATTGATATTGAATAATCCTGCAACCATTATTGATAACATGGTTTCATTCAGTGCGCAAGGGACTAAAGTTGATCCCAGAAATTGGGTGCTTAAGAATCACAACGAAAACATATTTGGTCTGAATCGAAACGGTGAACACATTACAATCATACCCCGTCAAGAAGGAAGTGGTATATTTTCAATGACTGCGCTAAATGATTGTGGTACAGGGAACCCTGCATATGTTACGGTAAACGTGGTAAAAAGGAAGTTGCACCTCTCTCTTTTCCCCAACCCCGCCACGGATGTTGTGGCACTCAAACTGACGGATCCCGACGATGGCATTCTGTCTCCCCAAGGTCAAGGCTCTTTGACCACAAGGGGCGTTACAAGTACGTATGAGATTCAGCTTTGGAATGGGCTAACGATATTAAAATCGTTCAAGACGAATCAGCCGACTTTCCAGATCCCGATCGCGGGACTTCCGGCAGGACTGTATTTCGTGCGTGTGATCAAAGACGGACAGACCTATACCGAGAAGTTGATCAAGAATTAGCGTTGGAGGCTCACCGTGTAAAAGCTGCGTGCAAGTGAACTGTTATCGGGCAGGCCGAAGGGATGAAAGTCCCTCGGGTCTGCCCGATTTTCGTATGGACAAACGGCATCGCCCCCTTCACTTTCCTTTCATCGCTCCCTTAGCTCCGGGTCGGCTTTGATGCTAGCGTCCCATTTCGGGGGGCTTGGGGTGATTCATGGGGCTCTGGTTTTTCGTATAAGATTAGGTGGCGACTTTGGAGCCAAACCGCCGCGGAGAGAAGGCTCCGGGGGCAAGGCGTTTTGTAGCACAAAACGGTTTTTGTAGCACAAAAACACACCTTGCCCGGCCTTTGGGCCGTGTGTCTGAGAAGAAGGTTCGGCTCTCCAAAGTCTTTCAATTCGGCGGCAAAATTAGGGTAGCGCTTTTCGTGGGTAAAACGTTTGTTTTCAATCGGAAGCCACGCCGGGGAAGCCCCCGAAAGCCTTTATATATAGCTGTGTTTGTGCAGCTGTTTATTTGTGTGGTTACTCACTTACTCACATGTAACTGTATAAGTGAGTAACTGTATAAGTGAGTAACTGCACAAGTGAGTAACTGCATAAGTGAGTAACTGCATAAGTGAGTCTTTGCATAAGTGAGTAACTACATAAGTGAGTAACTACATAAGTGAGTAACTACATAAGTGAGTAACTACATAAGTGAGTAACTACATAAGTGAGTAACTACATAAGTGAGTAACTACATAAGTGAGTAACTGTATAAGCATATAAGTGAGTAACTGTATAAGCATATAAGTGAGTAACTGTATAAGCATATAAGTGAGTAACTGTATAAGCATATAAGTGAGTGAGTATATGAATATACTTACACAGCTACTCACAAGTGCGTCTACATATATAATGTACGCGCGTACTATTAATAATATACCTCAGACCTTGAACCCATGAAAGAAAAAACCATGAACACTCCGCCCGGTTGCCCGATCCGGATCGGCTTCGGGTCGCTCAAAGGCGGCACGGGCAAAAGCACGCTGGCGGAGATCACGGCCAGCTACCTCTGTTACACTGAAGGGCTGCGCCTCTTCGTCGTCGATTGCGACTACTCGCAATACTCCTTCTTCGGACTGCGCGAACGCGACAAACAAACCGTACAGAACGGTGAACCGGCGTTGCAGGCACGGATGAAGAAGCACTTTGAAGCGCTCGGCCGGGAGGCTTACCGTGTCATCAAAAGCACCGCTGCACGTGCGGAGGAGGATGTCCGCCGTTTTATGGCCGAGCGTGCGGGTGAAACGTTCGACCTGATCCTTTTTGACCTGCCTGGCCGCGCGGACGATCCCGGACTCGTCGAGCTCACCCTCGGCATGGATTATCTCATCTCGCCGATCGAGCCCGACCGCCAATCGCTGGTAGCTTCCATGACCTACGCGCCGGCCATCCGTGACCTCGGCGTGTCGGACGATAGGTGCCGTATCAAAGAGATCTACCTCGTTTGGAACAAGATCGACCGACGGGTGCGGACGGACGTCCTCGCGTTCTACAACGAGGCGATCAAGCGCGAAGGCTTGGGATTGTTCGATACGCAGCTGCCGCGCTCCGCCCGCTTCAAAAAGGAACTCACCGCAGACGGTCGTCCCGCCTTCCGCTCCACCTACCTACCACCAGACAAAAGTCTGATCGAGGGTAGCGGCATCGAGTTGTTCGTCAAGGAGCTCATCGAGAAATGCAACCTGAAAACCGCCCGCCCATGACCATCGAAGAACAACGCCGTAGGCGAATCGCCGAGCGGATTCAACAAATGGCAGGCGACGATGCGCCGCCCATCACGCCCGAAGAAACACCGTTGAAAAGCGATTTAAGCAGTGTTCAAACACCGTTTGCAGACGAATCGCTATCGACTTATCGAGATCGATTTTTTACACCTCGCCTGTCAGAAAGTCGGACGACCCTCTCCTGCGATCGGGCGCTTATCGACTGTTTGCGACGCGTGCTGAACGCCCTCGATGCAAGGACTTCCCTCGCAGCCTACATCGGGAACATCCTCGCCGATCACATCGACCGCCACCGCACGCTCCTCTCCGAGGCCATCGAGCGCAACAGAAAGAACCCCTTTAATACCTCCTTGCCATGACACTTTTTCTGCTCGTCACTTGGGCGATCCTTTTAGGTGTCTTGCTGCGTGATCTCTATCGGACAGAGCAACCGACTCGAGAAGATGTCCCTTCCGATAACACCTCGGATGACACCTTGGACGACGGTTTGGTCGGGGCAACGCGTACGGTTTTGCCATTGGAGGGAAGCGTGAAGGAAGCCGGGGAATCGGTTTACGGAGGGACGGAATCGAAGGATAGTTTTGCCTATCGAAACGCCGTCGCCGAAGATGAACAGGCAGACGAACCGGAGGTTGCCCCGGAAGACGAAGCGATTTCCTTATTACTCAAGGAAGATATTGAAGTCTCGACTGAAAGCGTAACGATCCGCGAGCTTCGCCGCCTGCAAACGGCTGTGGAAACGCCGGATCGTCTCACCGCGGAAGACTTGGATCAAGCCAAAGAGACAGCCGTCAAACTCCGAGGTACGGACTTCATGGAGAAGCTCCGCGAGTATGCGTCGAAAGAGCGGGAACGCGCTCGGGTGCTCGACGAGCTACTTCGCTCGCCCTCCGAAGCATCGAAAAAGTCTCGCTCAAATGACGTCGACGACACGGCATGGATGGCTTACTTGTAACAGATAGCAACATGAATGAAAACCTATAAATCCAGAACCATATGAAACAACGAATCGGGCGACTGTTTGCCGCCGCATTACTGCTTTCCCTCGCCCCCTCCGCCTTCGCGCAGGGCAACGGGCTGTCGGGCATCAACGAGGCCACGAAAATGGTCACCTCCTATTTCGACCCGGGGACGAAACTCATTTACGCCATCGGCGCTGTCATCGGACTGATCGGAGGGATCAAGGTGTATCAAAAGTTCGCGTCCGGCGACCCAGACACCAGCAAGACCGCCGCCTCGTGGTTCGGGGCGTGTATCTTCCTGATCGTCGCCGCCACGATCCTTAGAAGTTTCTTCCTCTGATGGCTTCGTGGGAGATCAATAAAGGCGTGGGGCGGACGGTGGAGTTCAAGGGGCTGAAGGCGCAGTACCTCTTCCTCTTCGCCGGTGGACTGCTGGCGACATTCCTCCTTGTCGTCATCTGCTACATGTGCGGCATGGATCAGTACCTCTGTCTCGGCCTTGGCGCAACGGGTGCCACGCTCGTAGTGTGGCAAACGTTCGCGCTGAACCGCCGATTCGGTCGCTACGGTCTGATGAAACGCGCCGCCGTCCGCATGCACCCACGCTACCTCCTGAATCGCCGCTCTGTCCGCCACATTCTTCATTGCCTAAAATCGACACGCAAACATTCATGAGAAACACCACCAAGGTCACCACCTTAGAATCTAAGTTCCCGCTCTTGGCTGTCGAGCAAGGGTGCATCGTCTCGAAAGACGCTGACATCACCGTCGCCTTCCGTGTCGAGCTGCCCGAACTCTTCACCGTCACCTCGGCTGAGTACGAGGCCATGCACGCGGCGTGGCACAAGGCCGTCAAGGTGCTACCTGACTTCACCATCGTGCACAAACAGGATTGGTTCGTCAAGGAGCGCTACGCCGGCCGCCTCTCGGACGGTGAGCTGAGCTTCCTCGCTCGCGCCTCCGAACGCCACTTCAACGAACGACCCTTCCTCGACCATGCCTGCTACCTCTTCCTCACGAAAACGACGCGCCAGCGCATGGCTCGGCAAAGCAATTTCTCCTCGCTTTGTCGCGGAACGATCCTGCCGAAGGAAGTGGGCAACCGCGAGGAGGTGACCAAGTTCATGGAGGCCGTCGACCAGTTCGAGCGGATCATCAATGACGATGACCGAATCCGCCTGACGCGCATGACCGAGGAAGAACTCGTCGGCACGAAGGAGAAAAGCGGTTTGCTCGATCGCTACTTCTCGCTCTCCGACATGGGTCACGCCTCTTTAGAAGACATCCGCCTCGGCGCCGATCTCGTTCGGGTGGGCGACAACCGGCTCTGCCTGCACACGCTCAGCGACACCGACGACCTCCCCGCCGTGGTCTCCACCGACAGCCGCTACGAACGCCTCTCGACCGACCGCAGCGACTGCCGCCTCTCGTTCGCCGCGCCCGTCGGCCTTATGCTTTCGTGCAATCACCTCCTCAACCAATACCTCTTTATCGAGGACAGCGAGGAGAACCTGAACCGGTTTGAGAAGCAGGCGCGTAACATGCACTCGCTGGCGCGTTACAGTCGCTCGAATCAGATCAACGAGGCGTGGATTCAGGAGTACCTCAACCTCGCTCGGTCGCAGGGGCTGACCTCCATCCGTGCGCACTTCAACGTCCTCGCGTGGAGCGACGATGCGGAGGAGCTGCGCCAAATCAAGAACGACGTCGGCTCGGCCTTGGCGCTCATGGAATGTCGTCCGCGGCACAACACGGTCGATGCGGCAACACTCTATTGGGCGGGTATCCCCGGCAACGCCGCCGACTTCCCTGCCGAAGAATCCTTCTACACCTTCATCGATCCGGCACTCTGCTTCTTCACCGCCGAAACGAACTACCGCGACTCGCTCTCCCCCTTCGGCATCAAAATGGCTGACCGCCTCTCCGGCCGCCCGATCCATCTCGACATCTCCGATTTGCCGATGAAAAAGGGCATCATCACCAACCGCAACAAGTTCATCCTTGGGCCCTCGGGCAGTGGCAAGTCGTTCTTCACGAACCACATGGTGCGGCAGTATTACGAGCAGGGCGCGCACGTGTTGCTCGTCGATACGGGCAACTCCTACGAGGGGCTGTGTGGCCTGATCAACCGAAAGACGAAAGGCGCAGACGGGATTTATTTCACATACACCGATGCCCAGCCGATCTCCTTCAACCCCTTCTACACCGACGACTACGTGTTCGACGTGGAGAAGCGCGAAAGCATCTGCACGTTGCTGCTTACACTGTGGAAAAGTGCCGACGAACCTGTCACAAAGACAGAGGCGGGCGAGTTAGGTTCGGCCGTCAATGCGTACATCGAAACGATCCGATCAAACCGGAAAATCACGCCCTGCTTCAACACGTTTTACGAGTACCTGCGCGATGTCTATCGCCCAGAGATGGGCCGCAGAGAGATCCGCGTCACCCTCTCCGACTTCAACATCGACAACCTACTGACGACCCTCAAACAGTACTATGTAGGAGGGCGTTACGACTTCCTACTCAACTCCGATCGCAACATCGACCTGCTCTCCAAACGCTTCATCGTCTTCGAGATCGACGCGGTGAAGGACAACAAAGACCTCTTCCCCGTGGTGACGATCATCATCATGGAGGCCTTCATCAACAAGATGCGAAGGCTCAAGGGCGTACGTAAGATGATCCTCATTGAAGAGGCTTGGAAAGCCATCGCATCAGCCAATATGGCAGACTACATCAAGTACCTCTACAAGACCGTCCGCAAGTACTTCGGCGAGGCGATCGTGGTGACGCAGGAGGTCGACGACATCATCTCGTCGCCCATCGTCAAGGAGTCGATCATCAACAACTCCGACTGCAAGATCCTGCTCGACCAGCGGAAGTACATGACCAAGTTCGACGGCATACAGGCGCTGCTCGGGTTGTCGGAGAAGGAGAAAAACCAGATCCTCTCGATCAATCAAAACAACGACCCCGAGCGGCGTTACAAGGAGGTATGGATCGGTCTGGGCGGCATGCAGTCGGCCGTTTACGCCACGGAGGTCTCGCGCGAGGAGTACCTCGCGTACACGACCGAGGAGACGGAGAAGGTCGAAGTGATGCGCTTGGCCGACCGCCTCGGCGGAGACATCGAACAGGCCATTAGCAGGTTGGCGCGCGAACAAAATTCGATCACATGAGAGGTAAAAAAGCTTGTGCGTCATCAAAATTCGATCACTCGAGAGGTAAAAAAGCTCGTGCGTCATCAAAATTCGATCACGCGAGAGGTAAAAAAGCTCGTGCGTCATCAAAATTCGATCACGCGTGAACAAAATTTGATCACACGCCAGCTTCCTGTTGCTCGCGCGTCATCAAAGTTTGATCACTCGAGAGGTAAAAAAGCTCGCGCGTCATCAAAATTTGATCACAGAAGAGTGAATCGATCACCCGTATAATACCGAACTACTTTATTCCCTCATTCCCCTTATCCCCCAATCCTCATGAAACATAAACTTATCCTCTGCCTCGTGTGCTGCCTGCTGCTTATGCGAACGGCACACGCCCAATGGATCGTGACCGACCCTGTCAATCTGGCAGGCAACATCGCGAACACGATCAAAGAGATCGCCACCGCCTCCAAAACGGTGAACAACACGCTGAGCAATTTCAAGGAAGTCGAGAAGCTCTACAACGACACCAAGCGTTATTACGACGCGCTGAAGAAGGTCAACAACCTGATCGGCGACGCCTATAAAGTCAAGGAAACCATACTCATGGTGGGCGACATGACGGAGATGTACGTCGGCGCGTACAAGAAAATGCTCTCCGATCCGAACTACTCGCCCGAGGAGCTGTCGGCCATGGCGGCGGGCTATGCCAAGCTGATGGAGCGCTCCAGCGAGTCGCTCAAAGAGCTGAAATCGCTCGTCCGCAGCGGCGCCCTCTCGATGAACGATAAGGAGCGAATCGAGCTGATCGATCGCATCTACAACGAGGTGAAGGAGTACCGCGCGGCCACGTCGTACTTCACGCGTAAGAATATCTCCGTCAGCTTCGTACGGGCGGCCAAGAAGGGCGAGATGGCCCGTGTCAATGCGCTCTACGGGTCGGCCGATAACCACTATTGGTGATGCACGATGGACTTTACCGACCTGCACGCGCTGCTGCACGCCACCTACGGGGAGATGATGCCCCTATGCGCCCATATGACAGGGATCGCAAAGGGCATCGCCGGCCTCGGCGCACTCTTCTATATCGCCCTACGCATCTGGTCGTCGCTCGCCCGCGCCGAACCAATCGACGTCTTCCCGCTCCTCCGCCCCTTCGTCCTCGGCTTCTGCATCATGTTCTTCCCGTCGGTCGTCTTGGGTACGGTCAACGCCGTACTCTCGCCCGTCGTGCAAGGCACCGAAAAGCTCGTTCACGTGCAGCAAAACGACCTCCAATCGCTCCGCGACCAGCGCGACAAACTCGAAGAAGAGGCCTACCGGCGCGACAAGTCGCGGGCCTACTTAGTCGACGATGCGGCGTGGGACGAGAAGGTGCAAGAGATGGGCTTCATCGGCCCGGAGGACGCCATCACACTGGCCGGCATGTACGCCGAACGCACGGCCTTCAACACCAAGCGGTGGTTCGTAAAGAAGATCTATCAAGCGCTCGAACTCGTTTACAACGCCGCCTCGCTCGTTATCGACACCCTCCGCACGTTCATTCTCATCGTCCTCTCCATCCTTGGGCCGATCGTCTTCGGCATTGCCGTGTGGGACGGCCTCGGCGGATCGCTCAGCGCGTGGTTTGCGCGGTACATCTCGGTCTACCTCTGGCTGCCCGTCAGCTCGATCCTCACCGCGCTCCTGACAAAAATTCAGGTGCTGATGATCAGCAAAGACATCGCCGAGCTACAGAATCCCGGCTACGTCCCCGACTCCGGCGACTGGTACTACATCGTCTTTTTCCTCATTGGCATTGTGGGCTTCTTCTGCGTGCCGACGGTCGCGGGCTGGATCATCGAGGCGGGAGGCGGTATCGGTAACTACGGTCGCAATGTCAATCAGACGGCGCAACGTGGTGTGCAAGGCGCGTACACCGGCGGCAAGGTGACGATGGCCGGAACGGGTGCCGCACTCGGCAATGCCGGCGGACGGATCAAGGGTTTACTCATTAAATAAGCATGTATGATGGAATTCAGATCACTCACCAACATAGAGACCTCATTCAAGCAGATCCGGCTCTACGCCGCCGCTTTCGTTGTGTTGTGCATAGTCATTACGGGCATCGTCGTCTATTCGTCGTACGCCTTTGCCAACCGTCAGCGGGAGAAGATCTACGTCTTGGACAACGGCAAGTCGCTCATCCTCGCCCTCAGTCAGGATGCGGCCGCCAATCGTCCCGTGGAGGCGCGCGAGCACGTCCGCCGCTTCCACGAACTCTTCTTCACCGTCGCACCCGACAAGGATGCCATCGAGAAGAACATGGAGCGCGCCTTTCTCTTGTGCGACAAAACGGCATACGACTACTACCGCGACCTTGTCGAGAAAGGCTACTTCAATCGCATCATCTCGGGCAACATCAACCAGCGCGTGGAGGTGGACTCGATCCGCTGCGACTTCGATCGCTACCCGTATGAGGTGACGACCTACGCCCGTCAGTTCATCGTCCGTCCGAGCAACGTGACGGAGCGCAACCTGATTACGACGTGCACGCTGCAAAACGCCGTCCGCTCAGACAACAACCCGCAAGGCTTCCTGATGGAGCACTTCCTTGTAAGGGAGAATAGGGACATTCAGACGTATAAGAGATAGACCATGAGTACCAGATTCACCCTCACCCGCCGCTACTTGCGGGCACACGTATGGCTGCACAGACAATGCGACCGACTCAGTCCCAAGTGGCAGAAGCGGATTGTCTTCGGGCTTTGCATCGTCTATTTCGCTTGTGCAGCAGCCATGATTGCGCAGCTCTTCCTTCCACAAAAGGAGGAACGGCTGCCCATTGATACAGGGAAGATTGCAGACAGCCCGATCCAGCGGGACAGCCTGCACAGAAACCTTTTCCAAGAAACACCCACCTGACCCACCTTAAATATCATGGACACCAAACGTAAAGAACAACTACAGCGCACCCTTGTTTTCACCGGACTGGGGTTGCTGTTTACCCTCTCAATCTGGTTCATCTTCAGACCGTCTGCCAATGAACAGTCAGCCGCGGAGCAAGGGCTGAACAAGGACGTTCCACAAGCCTCGCCCGATGAGCTGCCCACAAGCAAGCTCAAGGCCTACGAGTTAGGGCGAGACGAAGAGGCGGAGGGTCGCAAGAGCCAGCTCCTCGGCACGCTCGCTGACTACTTCAACAGGGAAGGCGAGGCGAAAGCCGAACCGGAACCGGGCGAAGAAGTCCCCGCGGCTATCGGTCGGTCGATCGACAAGTACGAAGAAACCACCCGCGAATTGGAATCGTTTTACGACCTGCCCGCCGTGGAAGACGACGACGTCAAACGTGAACTCAATGCCCTCCGCGCCGAACTCGGTGCGCTGAAGGACGAGAAAGTCAAAGCGAACGGCGAAGTCGATCAATTAGAACTGTTAGAGAAGTCATATCAGATGGCCGCGAAGTATCTCCCCTCCGGAAACGCGACACCGAATCCGTCAGCGAACAGTTCGGATAAGTCGACGGTCAAGCCACCTGCATCCGAACTACCCGCGGCGGAGCTATCGCCCGAACGGGAGACGGTCGTCTCCTCACTCGATCAGCCGATCAGTGACTCCGCCTTTATCGCCGAGTACGGTTACAAAGAGCGCAATATGGGCTTCCGCTCCGTAGGGAAGGCCACGCCCTCCATTGCCCGCAATACGCTGTCGGTCGTTGTCGATCGCACGACGACCATCCGGCAAGGCGACTTTCTCCGTCTCCGTCTCGCAGAATCGGCCCGCATTGAGGGCATGACGCTGCCCCCTAACACGGTGCTTATTGCTCAATCTACGATCGACGGCAATCGGATGAAGCTCCATGTCACGAGTGTAGAACACGCCGGCCGTATCCTCGCCGTCAAGCTCTCCGCCTTCGATCTCGACGGGCAAGAAGGCTTAGCTATCCCCGGCTCTGAGGAGGTCTCGGCCCTCAAAGAAGTGGGCGCGGGCGTCGGTGGAACAATCGGAACGAGCTTCACCTTCGCCTCGTCGGCCAAAGACCAACTCATCGCCGAAGCCGCCCGGGGCGTGATGCAGGGCGCCAGTCAGCTTCTACAGAAGAAGCTCCGTACGATCAAGGTGACAGTCAAAAGCGGTCACAGACTCTTCCTCGTCCAAGCCAAGTAATCCTCATTTCATCATCTGATCCCCATGAAAAAACTCCTCCTATCCACTGTCCTTTGCTGCGGATTCATCACCACAACCTTCGCCACAAGTACCGACACGTTGCGCACGCAGATGCGCTCTACCGGCGACCTGTATCAAGGTATAAGCCGTGCCATCCCCAACGGCCGAATGGTCGTTCCATACGGTCTCGAAGTGACGTTTGACAAGACGACGCATCTCATTTTCCCCGCTGCGATCTGCTACGTCGACTTAGGTAGCAACAACCTGATCGCGGGCAAAGCCGAAGGCGCTGAGAACGTGCTCCGCGTCAAGGCAGCCGTACGCGATTTCGAGACAGAGACGAACCTCTCGGTCATTTGCGATGATGGCTCACTCTATTCTTTCAACGTAAAGTATGCCGACGAACCCGAGAAGTTGTCTGTCGAGATGGCAGATTTTCTCTCGCAGTCCGATGGCCGACTTCCCGCCAATCGCGCCGACATCTATTTCAAGGAACTGGGCCGCGAATCGCCCATGCTCGTCAAACTGCTGATGAAAACGATCAAGCAGAGCAACCGTCGCACGATCCGCCATATCGGCGCGCGGCAGTTTGGCCTTGAGTTCCTACTTCGCGGCCTGTACGTCCACAACAATCTCCTCTATTTCCACTTGTCGGTAAAAAACGAAACCTACCTGCCTTACCCGATCGACATGATCTCCTTCAAAGTCATCGACAAGAAAGTGGTCAAACGAACGGCTATCCAGGAACGCGTGCTGCAGCCCCTGCGTGCCTACAACCAGCCGATGCGTGTGCGTGGCAACGGGTCGGAGCGCATGGTCTTCGCTTTTGAGGGTTTCTCGCTGCCCGACGACAAGCAATTGGAGGTCACGATCCACGAACGAAACGGCGGCCGGACGCTCTCTTTCCGCGTGCAAAACGAAGACCTTCTTCGTGCCCGCCGCATCGATCACCTCAAACTCCAATGGCGATGAAACGGACATTTCTCCTGTTGTGCTGTGTCGTAGCGACCGCCATTTCGTCGCATGCACAGCGCCTCTTACCTCGGCAAACGGGTGTCGAAATCACGGTGGGCGTCCCGGTGATTCAGAACGAAAAGTTGATCCAACCCGAGACTTTCACCGCAAATATTTCATTCACTCGCTACCTCAAAGCCGAGAATTATACCTTCCTCTCCGCCCTGTATGAACGGCAAAATCTGCCTTACGGGAAGTCGAACATACCGCTGAGTGACGCGCTCCTGCTGGCCGGATACATGCACCCGCTGCTCTCGGACGGCGGAAAGAACGCCTTTGTCTATGCGGGGTTCTCCGCGTTGGCGGGCTACGAGGAGCTTAACCGCGGCGAGTCCGTGCTGCCTGACGGTGCGGAGCTACTCGACCGTTCGCGCATAGTTGGGGGCGGCGGGCTGCATCTCCGTGTAGAGCTGTTCCTGTCGGATCACCTGCTCTTTGTCTTCGGTGGCCGCGGACTGTTCCTCTTCGGCTCGGACGTACATCTCTTTCGACCTGCCATCTCGGCAGGTTTTCGCATTAACCTCTAACCCCAATGAATCATGAAAACGAATATCCGTAATGCGGCATGGGCGATAGGCGTCCTGCTCCTGGCCGGGTTTTGTTTGGTCAGCTGTGATCGCCGTCTGGACGTGCGAACGGTTTACCCGTTCCGAGTCACGACGATGCCCATCCCGAAAACCCTCGCGCCGGGTGAAGAAGTCGAGATACGCTGTACGCTTGCGCTCGAGCGCATCGTGAATGGCACACGCTACACCCTGCGCTATTTTCAGTACGACGGCAGTGGGGCGCTGCGCATCGGTCGACGCGGTAAACCCCTCACGCCGAACGATCGCTACGTCATCGCGCCGGGGCATTTCACCCTCTATTACCATTCACTCTCTGTCGAGCGACAGTCACTCGAAGTCGTGATCGAGGACAATCACGGCCAGAGTCAAACACTCGCATTTGACTTCAACCATAAGGAGAACAAAGTCTCTTCGGAAGATCGATCTGCCTGAAGACATCTTTTTTCATCGCCTATTTTGTTCATAACCCTGACATGAAGAGCATCTGTCCGCGACGGATCGGTGCTTTTGTCTTTTTATCCACCCCCAAAAAAACATCTGACTACCTTATGAAAACGAAAATCGGACGCGGCCTGCTTGCGCTCCTTGTTTGTGTCCAAGCGCTCGCCGCGCCCAACGCGCAGGCACAGCGCGGAGCCGATCGGCTGTTCAGCCTTCCACGCTTCGAGCGCGCCGTCGCGTGCATCAAACATTACGAAGGGCTACATGGCCCGAAAAACTACCCTTATGTCGGCTACGGTCACCGTCTGCTGCCCGGTGAGCGGCTTTCGTGTACGATGACAAGACGGCAGGCGGATTCTCTGCTTCGCGCAGATCTAAAGAAACGGCTCGTCACGTTTCGTCGCTTCGGTCGCGACTCCTTACTCCTTGCTGTGTTGTCGTATAACGTCGGTGAATACCGCCTCTTAGGCTACGGCAAACAGCCGAAGAGTCGCCTCGTTCAGAAGTTAGAATCGGGCGACAGAGACATCCGAAGCGAGTACATTTTGTTCTGCCGCTACCGCGGCAAAGAGCTGAAGGCGCTGCATTTACGACGTCGTGTGGAGCTTGCGCTGCTCTATGAAAAGTGACTGGGAGAGGGTTCCGATGGAGTCTCTCCCCGTCATTGTTATTGTAACGTCTCAAAACAGCAGTCGATAAACGATCCAAGCCAATGCAGCGGCGATGCAAAGCCATCGAATAAGGTAGAACAGCACCCGAAGAACCATTTGGAGTGTTGCATGCACGAGATAGAAGACGGCAAGGAGCGTCAAGATAGCGGTCAATTCTTCCGAAGTGCCTATGGCTTTCAACGCCACAACACAGACGACGATCCAAACGATTTTTTGCGGTAATGCGAGGAGGCGTCGTTTCGTTTCAAATCTGTTTTGGAGGTGATGGGATCTTTCCGTTTTCATCGTGCTGACATTTTTTTTGCGTTCAAAGTTCGGAGTATGCCGGTTTCGTTTCGAGGGCAACAAAGGGCAGACGATGAGGGGATAAGGCAAGGCTCTACACCGATAAAATACGCTGTGAAGCAGGAAGATTTTATCGGTGGCGAACGCTCTGGGGCGTTTGGCCTTGACGTCACCCTTATCGTCTGCTGACCTTTGCCCGAAGACAAGGGAACCGACATCGGCTCCGAGCCGCAAACAAAAAGTGGAAGCAGGGAAACCCGTAGAGGAAAGATCCTCGGAATAGGATATGCAGATGTTGGGGTATAAAATCGGCCGCAGCGCGATGCCACGGCCGAATGAAAAACGGGATGCAGAAGGGGCGGAGGCTACGGGAGCACCTTCACGCCGTCTGCTTCGAGCAGCTCAACGATGACGCCCGTCAGCTCGGTGTAGAGCTGGTCGTACTCCGGGCTTCCGTCGAAATCGTCGCCCGGCTCGTACTTCTCGATGGTCTCGCGGATGGAGTTGCTCTGCAACAGCCGCAGCGCAAAATCCGCGGCGCGTTCAGGCGGAACCACGTTGGCGAACTCGTTCTCGATGATCTGTTCGAGCATGTAGTACGGCGAAAAATGCAGTCCTACGAAGAGTACCTCCGTGGCGATATGCCCGGCTTCGAGAACAGGATAGCCTTGCCGAAAGGCGTCTTCATAGGCCTGTGCCGCGGCGTCCGATCGGTCACGGATAAACGCCTCGTCGGCCAGCCGTTCGGGGTGATAATCTTTCAAATAGGTCTCTAATCGCAGTCGGTAATAGGAGAATTCCTTTTTTCTCTGTGTCATGGGGTTTGGGGTTTGTGGGTGATACGATGGAGGAGGCGAGGCGGTGTCTGCGTCCGGTAATTCTCTCGGAGCAGGCGCTCCAAATCGGAGAGTTTGTAGAGCATCTTTCCGCCGATTCGGGTATAGGGCAGGAGGCCGCGGTCGCGATAATCCTGCAGCGTGCGGCGACTGATGAAAAGCCTTTCCGTCACCTCGCTACCCGTCAGGTAGACATCACCGCCGAAGAGAGGGCGGTGCGTGGCGGCAATCTCGCTCATCTGCTCCGCGACGGACGCGAGCCCGTCGAAGAGCGCTCCCATTTCAGGCGATTCTTGCCGGATGATTTCTTCTTCTGTCATTGATTTCTGCTTGGTTTATTCCTGTTTGGTCATTAGAAAAACGGATGGGAGGGACGCACGCTTTGTGAGGCTCCATAGCCTTTGCTTTTCGGCTGAAAAAGTTTTTTTTCCCGCGCGATTGTACGATACAATGGGCCGAAAAAGTTTTTTTCATGCGATTGTACGATACAATGAGCCGAAAAAGTTTTTTCCGCGCGATTGTACGATACAATGGGCCGAAAAAGTTTTTTCCGCGCGATTGTACGATACAATGAGCCGAAAAAGTTTTTTCCGCGCGATTGTACGATACAATGGGCCGAAAAAGTTTTTTCCGCGCGATTGTATGATACAATGGCTCCTCACACTCCTTCCGGCAACCGATTGGGGGGAGGCTCGGGGCTTCCGCTTTCGGCGAGCAGTGCCGCCACGTCCTCTCGCCGGTAGTAACACTTGTGCTCGATGCGGACGAAGGGTAGCGCCGCCGTATCCCGATAGTATTGCAACGTGCGACGGCTGACGCCGAGGATCCGGCAAACGGCCTCGCCGGGCAGCAATTCTGTCGGTTCGGCTCTCGATCCGAACAATTCGCTCATGCGTTCGTGCAGCCCTTCAATACGGCTTTTCAGCGCCTCCCATGCGGACGATTCGATGATAACATAGTCCATAATCACTTCATTTTTTGGGGTTATTCTTCTGTCTTATCTGACAATCACAACTGCAAACCTATGCGCCCTGTTCCGGGCTTTTTCCCATCCGGTTACCCGGCGCGGCACCGCCTTCCCCCGCCTTCCTTCTTCGGGCAATGAGCCGATCCACATCCTCCGAAATCTTCTGATCGGTGATGCGGGCGTAGAGTTCCGTGGTGGTGACGGAGGCGTGGCCCATCATGCGGGCGATGCTCTCCATAGAGATCCCTGCTTCGAGGGTGAGCGTGCCGAACGAGTGACGCCCGACGTGAAATGTTAGCGGTTCGTGGAGGCCGCATGCCTTACCAATAGCCTTGAGGCGATGGGTTAATAGGAAGTAACTCGCGTCAGGGAAGATCCTGCGGTCTTCCGTCTTATCATCTTTCAGGTAAAGCGAAAGGAGCTGTTCGGCGATCGGGTGAAGAGGGATGAGGCTCTCCTCGTGGGTCTTCTGCCGCGCCTTTCGGATGTATCGCCGACCCGTGCCGTCCGTCTCGATCTGTGACCTTCGGAGCGTCCGCAAGTCGGCGTAAGCCAGCCCTGTGAAGACCGAAAAGAGGAACATGTGGCGACTCAGCTCCGTGGCTTCGTCTCGGACGGAAAAGGCCAGGAGACGCTCCACTTCATGCTTTTGCAGAAAGCGTGGGCGATACTTCTCCGTCTCGTATCGCACTCCCTCGAAAGGGTTGAAACGGATCACGCCGCGGGCAATCGCGCGGCGCATCAATCGGCCGAGCCAATGGAGGTGCCGGTTTGTCGTGGACACAGCGTAGCCCCTTCGCTTCAGAAATAAACGATACGTATCGAAGAAGTCCGGCGCGAGTGTCGGGATCGGAATGTCCAATTCGCCACGGCTGCGAACAAAGTCCCGCAGTCCACTGTCAGAACGGCGGTTATTTTGATAAGTGCCGGGACTCCTTGAGCGGCCCACGCAGGCTTCCACGGTCCGCAGTTCCTCTGTGCTCGTTTCCAAAAGCATCGTCGGAGTCTCGTTCACCCCCTGCAATCGGAGTTTCAGTCGTTCGACACTAACTACACCCTCCCGCCGAAGGAGCGTCGTGTAGCTCGCTTCGATTCGTTCGCGAAGGGCCTGCAAGCGAAGATTGATCTTCCGGTCGCCCGTCTCACCTGACTTCGTCTGCCACGCCTCGGGCGCGCATTCCTCGCCCGTAGCGATAACCGCCGAACGGCCGTCCACGGTGATTCGACAGAGCACGGCCGCCTTTCCGTTCTTTTTCGTCTTGTTTCGATTGATGTAAAACAGGATTCTAAATGTGCTGCGCATGAGATTCCGGGGTTAAAGAGTCAGACGAAGATCTTGGGTGAAGGCGAGGAAACGATCGAACTCCTCGAAGAGTTTGCGCGACGTGACTCGGGCGTATCGCTCGGTCATTTTGAGGCTACCGTGGCCCAACATGCGGCTCACGGTTTCAATGGGTGCACCGTTTTCAAGCGTAATCAGCGTGGCGAACGTGTGTCGCCCGATGTGTGCCGTCAGCGGGAATGCGAGGCCTGCTTTCAGTCCGACGGCCTTCAGTCGGATGAGGTAAGTGTAGTAAGGGATCGGCGAGAAAAGCGTCTCTCGCTCGTCGGAGCGGTAACGCTCGATGAGCGCCACGGCCTCGGGCAGGAGCTTCACCCGACAGAGCGCCCCCGTCTTTTGCCGCTTGAACTTCAGCCACAGGTCGTCGCGATCGTCTCGGAAGAGGTGTGAGCGCGTAAGCCGCACCATGTCGCAATAGGCCGCCCCGGTGTAGCAGGTAAACGCGAACAGATCGCGGGCAATCGCCAAGTCCTTTTGATGGGGTGGAAAGGTGAGTGCCAGCAGTCGGTCGAAGGCCGTCCGGTCGAGCGACCGCGGTGCACTTCGTTTCTCACGCGTGATGCGAATTCCTTCGAAGAGCGGTCGGTCGGAGAGACCCTCCCGGTAAGCCAGCCGGCACACCTTCTTCAGCATGCAAGACAGCCGAAGAAAGGAGTTGTCAGAGAGCCCCAACTCCCCTTTGATATAGCGCTCGAACTGCGGGAAGAAGTCCTCCGTCATCTCACTGAAAGTCATGTCTTCCCGGCCGAAACGGCTCCGTATAAAGCGGGTGAAGTGCTTTCTCGCTTGATGGTATTTCAGCGCCGAATGCCTCGTCAGATCGACGCCGACGCGTGCATCTACTTCCTCCAACAGCCAGTCGTAGCGTTCGAGGAAGGTCGTCCGACTGTGGGCATTGCCTTGCAATCGTTCCTTGATGTCGGCGGCCGTGAAGGCCACACCCCGATCGGCCAGTGTCCGGTAAGCCTGACTAATGGCCAGCATCAGATCGTCTAACTTCTCATTGGTGACGACGGCCTCCCGGCTCTTGCCTCTAAGGCGGCTCTCGCGGGGATTCCAGAGGTCGGGCGGGCAAGAAAATTTGCTACCGAATTGAGCCATTGTCCCGGCATACGTGATGCGCCCCATGATTGGTGCCCGTCCCGATTTGTCAATACTGCTCTTTTTTAGGTAGAGCAAAACCTTCATCGTTTCTCTCTTCATTACTTCGGGTTTTTAGGGTGTGCAAAGTTACCTGTCAGCGAAGTGTTCAGAGTTATACAAAACGCTACAAATAAGCGCAATACGCACGTTTCACCAAAAGATGTTTACCGCCGTATTTTGCGTTTTCGTTACCTCTCGAATCATAGGTAACGATTTGGTTACGCTCCGTCTTCATCGATCCCAACGCTTTGCCTTTTCTTTGCCGATGCAAATCCGTTAGAACCGATGCACTTATCACCCAAAACCCGATCGTTTTTCCCACTGCCTTCCTTAGGCTTCCTCCATACTAATAGACTTGCAGGAATGCTGCAAGAGCCGCGAAAAACTTTTTGGTGTTTGCAGGAACGCTGCAAGTGTCCCGAAAAACTTTTTGGCGTTTGCGGGAGCCCCGCAAACGTCTCGGCGAATGCCGGGAGCCTCGCGCAGCCTGCGCAAACGTCTCGGCAAATGCCGGGAACCTCGCGCAGCCTGCGCAAACGTCTCGGCAAATGCCGGGAGCCTCGCGCGGCCTGCGCAAACGTCTCGGTAAATGCCGTGGAACTTGCGCAGCCTGCGCAAACGTCTCGGTAAATGCCGGGAGCCTCGCGCAACCTGCGCAAACGTCTCGGCAAATGCCGGGATACTTGCGCGGCCTGCGCAAACGTCTCGGCGAATGCCGGGAACCCCGCAAGTGCCTCGAAAAACTTTTTGGTGTTTGCGGGAGTCCCGCAAGTCTCTCGAGAAACTTTTTGGTGTTTGCGGGAGTTCCGCAAGTCTCTCGAGAAACTTTTTGGTGTTTGCGGGAGTCCCGCAAGTCTCTCGAGAAACTTTTTGGCGTTTGCGGGAGTTCCGCAAGTCTCTCGAGAAACTTTTTGGTGTTTGCGGGAGTCTCGCAAGTCTCTCGAGAAACTTTTTGGCGTTTGCGGAAGTTCCGCAAGCGACAAAAAATGCTTTTCGGCATTTGCGGAAGTTCCGCAGGGCATTTCCAAAAACGTTTTGACCCTCGCGTAGCTTCCGTAGAAACACTCTGCCGGCTTTATGCTTTCGTCGAACACACGTTTTCTATATGTGTTTTCGATGTCGTCCCGCCACCGAAGGTCGATTACAACCGATACCGATCCATGTTGTTATCCTGAATGCGCTCTTGGCTCACCTTCTTGCGTCCGGCAGAGAAGCGCCACGTTAGGTTGGCGAGGATGGAGAGCGGTGCCGTTTCGCTCCAGTTGCGGTTGTGGAGCATGGCGTTGTGGATGATGCTCTCTGTCCGGCGGCGGGCCAAGAGGTTGCGGCCCGTCAGCGAGAGGGTGATACCGCTCTTCGGGAAGGTGTAACGCGCGCTTAAATCCACTTTGAAGCGATCCGCCACCCACTTGTCGTTCATGATCCACGGCGAACCATAATTCGCGTTCAGGTCTACGCTTACCGTGCGGGCGATCGTCCACGTGTGGCGCATGGAGGCGTACAGCTGTGTGATGCGCTGCTTGTATTGGCTTTCGGGCAGGTGGATGTGTTGCAACTCCACTTCGGCCGCGATGTGCCACCACGGGCGGAGGTGGCTGTTGAAGCTGTACGAGGCGGCGTATTCATACTTGCGCGCGGCATTGAGGTTGGTGCCATAGAGCGTGTCGCCGCTGCTGTAAAACATGTTCGTGATCGGGTTCGGCGAGTAGCCCCAACGCAGGTAGAGTGTATGTGGTCCGGAGGTCAGTCGGAGGCGGATGTTGTCGTTCACTTCGGCCTTTAGCAGCGGGTTGCCGACGTAGTACTCACGTTCGGACAGCTTGAAGACATGGTGGTTGAGCAGCTGGAACGGCGGGCGGAAGAGCGTGCGCGAATAGCTGAGGTTGACCGACAGTCCGCTGGGGAAGTTGTACGACGCTCGGACAGAGGGGTAGAGGCCAGTGTAGGTCTGGCGGACGTCGCCGCTGTGCGAGCGGAGATCAGTCTGCTCCATGCGCAGACCAGCGGAGAGGTAGAGCGGGCCGTGCGAGTAGCTGCCCTCGGCGAAGGCGGCGGGGATCTGCTCCACGTAGCGGAAGCGGTTCTCTCTGGCCAGGCGATCGCCCTCGGCGTATCCGTTATCGTTTTGCATGGCGGTGCGCGCATACTTGCCGCCGGCCATCAGTTCGATCTCTTTGCTGAGGCGATGGATGTAGGCGAGCTGCGTGTAAAACATCTCCGAGCGACTGCGGTCAGTGTTGACCTCGCGGCGCTGCAGCGTGTCGGGCAGGGTGTACAGCACATCCCAACGCACCTCTTCGTCTTTGTGATCGTGGATGTAGTTCGCTAACCAATTCACCTTGTGGCGACCGTCTTTCGAAGCGTAACGATAGTTGGCTAAGAGATTACCGGCAAAGGTGGTGCGGTCCGTTTCCGTCGTTCGAGTGTACTGCTCGCGCCGACTGCCTCGCTGGATCTGCTGCGCGCCCTCGGCATAATTCGTGGGTGGAAACATGTACGCGAGGGAAGCTTCGAGGCCGAAGGTGTGTAGCTCGCTCGGGTGGACGTTCAGACCCACGTTCATGTTCAGGCCGCGGCGACGGTCGCCGTAAGTCGTGTTCGTACCTGTGCGCTCCTCGCCGCTGGAGAGGAAGGTCGTCTCGCGCCGACTTTTGACACCCGTGCTGCGTCCGGCACCGAAGCTGACGTCGGCGTAGGCGCTCCACCGCTCTTTGCCGTACGTGATGCCTGCGCCACCCGACCCGGTGAACAGGGCGCGACGGCGGGCGTCGTAGCTCATGCCGTAGTAGGAGAGGCCGCCGTGAAGGAAGCCGGAGACGCCGTAAAGCGAACGGAGGATGATATCCACGTAGCCGCCGCTATTCGAGGCGTCGAGGTCGGCGCTACGACCGGCGTGCACCTCGATGCGCTCCACACGATCGATGGGGATGGCGCTGAGGTAGGCGTAGAGTCCGCCGGCGCGTTGCTGACGGATGCCATTGATGCGGATCTCGGCGCCGAGTCCGGCGATGGTGACACCGTCGGACGAGAAGTTGACGAGCGGCGTGCGCACGAGGGCATCGACAGCCGTATAGTCGGCTTTGAGGGGTAACGAGGAGACGTCAAAGATGAGCCGTCCCTCGCGGTTGCTCACGGCGCGCCGCTCGGCCGTCACCATCACCTCGTCCAGCTGCTGTGTGGCCGTGCGGAGGGTGATGTCGCCCAGATCGACGGCGCCCGCGATGTCCACTTCTTGCTCGTGAAGGACTTTGCCAAACGACAAGACCGACAGTCCGTAGTGCCCCGTCGCCGCGACGCGCAGGACGGTCACGCCCGTGCTGTCGGTGAAGGCAAACGCGGCGGCATCGGCGGCTCCGGGCGCTTTAAGCGCGCACATCAGGTTGGCCGCCGGCGTACCGTCTGGCTCCAGCACCCGCAGCCGGACGTCGTGGAGTTGCGCGGCGGCGAGCAGCGGAAGGAGTGAAACAAAAAGGATGAGCGCGGGGATGATCCCACGCCGCATGGGGTGTGCATGATGAATTCGTGTTTCCATTGTGCCTGTTGTTTAATAGAGTGAATAATCGGATGACAAAAATAGGGGGCGCAGTGGGCAATTGACGGTAAGACGCAGTCGGTTGAGCCTCCCCTTGACAATTCATCTACCTTTGGCCACAAGATTTATTTACACAATAGAGAAACATCAAACAGTATCGTATGAAGAAGTATGCTATCGCATTAGCGGCCGCATTGTTCCTGGCTATGGGCGGGACGAAGGCCGAGGCTTGCACCGACTTGATAGTGGGCAAGAAAGCATCCGTTGACGGATCAGTGATTATCAGTTATGCGGCCGACTCGCACACGCTGTACGGCGTGATGTATCGTTGGCCGGCAGCGACTCACCCAAAGGGCGCCATGCTCGACGTGGTGGAGTGGGACACGGGCAAACCGCTCGGGCGCATCCCGCAGGTGGAACGGACGTACTCCGTCGTGGGCAACATGAATGAGCACCAGGTGGCCATCACCGAGAGCACCTTCGGCGGGCGCCACGAGCTGGTGGACTCGACCGGCATCATGGATTACGGCAGCCTGATCTACATCGCCCTCCAGCGCTCGCGCTCAGCCCGCGAAGCGATCAAGGTGATGACCGACCTTGTGGCTGCGCACGGCTATTACAGCAGCGGCGAATCGTTCACCATCGCCGACAAGAACGAGGCATGGATCATGGAAATGATCGGCAAGGGACCCGGCCGTAAGGGCGCCGTATGGGTAGCTATCCGCATCCCGGACGACTGCATCGCGGCCCACGCCAATCAGGCGCGTATCCACCACATCCCGTTCGGCGACAAGGAGAACTGCATGTACTCGCCGGACATCGTCTCCTTTGCTCGCGAGAAGGGCTATTTCAAGGGCGCCGACAAGGATTTCAGCTTCGTCAATGCCTATTGCCCCTACGAATTTGATGGCCTGCGTGCCTGCGAGGCTCGCGTGTGGGCCTTCTTCCGCAAGTTCACGGACATGAGCAAGTACGAACAGTTCGTCCGTGGTGACGCCTCGAAGGAGCCGATGCCGCTCTACGTGCGCCCCACGCGTAAGATCTCTGTACAAGATGTGCAGAACGCTATGCGTGACCACTACGAGGGCACAAGCATGGACATGGTCGAGGAGCCCGGATCGGGTGCGTACAAGGTGCCTTATCGCTGGCGCCCGATGAACTTCACCGTCGACGGGCAGAAGTACCTCCACGAACGCGCCATCGCTACGCAGCAGACGGGCTTCGTGATCGTGCCGCAGATGCGCAACTGGTTGCCGGACGAGATCGGCGGCATCCTCTGGTTCGGTGTCGACGATGCCAACACGGCCGTCTTCACGCCCGTTTACTCCTCCACGCTGGCTGTGCCGGAGTGCTATCGCGAGGGCAACGGCGACCTGCTGACCTTCTCGTGGACATCGGCCTTCTGGATCTACAACTGGGTGGCCAACATGGCCTACCACAAGTACAGCTTCATGATTAAGGACATCCGCAAGGTGCAGTCGGAGCTGGAGGATGGCTATCGCGATCGTATCCCGGCCATCGACAAGGCGGCTCAGACGCTCTACGAAAAGAGCCCCGAGGAGGCGCGTCGCTTTCTGACTTGGTTTAGCACCACCACGGCGGAGTCCGCTACTGCACGCTGGAAGGAGCTGGGCGAGTACCTCCTGGTGAAGTATATCGACGGCAATGTGAAGAAGGAGGAGAATGGCCACTTCAAGCGTAACCCGTACGGCCTGCCTGCTGCTCCGGAGTGGCCCGGCTATGACGAGGAATACTATCGCAGCATTGTCAAGGAGGGCGGAGAGAACCTCAAGGCCAAGTAATTCTGAATCGGCCGTTAGGGGGCGGACACATCGGTCAGCCCCCCCCAGCACGCCGGGTACATGATTGGGATCGGATCCCATCGTGTACCCGGCTTTTTTTGCGCGCACCCGACCCAATTCGCTGGGCGGTCGCAGCCCGTTTATGCGTAGGAATGCATGCCGCCGAGCAGGTAGTTGACGCCGAAGTAGGTCATCAGCAGCGTGAGGAAGGAGAGGAGGAGGTAGACGTGATAGGCCATCGGGCGACGGAAGGCGGGCCAAGTGTGGGTGTGGATGACGACGGCGTAGACCATGAACGTGATCAAGGCCCACGTCTCCTTCGGGTCCCAGCTCCAATACGTGCCCCACGAGACGTTGGCCCAGATGGCGCCGACGAAGATGCCGACGCCGAGCGTGACGAGCGCGGGGTAGAGGAAGAGGAGCGAGAGGAGGCGCAGCGCGTCCATGCGCTCGGCCGTGCGCTCCGGATCGCGGCGGCCGATGGCGGCCAGAAGGAGGGCCGTGAGGGCGCAGACGAACGTGAGGCTGAGCAGTGCATAAGCCATCATAATGACGGAGACGTGCAGGCTGAGCAGCGGCGAACCGAGGACGGGCATGAGGGGCGTGATGCGCGGATCCATCAGGGCCAGGTGGCTGACCAGAAGGAAGAAGCCGGAGATGAGCGCGCCGAAGGGGAGGGCGATGGGGAAGCGGCGTCCGGCTACGAAGGCGAAGAGGAGGGTGAACCAGGCGATGAGCAGCATCGTCTCGTAACCGTTGGCCACGGGCGCACGGCCGGCCACGATCCAGCGGAGCACCTCGCAGAGGGTCAGCGCGGCGAAGGAAAGGAGGAGCAGGCCGAGCGTGGCGCGTCGGACGAGGCGATCGGTGCGCGGCGCGTCGTGCCGCCGGACGAGTCGGCGGATGGTGTAAAGCAGCGCCAAGAGGCCGACGGTGAGGTTGACGATGAAGAGCACCGTGGCGAAGGGGAAGGCGTTCGTGAGGCGTTCGGCGCGCTCGGCCATGGGCGAGGGGAGGGTGCCGCCGGCGTGCAGGCGTTGGTATTTGTCGAGCTTCTCGATCAGCGTGTTGGCGGTGGCATAGTCGGCTTTGACGATCTGCTCGCGGAGCAGGCTGAGGTAGCTGCGCAGGAAGAGCGCATCCATGCGGGGCAACTCGCCGGGGGAGAGGGGCGTGGCCGGGTGACGCCAGCGGACGGCGCCGTAGACGTCGGCATGGGGGAAGAGCGCCAGCGCCGATCCGTCGCGTAGGGACATGATGAGGCGGATCTTGGCGTCCATGTCTACGCAGGCCGTGTGGAAGGCGTCGCGCTGCCCCTGCTCGTATTCCATCAGGTAAGTCCCGAGGATATAGCCCCGGTCGGGCGAGAAGAAATGGTTGACGGACGCGTAGCGCGGCAGGCGCAGCTGACGGCGCAGGGCGGCGTCTTTGACGCGGATCATCGGCTCCTTGTCCCATCCGCGCGGGTCGAAGAGGCGCCCCATCAGCACCTGCTCGGCCGTCAGTCCGCGATACGAGGCGCGGCCGTAGAGCTTCTTCGTGAAGTCGATGGCGAAGGTCTGCACCGGGGCGATGCGGTCGCTATAAAGGAGGTGCAGGCGCCCGAAGCGGTCGGCCGTCTCGCGGGGCACGATCAGGGGGTCGGCCGACGCCTCACGCCCGATGGACAGGAGGACGAGCACGAGGAAGGCCCCGCGGCGCAGGCGGGCGTCGGAGAGCAGTCGGCGGAAGGTGCCGCGCGGATCGATGAGCAGTCCGACGAGGGCGGCGAAGAGCAGCCCGTAGCCGGTGTAAGTGATGGGAATGCCGTAGGGATCGGTGTTGACGGCCAGGTAACTGCCGGCCATGTCGGGGTCGTAAGCGTTCTGATAGAGCCGGACAGAGCGGAAGGTGAAGATGCGGTTCATCGCCGTTTCGCCGCGGAGGACGGTCTGGCCGTCGCTGACGGTGAAGTGGGACGTATAGTCGCGCTCGGCCGTCGTGCCGGCGTGGTAGTGGACGCGGAAGCTGTCGAGGGTGATGCGGAAGGGCAACTGCCGCTCCTCGGTGGAGCCGTCGGGCTGTTCGGCCAGGTAGGTGTCGACAGTTGTGCCCTGTCGGAGGTGGACGATGCCGCGCGAGGCCGTCAGGTGCGTCAGCAGGGCGCCGAGGAGGATGACGACGAAGGCGGCGTGCACCAGCAGCGTGCTCCACCGCCTGACACGTCGCTTCACGATCCACGCCACGCCCAGGGCCGCCAGTAGGGCCCAGAGCAGCGTGAACCACCAGGCGCCATAGAGGTGACGGGCGACAAATTCGGTTCCGCGGAAGTGTTCGATCCACGTGGCCGTGGCCATCGTAGCCACGACGAGGGAGTAGGTGAGGGCAATAGCTCGCTTCATGAATGAATGGTTTGACGTGAGTAAGGGGGTGAAAAAAGCGGCGCGAAAGTAGGAGAATGCGCAAAGACGGGTGGGGGAGGCGGCAGACATTCTGCCGGGGCTATCATGGGGTGTGGTGGTGTCGGCAGACATTCTGCCGGGACTATCATGGGGTGTGGTGGTGTCGGCAGACATTCTGCCGGGGCCATCATGGGGTGTGGTGATGTCGGCAGACATTCTGCCGGGACTATCATGGGGTGTGGTGGTGTCGGCAGACATTCTGCCGGGGCCATCATGGGGTGTGGTGACGTCGGCAGACATTCTGCCGGGGCTATCATGGGATGTGGTGACGTCGGCAGACATTCTGCCGGAGCTATCATGGGGTGTGGTGGTGCTGGCGACAGTGTCGCCGAGGCTATCATGGGGTGTGGTAATGCTGGCGACAGTGTCGCCGGGACTATCATGGGGTGTGGTAACGCTGGCGACAGTGTCGCCGGGGCTATCATGGGGTGTGGTCGTGCTGGCGACAGTGTCGCCGGGGCTATCATGGGGTGTGGTCGTGCTGGCGACAGTGTCGCCGGGGCTATCATGGGGTGTGGTAATGCTGGCGACAGTGTCGCCGGGACTATCATGGGGTGTGGTGGTGCTGGCGACAGTGTCGCCGGGACTTCCGGGGCTGATGACGGGCTGCCGCGTCGCACAAATCGTTCTAAAACGAACACCCCAAGCCCCTCCGCAGCCATCGTTTGTTCCCCGGATACGGGCGGAGGCATGCATTCTATTCCCTTTTTCCTCTTTGAGATACGGCGGATCGTCCTACTTTTGCGCACGCATTAGGCAAAACGTTCTATTTATATGGAAACAAACAATTTGAACATTCGATACTTCGTCGACGATCCCGAGGCCTCGGAGCAGGAAATGCTGCTGAAACTCTTCCACTTTGAAGGAAACGAAAGCAATACGCTAAACATCGAGCAGGTGCCTGCCCTAATGAAATCGGGCTGCATCGCCCTATGCCGTAGGGGTAGCTTCCGGCTGAAATTGGACGGCAGAGACATCCCCGTGAAGGCCGACGACCTGTGCATCGTCTTCCCGGGCATGTTGGTGCAGACCTTCGATCGCAGCGCCGATATGGATTGCCTCGTG